>DATFIA010000276.1:0-2513 GCA_035270545.1 Treponemataceae bacterium
TTTCGACCCCAGAAGCTGCTCACCTCACCAAAGTTCTGCACCAAACTATTCGCAAAGTAACTGAAGACACTGCAAGTTTGAATTTCAATACGGCAATTAGCCAAATGATGATTTTTTCTAATGAACTTAGTAAGGCTAAAAACTTTTCGAAGGGCATGTGGACAACCTTTGTTACACTTCTCTCTCCGTATGCACCACATTTAGCCGAAGAACTATGGGAAAAACTAGGTCATTCAGACACTATTTCCTATGTTCCTTGGCCAGTATTTGATGAAAAGCTCTGTCTAGAGAACTCATGTACGGTTGTTGTGCAGATAAATGGTAAAATTCGAGATAAACTTGAAATTGCTGTAGGCACAGATAAAAAAGAAATTGAAAAAGCCGCTCTTGCAAGTCCAGGTGCTATTAAGTTTATGGAAGGAAAGACGCCAAAAAAAGTAATTGTAGTTCAAGATAAGCTTGTAAATATTGTAGTTTAGCGAAAATAGAGATTTTGCCCTTGTCGGAGCTTGCGACAAGGGGCATTTTCGTATTACAGTTACTAAACTATGAAGTACATTGACTTAAGAAGTGATACCGTAACATGGCCAACTCCAGAAATGAGAGTGGCTATGGCAGAAGCTCCTGTAGGAGACGATGTTTACGGCGATGATCCCTCTGTTATTGAATTAGAAAACTATGCAGCAAGCCTCGCTGGTAAAGAAGCGGCTCTTTTTGTTCCTTCTGGAACATTTGGTAACCAGCTCGCACTCTTTACACATTGCCCCAGAGGAACTGAGGTAATTTTAGATGAAGAATGCCATATTGTATGGCACGAAGCTGGTGCTCCTGCTATTATTGCTGGTGTTCAACTTCGCACTATTCCCTGTAATGGAAAACCAATAGATGCTGCAGAAATTCAAAAACGAATTAGAACAAGTGTCGATATTCATGAACCTAAAACCAGCCTAATTTGCATTGAAAATGCTCATTCAAATGGAAAGGTTATGAATATAGAAAGCCTTCAAAATATTCGCCGTTGTGCAGATAGAAATCACCTTCCAATACACCTTGATGGAGCGAGACTTTTTAATGCCGCTTCTAGCCTAGGCGTGCAAGCAATCGAAATTACACAGTATGTAGATTCCGTTATGTTTTGCCTCTCCAAGGGTCTTTGTGCTCCTGTTGGCTCAATTTTAGCTGGATCTAAAAAGTTTATTGAGGAAGCCCGATACAAACGAAAGATTATGGGTGGAGCGATGCGACAGGCTGGAATTATTGCAGCAGCTGGACTTGTTGCCTTAAAAGAAATGAGAGGCCGGTTAGACGAAGATCAAGAAAATGCAAAACGGCTTGCTGAAAGTATTTCTGCGATACCAGGAATTATTGTAGACAAAGAAGCCCTCGATATTAATATGCTTTTTTTCCACTATGAAAGTTCAGGACTTATTGATAGTGAAGCCTTTGTTGATTTTATGAAAGGCAAAAATATCCTTATTAACAAGCCGGACTCGAATGGGGTATTTCGATTTGTTACGCACTACTGGATTAAAAGAGACCATCTCGCAATAATTGCAAATGCAGTGCGAGAATTCTACACATAGGGTTAACAGTTGCAAGAAAACAATCGCCAAAATCGTAATAGTCTTGTAAGAAAAGCGGCCTTTATTGCTTTATTTGGCAATCTAGTTTTAGCTGGGCTAAAACTATTTGCTGGAATTAAAATGCAAAGCCTTGCGGTAATAGGTGACGGAATTGATTCCTCGACTGATGTAGTTATTGCAATTTTGACTCTTGCCGTTGGTTTTTACATAAACCAACCCTCCGATAAAAAACACCCATGGGGCCACCGAAGAGCTGAAACGATAGCGACACTTGCCCTTGCATTTATTATTATGTATGCAGGGGTTCAGCTTCTTCTTTCTGCTATTTCACAACTTCGAACAGGCATCTACTCAGAACTCCCCAAACCAACTTTATTGGTTGTAACAGGTATTTCAATAGTCGGAAAAATAGGTCTTGCCATTAATCAACATCTTATAGGTAAAAAAGCTAAAAGTGCAATTGTGTTAGCAAATGCGAAAAACATGGCCAATGATATAATTATTTCTGCCTCAGTTTTTGTAGGAATAGGTCTAGCGCTATTATTGAGAATTCCATTCCTCGACCCAATCACTGCCCTACTGGTAAGTTTGTGGGTCATAAATTCTGCTATTGGCATTTTCAAAGACCAAAACCTTGAACTAATGGATGGAAATGCCGACGATGAAATATACAGATCTCTTTTTAAAGCGGTAACTTTAACAGAAGGTGCAGCAAATCCACATAGAGCTCGAATTCGCCGTATGGCTGGCTCTTGGGACATTGATTTGGATATTGAAGTAAACGGAAACCTTACTGTAAGAGAAGCTCATGATATTGCAGAAAAAGTTGAATCCGAAATACGTTGCTTAATCCCTGATGTCTACGATGTAGTTATACACGTAGAACCAGATGGGAAAGGAGAACATAAGGAACAATTCGGGTTATGCGAA
>DATFIA010000277.1:0-2892 GCA_035270545.1 Treponemataceae bacterium
CTTTTATTAATGGCGTATCAAATGGCGTTTCTGTTTCTACCACCAGCAATGCCGATTCACAGCTTTTATCCTTGTGCTCCTCTTCTCCAAAAAAGACAGTTAAAAATATTCTCTGTAGTCTTGGGCTTAGCGAATCTTTAGTTCTTGTTTTGTTCCACCGTGTTGCTCTCGATACTTCTCTTGTTGCCTCTTTGCTAGACAGAAAGAGTCGAAAAGCTCTTTCTTTGTTACTGGAAGATTTTCGGTTTACCATAAACAGACTTGGTGGTTTTGATGAAGCGATGGCAACCGCTGGAGGCGTCGACACGACCGAGGTTCAGGGAAAAACAATGGAGTCACGCATTGTAAGCGGACTCCATTTTGCCGGAGAGGTTCTAGATGTAGATGGAGACACGGGAGGCTATAACCTCCAGTTTGCATTTTCGTCTGCGGCCTTAGCTGCAGATCACATCATAAAAAATGCAATGCCTTCATCTTTATAAACATCTTGAACCTTTTTAATTGCTTTTTGTATGTTATGTGCTACTTCATCGGAATTACAATATATAATCATAAGGCTGTTTTCTTCAGGCCAAATTGCATCTCCCTGTTTTGGCGTTGAATAGCCCTGCCCGTGAACACCAGGAATCATAGTAAAAAACTGGGCTTCGGGAAAAGGCTTAAGAGCGAGTAAGACATCTTCTTCGAGCGACTGATTAAATATTATCTCTATTCTTTTCATGTTTAATATCCTCTCTTAGATTCTGCAATGCTCAATTTCTTTTCAATTTTGAGAATCTTTTTTTCAGTGTTTTTTTCTCTGATTCTGTTAAAACCGTAATAAAGAACAGGCATGAGGAAGAGTGTCATAAGCGTTCCAAACGACAATCCTCCGAGTACAGTTTGTCCTATAGGCTGTACCATTTCGGAGCCTTCTCCTGGAAAGAATGCCATTGGTACTAAACCAAGAACTGTGGTTAGTGTCGTCATTAATATTGGTCTGAGTCGGCTTCGTGCGGCCTCTGCACAAGCGTCTGCAAGTTTTAACCCTCGTTTGCGTAACAAGTTTGTATAGTCTACTAAAACAATACCATTGTTAACAATAATTCCAACAAGAATAAGAACTCCAACTGCTGTCATAACATTCAACTGTAATCCGGTAATACTATAGATTGCTACAATGCCAATAACAACGAGAGGCATTGTGAAGAGTACAATAAAAGGATCAAGCAAAGACTCAAATTGGCTCGCCATTACTGCAAATACCAAAATTATTGCCATTATAATAATTATCGCAAATTGTCTTATCGCTTTAACTAAGGCGTCATAATCTCCACCAAATTCTATCCTAACTGCAGGATCCGCAGGAATCTCTTTTTGTATTAAAGATTCAACAGTTTTTTGCACATTGGTAATAGAGGTTCCTTTATGCGTGCCTGCAGAAACTGTTATAACTCTACTTTGATTTTCTCTGGCAATACTGATGGGAGAAACGCCTTCTTCATAGTGAGCAAAACTGGAAACTGGGATACGAAGCCCGCTTGAGTTCGTAACAAAAATTTGTTCAAGATCGTTCAATTGCGTTTTATCACTTTCGGCAAGCATAAGAAGAATATCTATTTCTTCACCTTCCTTGCGGAATCTCGATGCCGTTGTTCCCGCAATGTTTGCCTTAATTTCTTGACCAACAGAGTACACATTTAATCCAAGGCTATACATCCGCTCTCTATCAACAACAATATTTACCCGTGGTAGTCCGTCTTTCATAGAAACAGATGGTTCTGTAATCATGTCAGCTGCTTTTTCTTGTAAAAGGGTTTTAATAGCATAAGCTGTATCTCGAGCTTTATTAAGATCTTCAGATTTTATACTGATGGACACAGCAGAAGACCCTCCTCCAAGACTCATCACGTTTCCACCGCCGATGGAAAAGGTAACCCCAGGAAATTCGTCAAAAAGTGCACGTAGTTTTGTCTTTATCTCATCTTCGGAGTCTATCTGTTCAGATAAAGGAGGCAGTGAAATGGTTAGCGTTCCTGAATACGTACTACTTCCCCCAAAACCAAGCATGCCACCAGAACCTATCAAAATAGTTACATGTTTATAACCTTTGATATCTCGGTATACAGCTTGTTCTAGTTGGCGCAATACTGCTTCTGTGGTTTCAAGTTTTGTTCCAACTGGAAGAGTCGCAGTAACGGAAACCGTATCACTTGCTGAGGTAGGCATAAAAACAAAACCAAGGCGTGGTATCATTAGCATACTGAGAACAAGAAGGCCTGCAATAAAACTAATAGTAAGAGACTTGTGTTTTAAGACCCAGCGAATAGCATTATAATAAGCTGTGTCGATTGCATCAAAAAAACTGCCAACTTTAAGGTCAATTTTTCCAATAAACCCTTTGTAGGTTTTATCTTTTTTACTTCCGATCTTAAAATATTTACTTGCAAGGACCGGCACAAGTACAATTGCCACAAAAAGAGAACAAAGGAGAGAAATTACTACAGTAAAAGCGAGACCTTTAAATACTTCGCCAATAATACCGAGTTCTTTTTGGTACATAATGAGAGGTAAAAATACACAGATGGTGGTCAATGTAGAAGCTGCAATTGCCATGAGCATTTCTTGCGAACCAAGAATAGCTGCAGCCTTTGGTTTTGCTCCTTTGTCTCTATAGGTGTAAATATTTTCAAGCACAACAATGGAGTTGTCGACTAACATTCCTACCCCAAGAGCAAGACCCGCCAATGTCATTATATTGAGTGTCATTCCAGAGAAGAACATAATTCCAAAAGTGATGACGAGAGAAATTGGAATAGTGAGACTAATAATAATTGTGCTTCGAAAACTTCTCAGAAAGATAAACAAAATAATAACAGCGAAAAGTGCTCCTTGAATTGCACTTGAGGCAAC
>DATFIA010000278.1:0-3730 GCA_035270545.1 Treponemataceae bacterium
TTATTGGCCTCATAGAAATTGGAGGAATGGAAACCCTTGCATCTTTTAACCGCATGTATCTCGAAAACCGCTACGACTGCTTTCTTCACGAAGTTAATTCAAGACGAGGAATTTTTGTTGGTGCCTTATTAAAAAAAGGAAAATTCCCTTCAGCTATAGCTCATAATATGGATGTTCAATTTTCACGAAATCTTCTTCGCCTCGACTTAGGTGCGGAGGGCGGGTTTCTTCGCGTTTTTGTAGTTCACCTTAAATCTCAAATTGGTAGCGACAGAGGAATAGAGCAGCGAATTAAAGAAGTAGAACGATTGTCCACTCTTGTGCGAAAAAAGAAGTGTATCGTAATGGGAGATTTTAACGGAATCCTCATTAGAGGTGAAAGTCAATTTGAATACGATGCATTTTTACAACTGCCTTTCACCGATGTTCTCGAAGCAGTTGGAGTACCTCCTCATTTAAGACGAACACATTATTACTTTGACAGCGAACCACATTTTACACAACTCGATTATATTTTTTGTACTAATGACATTGTTGTAGAAAGCGCACGGGTACTAGAAGGAGAAATACCCATAAACAGAGATCAGCGCAGGAAACTTCCCTCAGATCATCTTTTTATCACAGCTAAAATAATTCCCCCGGCACTAAAAGCGGAACAATACAAAGAAAAGATTTCTCCAATTGAAGAACCCGCTCGTCTTACCACACGTATAATTGCATACATAAAAAAAATATTTTCCGTTAAAAAAACTAAATGGTAAGGTTAGGGAACACGTTTTCTGGCCGAGAGTGTTACATCTGTATGGAGCAAAAAATGAAAAAACTTAATTTAAGAAAACTAGAACACACAGTATTTTATTGTGCAGTAGGATTACTAACCCTTACAATTTCTGGATGCTGGTCTATGCCGTTTTCAGAGGCGAATTTTACAAATCCTACATCATCTCTTGAGTTGTTTTCATACGATATAGCTAATATACCAGATATTGGAACCGTGTATCATTACACAAAAGCTAATAGTGATGGTTCTTCTATGGCGAAGGAATGGATTTATATTGAGTCTAATACTCATACTGAAAGTTTCAAGATTTATCCTTTAGTAAAACTTCAAAAAGCTACAGATTTAGTAATTGCAGATTATGATATTACCGATTTCTACACAAAAGCCATTAATGGATATTTGGTTTCATCTACGGGAGAACGAAAACTAAATATTACTACGACTTCAAGTAATGGTAAATCTTATAATGTTCTATACAAAAAATCGAGTTATGATCTAAGCGTTGGTCATTTTCCTTCTTTCAACTATAATTTCGATTGGTGTGATTTCACGTTCATGTATAGACACCTGATAAAAAAAGATGCTGATTTTTCAATTGGAGTAATGGTACCAGACTCTTCAATTAAATTAATATATGCCGGAAAAGCCGATTTTAAGTATCTAGGAATTATTGAACACAATAATGTTATGTGTATGCAGTATGAGGTTAGTGGCCAAGCCTTTAATAATAAAAAAGGTTTTATGTATACAGATGTGCCAACTGGCGCATTAATTGAAATAGATATGCCAGTGAGAAACAATGGAAATTATAAATCCTTTAAATTTGTATTAGTTGATAGCCAACAAATGACAAAAATAGAATGGGATGCGTTTATCCTTAATAAAACAAAAGAAGCACTTAAATGAAATCCTCAGCGAACAACGGCTTTAAATCAGAATAGTACCTATATTACTGCCCTCTTGTAACACATTTTCTGTCCGAGAGTGTTGCATCTGTATGGAGCAAAAATGAAAAAACTAAATACTTTTTTATGTGTAATTGGAGCAATCTTGCTTTCCAGTTGCATAATTATTGGAAATTCTGTTAATGGTTCGGGTTTTGTAATTACAGAATCTCGAGCGGTGTCTGGAGTTACTGCAGTTAGGCTAGCTGGAATTGGCGACTTACGGATCACTATTGGTGAAGTTGAAAGTTTGGTAATTGAAACAGACGACAACCTGATGCGTAATATAACAACTGAACAAATTGGCAGCACTCTTATTATCGATACACATCAAGGACTCAACTTGAATCCTTCAAAAAACCTGACCTATAACTTGGTGCTCAAAGAACTTAAAGGACTGGAGCTCAAAGGGTCTGGAAATGTTTCTGCCATGAATATTCATTCAAATAATTTAGGTATCACATTGAATGGTGTTGGAAACATAACACTTGGAGGCGAGTCTGATTCCCTTACGCTTGAACTCCGAGGAACTGGTGATATTAAGGCTCTAAATTTGCGAACTTCCAATGCTGTGGTTAAGCTCTCCGGCGTAGGCAATGTTGGAGTCTGGGCCAAAGAAAAACTGCATGTTAATCTTTCAGGTATAGGAGACGTAAAGTACCGGGGACATCCAAACTTAACCACCTCGGTTACCGGTTTAGGTTCGGTTACGCCACAATACTAAAAAAGCACGTGAATGCTCGCCCCTACCGCGGCATTTGCTCCACTTAACTCACCCGGATTTTGCACCGTGCCTCGACTATATCTAACAAAACCTGAAAGTAAAGCATTTTGCACAAGACTATAGGTTGCAGAAAAGTTCAGTAATGCCTCTTTTTCCGGGAGTGCTTTTACAACACTCGCATTCGCAGAAAACAGCTCATTTGGCTGCCAAGATGTAGAAGCGAAAACAGTGTGATCTCCTTTAAATACGCCTAGATTCCCAGATGTTCCATTCCATTGGTATTCAAAATCGAAAAATACCTCATTAGAAAATGAATAATCAAACCCGAGCATAGCTGAGCCCCGGACCTCAGTAAAATTTTCTAAGTCCACAGAAGCAACGGCTTCTGCACAAAGGCCGACAATTGCATCACCCTTTGTGTCAAAAGCGAAAACTGCACGATGCGGCATTTCGGACTTTTCTTCTCCCGTATAAAAAGAAGAGAGACCAAAATCCCAGCCTTTTATATTTCCGTAACCGCGAATTCCTGCTCGGGCATTCTGTGGTTTTTCAGCTATGGTAGAAACTATTTCCATACCGGAAATAGCTCCCAATGGAATGAGAACACGAGCCGCATCTACACCAGTTTTACCTAGAACCGAATTACCAGTATCAATTCCGGAAAAAATATCTGCAGGTGAGAGGACCGTACCTCGGCCATAATTCACTATCATGCGGCCAGCAAAAAAATCGGCCGGTTCAGTAAACACCGAGACATAGAGTTTTTTGACATCAAGAGTTGGGGGTAAAACCGCGGGCACGGCAGAACCATTGTAGGCAAGGGAGCCTAAAAGAGAAAAATCAACCTTTGCCGTATAACGATCGCCCGCAGTTCCCTGCAAAGAAACCGCAGTGCGTCCATTATTCACGAGATTTCGTGAAACCTCGCCATCTTCATTAAAGGGGTCTGACACGCCAATACCAATCTCTGTAAAAGCGTCCCCGAAAATGCTTATTGGAAATTTCTCCTGAGAGAAAACAAAACTCGAAAACTGAGCAGCAAAGATAAAAAATAAAACCAACAATTTTGGCAGCAGTACTTTTTTGATTTTCGTCTTCATAATTCTTACCTCGTCAGTCCACGGAGGGTAAAACGATTTGCATTAACCGGTGAGTCAAAAAGGAGGTCTGTCATTTCAAAGAGGGTTCCATTTCCCTTCCTCAAAGTATCTTTCATGAGCGTCTTCACAGGATACCATCTTGAGCCAAACTGCTTTACTTCCAACACCGTACTTTCTTTTA
>DATFIA010000279.1:0-4348 GCA_035270545.1 Treponemataceae bacterium
TAATAGATGGAAATAACATGAGCCGACTAGGTAGCCTTATTTCGGTACACGCTGATTCAAACATGAATATTGGAGAAGATGCGATTATTCGTAATTCTACTTCAACAGAATCAGATGGTGGCGCGATTTGGGTGGAAGGAACCATGTATATTGGTGAGGGTTCCATATACGGCTCTTCTGCTCCAAATGGTGGAGCTATTTATGTTGCTCCTGGGGGATATTTGAGTTTATACATGGATGATACGGCAAAAATACAAAATAACACTGCAACAAGCGGCGCTGGAGGTGGAATATATATTGCAGAAGGAGCCACGCTCTCTGGTTATTCTGACTCCATACCTTTTGTAACCGGTAATTTTGCTGAGATACCAGGAACCGAAAACTTTGCTCTGTATGGGAATTGGCTTTCGGCGGGAATGGTCTACGTGTCTCAAAACGGTACTGGTGACGGCTCGAGCCTTGAATTTCCGACATCTTTTGCAACAGCACTTTCTTCGACAAATAGTAATGTATTCACATTACTAGAAGACATAAGTATTTCTGTTGGTATTACGTTAAATAGATACATTGTTATTGAATCAGAGAACCCAACTCAAAAGCGGGCAATATATCCCTCAGAAACTCTTTCAACTCCACTTATAACTATATCAGAAGGCTCTCTTTATCTTGAAAATGTATTTATAGGTGCTGCGACTCAAACGAGTTCAATAGAATCCTTAATTAAAGTTGAAAATGAAAGCACTTTATTTGTGGGTACCGGAGCAGTAATTCGAAACCATACTCGTACCAGTGGTAATGGTGGAGGAATATATGCGAATGGCTCTCAGATTATTTTTGATGGAGGAGAGATCTATGATTGTTCCGCACCACAAGGAAACGGTGGAGCTGTGTACCTTGCCTATGATAGTGCTCTTCAAAGCGGATCTTCACTTAGTATAACAAACAGTACAATAGGCTCGACAGATATTGCAAAAAAGAATTCTGCCCAAAATGGTGGTGGTATTTTTGTCGAAAATCTAAGTCAGATTAATTTCCTGGGCTCCGCACTGGTACAAAATAATACAGCCTTGAACAATGGAGGCGGTATATATATAGCAGCCGGTGGATCACTTTACATGCAAGAAACCACCAATAGCATTACGGGGAATACCGCGGGACAAATCGGGGGAGGTGCTTATATGGAAGCAGAAGGAGCTCTAATTCCTAGTGAAGAATTCTTTTCCACCTATTGCACCGGGAACACGGCAACGACCTCTTCTGAGTTTTATGTGTATGTTAATAATCCCTATGGGTGAGTAACATAATAGTAAGTTATAAACCGGCACGCAAAACGCGTGCCGGTTTTTTTTTACTTCCATTATCTCTAAAAATTGTCGATAATAGAGGTATCATGAAAAAAATAGCTACACTTGGGCTCATGGTTAGTTCTACTGACTCAGAGTACGAAAAAGAAATAATAGAGGGTATTTCTTCCTACTGTACAAAGTATAATCAAAAATTAATCATTTTCTCTGGGCGCAGTCTTAGCTGGCCCTATGGATGGGAATACCAAAAAACCGCTATTTATGAACACATACATAAAGGGACTATTGATGCGCTCATAGTTGCCTCCGGGACTCTATGTAATTACATAGAGGAAGATCTTTTCAAGGAATGGATAAAAAAGTTTGAACCACTCCCTATAGTGAGTATTGCTATTCCCCTAAAGGGGATTCCCAGTATTGTTGTCGATAACCAAACAGGATTACGAACGCTTCTCGTTCATCTCTTCACAACTCACGGTTGTAAACGGTTCGGAGTCCTTACGGGGCCAGAAGATAATAGTGAAGCCCAGAAACGCATGGAAGTATTCAACTCATTTTTAAAAGAACACAGCCTAGATGAGAAGGATCAAACCATATTCAAAGGTGCTTTCACACCTGAATCTTGCCATGAATCGCTCAAACCTTGGCTAGATACTCATACTCCCAATTTCAAAGCCCTCGTTTGTATGAATGACTCTATGGCAAGTGCTGCTCTTCAAATTCTTAAAGCAAAGGGATACCGCGTCCCTGAGGATATAATTGTAACGGGCTTTGACGATATAGTTCGATCACGCTTTGAAAATCCTACTCTTACGACTGTTACACAAGATCTAATAGTACAAGGAACCCTTGCGGCTTCCATGGCTCATTCTCTTATTAAAGGTGAAAAAGTTAAGCCATTGACTCCTCTTCTAACCCGACCCCTTTACCGCCAAAGCTGTGGCTGTATAGGTAAAGAGGAACTATCTCAGCGCCATGTTGCATATCAGGAAAATAATGAATACATAGACTTCGACGCACACGCCTTTTTTGAGTTAAGCACTCGTTTGTTTCGAAATCAAGATGATCTTATTCATCTCCGCGAATATCTTTCAAATATGATAGCTATTGTATCCGTAGGAGATCTCCTAGACCGTCTCCCTCGGAGTTTGAGGCTTTTGGG
Organism: Treponemataceae bacterium; assembly: GCA_035270545.1. GTDB lineage: Bacteria > Spirochaetota > Spirochaetia > Treponematales > Treponemataceae > Teretinema. The sequence continues at coordinate 2,467 of DATFIA010000279.1, forward strand.
AATTGAAACCTGCGCTCTGGTTCTTTTTGAAAAAGAAATACCCTTTGAGCGTGACGGGCAGTTTAAGCTGCCCAGTGTTGCAAATCTTGTACTTCGCTTCGATAAATATGACTCGAAGGAAGGTACAGGAAAGGCTATAAGTTTTGACCCTCGATCGAGCCTACTTCCATCAAATATATTTAGTTCCAGGCCATACAATCTTGTAACTACTAGTCTCTTCCATAGAGAGGTGCAGCTGGGCTATCTCGTGTGGGAACCTGGAAACTGCGATCCTTCTATTTCCGAAACTATTTCTGTTCAACTTTCAAGTACAATACGAGCTGCACTTCTTTTTGAAGCAAAACAAGAAGCAGAAGCACGTCTTCACCTCGCTCTCAAAGATCTAGAACACTACAATACGACGCTACACTCGATTTCCCGTACAGACGAACTAACCAGCCTTTATAACCGCAGAGGTTTTATTACACTTGGGCAAGAGTCAATGGATCTCGCAATGCTTATGGAAAAACAAGGACTCGTTGTATTCGCAGATATGGACGGCTTAAAAGCAATAAATGATACATGGGGCCATGAGGCAGGAGACCGTGCCATTATAGCCATGAGCATAGCTCTTAAAAAGACATTTAGACGCATGGATATTGTAGCTCGTATGGGAGGAGATGAGTTTGCTATTGTAGCACTTGATATTCCCAAAGAATTCGTAAAAACACTTAGAGAACGCCTCGATACAATTCTTGAAGAATACAACCAGAAATCGGGTGAGCCTTTTAAGCTTTCACTTAGTTTAGGGGCAATTGAATTCTCGGGAAGACAGAACCAAAAACTAGAAGAACTTCTCTCTTTAGCAGACTCTGTTCTGTATGAAGAGAAAAAACAAAAAAGAGCCCGAAGAGGGCTCTAGATACAAGAAATACATTATCCCATTAACAGTTTTTTTTCCTTATGCTTCCATTGCACTCATTATTGCACCTAATACTAAAAGATGAGCCGACAGTATCTTTAAAAAGGACAAGAAAGTAGCCATACTGTTAAAGGCTCCACCAATAATGCCACCCTTACCAACAATATCAACGAGGAAAATAATGACAATCCATAACACCATGATAACCAATAGTGCAATTTTGTTGAATGATCCGGTGTTTGCAAAAAATCCGACAACAAGAAATGCTCCGGCAATAACAGAAAGAAGCCCCAGAAGCATGATTAACATATTGGCTAAATCGCCCTTAAAAAGACTATGAACTGCGTTAGCAATTTCGTTTCCGGCAAAACCTGCTTGAAGCTTCCCAAAAAATCCAGCATCCAGCTGCAAAGTCAAAATACCCGTTGCAATTAAAAAACAAGCCAAGGCAATTCGCAATACCAATTTGGACAAAACAAAACTTGAACCTTTCATATAAAATCTCCTTATCATTAGAGGTAATTATACAAGACTTCCTCTTTTCACGCCATCTTTGTGTGAATTATTTTTAGGTTTTGACTCTTCCTAATTGTTATAATTTACCAATAAGATCTGTTGGAGTAAAAGGACCTGGTTCGAGAAGAAGTTCTCGAGCAGAGGGTACAGTATCCCATGTATTCCACAATAAAACGCCGCGAATTCTCCCTTCTGTTAGGTAATACAACACACCTTTTTTGAAGGGTTCTTTCCAGTCTGCGACAGTTTCCATTTTACTATTCAATTCTCCCACGGCCTCATAACCAAGATCGAAAAGGTCTGTATAAAACATTGGCACATGGGAATAGGATTCATTCGAGCCGGCCATATTTCTACCAGCCATTTTCCCCATTTGGACGGCATTATCTTCATGCTCTACTCTCACTCGTTTACCAAGAGAGGAATGGTAAAAATTTGCAACATCGCCGGCAGCATAAATATCTA
>DATFIA010000280.1:0-2321 GCA_035270545.1 Treponemataceae bacterium
ACTTTTATGCTCAAAAAGAAAATAAATATATCCTTCTTTGTTATTAATGTTTGATTTAAAAAGAATGTCCGAAAATCCTTCTTGTAGTTCTTCATTTACAAAACTGTCCTTTTGAGGCTCTAAAGTATCAATATTTACTATTTCTCTGATTTCTTGCGGCAAGTAGTTGTTTAAAAAGTCTTTTGCAACTTCAAATTTTCCAAAGGTTTCTTTAAAAAACTTATCGTGAGGATTCTGTATTTTCATACTACACTCCTACTTCATATTCTGATATAATACCTGACTTTGGTATCAGACATCCAAAAATGGTGTTAACTAAATAAAAATCAAAAGGCTATTGCATTTCATATTGAAAGCAACAGCCTTTTTAGTACGTATGAATTTGATTTATATTTTAAACTTAAACATGGATTTTATCTGAATCTCCGTCAGATGATAATTCGTAAGAGGAAGCCCCGTTATATTTGAAAAATCATTTATAAAATCAGTATAAGTTGTAGTATTAATGTAATTTCTATCGGATTTTGTAGCTTTGAAATTTTTTATAAAACTGAAAACTTCTGAAGTCGAGTATTTATTCTCAAGAACCTTAAATTGGAGGATACGCTCTAAAAGCACAGTAAGATAACATATTAAAAAATGACCTTTTATTGTTTCTTCTTTTTGTGCAAATACAGGTCTTGCATCTAAATCCGATTTCATTATTTTAAAAGATTCTTCTATACGCCAAAGATTATGATAGGTGTTATAGATATCTTCATCAGTCATTTCAACTTCAGATGTAACCAAAAGATTATAACCTGCAAATTTCAAATCCTTATCAATCGCATCCTGGTTAATTCCTACAGTTGCCTTTTTTCCCTTGTCATCAGTGAAATTCACATATTTTCCGGATTCGCCATATTCACCTTTCTTTGCCTGAGACAAGGTTAACGATCTTGCTTTTTCTACCATTCTGTTTATTTCATATCTTTTTTTAGAGGCAAGAGTAGGATTGTATGTAAGAAGTCTTTTTTCTGTAAAATTTACTGTAACCTTTTTTCCATTATGTTCTACATCATATGGGAAATTATCTATACATGATTTATAATAATATAAAATTTTTCCATCCTTATCTTTCTTTGCCTTGAAATCTTCACTAAGTAGAACCCACACCTTTTCCTTTTCAGAAAGTCCTTTGACAGTTTTTGAAAACAAATATCCATCACCATTCTTTTTTGAAAATGCAATGTTCTCTGCACAGTTAAGTCCTTTGTCTGCCACGTGTATAGTTCTGCCGGTAATATTATTCTGCTTTTTCAAACGGTTTATAACGTCTCTCAAAACAGGCTTTTCTGATTGATTGCCTGGATACATTTTCATTCCAGCAGGTATTTGATTACGATCAAGCAATAATCCCAGTCCAACAATAGGAGCTTTTTTGTTTTCTTTGCTTGGACCCTTCCTTCTAAAATCATCTTCTCTGTCAATTTCAAAGTAGAAGTTTGTACAGTCAAAATATGATTTGGAAACATCCAATCCGTAAATCTTGTTCGTCTGTACGGTAAATATCTCTATAAACTTTTCATAATCGTTTCCGAGAAAGGATAGTCCGTCCATAAGCTGGTCGTAAGAATACTTGACGGATTCATAAAGTTCGGGCAATACTTCATGGAAAGTTCTGTATTTACTGCAGGGGTTGACAGCTCTGGCATAAATAAGAGAAGAAAGCAATTCATAAAGGTCGTACTTGAAATCATTTGTAAGCTTGAAATAATCTATGTATTTTTTTATGTGAAGTTTATCTAAAATAGATTTAAGGGGGAAATAACCTAAATACAAATTTGGAGATTTGTCAGATATTTTCTTGACCCCTGCTGCAGCTCTTTCACGATTTAGGGCATCAACCTCCTTTTGGAAATAAGAAATAGGATCTTTCATGCCGTTTTTCATATGTGTTTCAACCGAGCCAAGGGATTTGAAGCACTTATGAGCAGTTCCTTTCTTTTCGTAACTGTAAAAGCTCTCATCAATAGAGAGATAAGTGCGACCTTTGAGTTTTGTCTTTTTTAGATAATATGCCATTGAAATATCCTCCTTAATAACGCTACTAACGCCATTATTGTATCACAGAAAAAATATTTTTGCAAGTTTTTTTTAATAAAAAAAAGCCCTATTTTTAGGCTAATACAGAGGTTTAGAGATTGATTTTACTCCTAAACTTTATGGTGTTAACTTCTAAAGACGGGAATAACTAAAAAAGGAACGACCAGCGGTCGTTCCTTTTTTGTTCAATAGATTGTCCTATTCTCATAAGCTATAATCAAAACAATGTATTCAAT
>DATFIA010000281.1:0-11566 GCA_035270545.1 Treponemataceae bacterium
TGCCGGCGAAGGGACTTGAACCCTTATGTCCGTGAAGACAGTGGATTTTGAGTCCACCGTGTCTACCATTCCACCACGCCGGCGAGGTAAAAAATAATTTATCATACCTGAAGAAATTTGTCTATCCCGATTAGTGAAGTCCTGGTACTTTTCGCGCACGCAATGAATTAAGAGTCGCAAGTAAGGCTACCCCTACATCTGCAAATATGGCCTCCCAAAGAGTTGCAAATCCAAAAGCTCCCAAAATTAAAAACCCTATTTTGATGGAGAATGCTAAAAGAATATTAATCATAACTATGTGACGAGTCCATCTTGCAGATTTAATTGCGGTGGCAACCAATAAAGGGTTGTCGTTCATAAGAACAACATCTGCGGCTTCGACGGCGGCATCACTTCCAATTCCACCCATAGCAATTCCGACATCGGAAAGAGCGAGAACAGGGGCGTCATTTATTCCATCTCCCACAAATATAGTTGTTCTATTCTTTCTTGTACGACCTGCTATTTCTTCAAACCGTTCTACTTTTTCATGGGGTAAAACACCTGCATAATATTCTTGGATTCCAAGCATAGAGGCTGTTTGCTGAGCCACTAATTCAGAATCTCCCGTAAGGAGCACAATATGTCGCACTCCAAGGTCTTTCAATTCTTCAATAGCGCGACCCGCATCAGTTTTTATTGCATCAGTTAAGACAAGAGAACCAAGCCAGATACCGTTTTGTGCAATTTCTACGCGAGTACCGCCGCCTTGATTAGTTTTTTCTCGCTCTGCAGGAAGACCCTGTACTTTTTCACTTTCCAAAAAACGTATAGAACCAGCCAAAACCGGTACTCCGTCTAAATTTAGAGTTAACCCATGGCCTGGACGTTCGGAATAATCGCTTATATGTTTCGAGGATCCCTCATACCCGTGAATATGAGCATACTGCTTTATTGCCATTGCTACGGGATGATTTGAATATGTTTCTGCAGCGATAGCATATTCTATTAGCGTTTTTTCACTCACTCCTAGAGAAGGGAAAAGACCAGTAACAGAAAATTGACCTTCTGTAAGAGTTCCTGTTTTATCAAAAACGACAGTTTCCGCTTTTGCCAAAACGTCGAGATAATCGGCTCCTTTCACAAGGATTCCTAAGTGTGCAGCTCCTCCAATTCCCCCAAAAAATCCTAGTGGAACTGAAATAACAAAGGCACAAGGACAAGAAATTACTAAAAAAACAAGGGCACGTCCAATCCATGGTTCAAAAGATATCCACCCAGAAAGATTCTCAATTCCGGTTAATACCAAAAAAAGGGGTGGAATGACTGCAAGAAAAAGCGCTGCAAATGTGACAATAGGTGTGTATACTCGAGCAAAAGACGTTATAAGTTTTTCAGCCTTTGCCTTCCTAGTTTGAGCAGATTCTATAAGACTGAGCATTTTTGATGCGGCTGTTTCGCCGTAAAGGGCTGTAGTTCGAATGATAAGAAGGCCTCCACCATTTACAAAACCAGCTAGAACTTCAGCTCCTTTTTCTACTTCGCGGGGAACACTTTCGCCAGTTAAACTGGCAGTATTGAGGCTTGAATGACCTTCTATTACAACAGCGTCGAGGGGAATCTTTTCTCCAGGTAATACGCGAAGAATTTCACCCAATGAGACATCTTCTGCAGGAATTATTATGTCAGTTTTGGCAATACGAGCTGTTTCTGGGCGAACATCTACAAGGTCGCGTATTGAGCGACGAGATCTATGTACTGCCGATTCCTGTATTAATTCTCCTATATTGTAAAAAAGCATAACAGCTGCACCTTCGCTCCATTGACCAATAGCAAAGGCGCCTATCGTTGCAATAGACATAAGAAAATTTTCATCGAAAAAATCGCCCTTTAGAATATTCTTTGCAGCTACATACAACACTGTGTATCCAGAAATGATCCAGGCCGCAACAAAAAAGCCTCTAGAAACAGCTATGTATGAATAAAAAAAACCGAATACAATACCTGCAGTAAAAAGCAAGGCAGATAAAACAAAGCGAATAATTAAAAAACGTACTTTTTTAGAAGCGCCTTCTTTAGAAAAATTTTGGTTAGGAATATCTTTTTGTTGAAGGTTCTGCTCCTCAACATCATTTTCAGAACAACAAGCACAGGGCATATTAAGACTCCTCTCGGACATGTTCCATTCCGGTGTTAAAAATAGTTTCTACGTGTATATCGTCTATCGAGTAAAAAATTTGCTTTCCGTCTCTTCTAGTCCGAACTATTTTAGACCCTCTTAGTACTCGAAGTTGGTGGGACACTGCAGAGTCTGACATTCCAAGCGCGACAGCAATATCGCTTACACATTTTTCACCTTGAATTAACGAGTGAACTATACGAATTCGAGTGGAATCTCCCAATGTCTTAAAAAAATCACCGAGTTCAAATAAACTCTTTTCTATATCTACATTCATACACATGAATATATGCTCATGTGTTCATATTGTCAATCGACTACTCTGGTACATAATCAAAAAAATGGAGTATATTACCTTTATGAGCGGTGATTTTAAAAGTGGGAATCGCTTTCAAAATTATAAAGCGATTAAAAAGACACATACAGATATTTTTAGCCTAAAGGAGAAGTTTTATGGATTTTAATATAACGACACCAGCCTTATTGTTTTCTGCAATTTCGCTGTGGATGCTTGCTTTTACGAATAGATTTTTGGCTGTAGCTAATTTAGTTCGCCAATTTGTCGCACAATATACCGAAACAAAAGATGAAAGCACACGTCTTCAGCTTAGAAATTTTACCCTGCGTCTAAAACTCATTAAGTACACACAGTTTTTTGGTGCCTTAAGTTTTGCTTTTTGTGTTTTATGTATGTTTTTAATTTTTGCACGCTTAATTCTAGCCGCAGAAATAATTTTTGGAATAAGCCTTTTAACCTTAATGGCTTCCCTTATTATTTCTTTATGGGAAATTTTTATTTCAATTGGAGCTCTTGATCTTGAACTTAAAAGGTTAGACGAAAAAATGGACTAACGGTAGCCATTATTGGCGAGAGTTAGGTTCTAAAGAAAGACGGTTCCAAACATCTGGATCTTCTTGACCAATTTTCCAAAAAGCAATGTTCTTTACTTTTGCGCCCTGATACATACGAGCTCTATAAAAAGTAGAATGTGAATCATCGAAATAGACGGTTACCTGAACAGGTTGCTCGTATGTAAAATAGGGAATTTCATTTTCTCTATTAATAGTTGTAACAGCTTTTTCTTGTATTAAACTCTGAATAGTGGGGTGTTTATATGCTTTTGCAGGGTTTATATCTGCCCATGCACGGCCATAAAAAGGAAGCCCCATAACCAACTTTTCTGGTCCAAAACAAGATAAAGCCCACCAGGAAACACGCTTTCCCCATTCAAGACTTGCGATTGGGCCAGGTTTACTTCCACTCCAGTGTTCATCGTAAGCCATTACTATTACACGGTCCACAATCGTATTTAATAATGTATAATCGTATGCATCCGAAGTTAATTTTCTTGTCCGAGCAGGCACTGCTACGCTCAAGGGTTTATCTCCTAAGCCCTCTTTTAACGCTTTTAAAAAAGAAAAAAAGTTGTCCTTATCTTTTGGTTGCACTAATTCAAAATCTATTTGAAGGCCATCAAAATCTTGTGAAGCGACTAAGATGTCCTGAATAAGCTTATTACGCATAGGAAGATCTGGATTAATACAAAAATGAGTCAAGGCAGAATTAGAAACTTCTGCAACAACCAAATGTACACGTCCCTGAAATGCACTAAAGGCTTTTCTTTTAGGCACACCGTATAAATTGCCATAGATACTGAGCCCTGAACCGAAAACCCCAATATCTGAAATAGAACGCTCTGGATTATAATTGGCCATATCCCCTTCATAGACATAAGCCCAAATTTCAGTGAATTCTACTTTTTGAGACAGAGGAGGAAAAACAGTTTGGATTGATTCTGGGTGAATAAATGGAATAAGAGTGAATAAAAAAATTGATGCAAGTAACCTTAGTTTGTATGACATTACAATGATCATAGCACAAAAAAAAAATAGCGGACAGTTACGTCCGCTATCAGGTATTAATCTTGAGAAACTTTAGAATCAAGATCTTGTGGAAGTGCAAGATTTAAGATGATTCCAACAACAGTTGCAAACGCAACTCCAGAAAGTTGAAATTCAAGTCCGCCCCATACAGTAAAGGCAAGATGACCGCCACCAATACCAATTACCAAAATGACAGAAGATATGGTCAAATTACGTTTTGACTTAAAGTCCACTCCGCTTTCGACTATTGTGCGCAATCCGCTCGACGCTATAATTCCGAACAGAAGCATAGAGATTCCACCCATTACTGGAGTTGGAATTGTTTGAATAATTGCACCAACCTTAGTAATAAGAGAAAGAATAATCGCAATAACTGCAGCTCCACCTATAACCCACACGGAATAAACCCGCGTAATTGCCATAACACCAATATTTTCACCATAGGTCGTATTGGGTGGTCCACCCCAAAAGGCTGCCCAAGCAGTTGCTAGTCCGTCGCCTAAAAGAGTGCGATGTAAGCCAGGTTTTTTATAAAAGTCTTTACCTACAACTCGACTTGTCACCATGATATCGCCTAAATGTTCACAAATAGTCGCAAACGAGACAATAATAAAAGTAAGGGAAGCCATGAGATTAAAACGAGGAATTTGAAAAGTTGGAAGGCTAAACCAAGCAGCATTTTTTATTACATCAAAATTAATAATGTGATACGCTGGGAAAAACAAGCCCATGACCAAAGTAAAAACATAGCCTGAGATTAAACCAATAAGAATTGGAATAACATTAAAGAAACCCTTAAAAAAGATTGTTGCAATAATGGCAACGAGAAGAGTAAAACCTGCAATAGAGAAAAAGACCAAGCTATAATTACCATTTGTGTCGTTCATTGCCATACCCATAGCGGTTGGAGCAAGGTTCAATCCAATTATGATAATAACAGAACCTATAACCACAGGAGGCATTACGCGATCGAGCCAAGAAGTACCGGTAAGTTTTATTATTCCAGCTACGAGGGCATAAAATAAGCCTGCAACTACAGCTCCACCTAACGCATAGGGCATTCCATAGGCAGCAGATATTGCAATTATCGCAGGGATAAAAGCAAACGAAGAACCAAGAAAAGCCGGAACCTGAGCGCCGGTAATCATGATATACAAAAGAGTACCCGAACCCGCAGAAAAAAGCGCTGCAGAGGGACTGAGTCCTGTGAGCAGGGGAACAAGAACTGTTGCGCCAAACATGGCGAACACATGCTGAAAACTTAACGGAATCCACTTCTTAAGCGAGGGGCGTTCATTTACCCCGATAATTTGGTTTGACATGTAATAGCCTCCAAAAAGCAGAATAGCATATAAAAAGAAGCGCCTTCAAGCAAAAAAAACAGAAAGAAAAAAATTAAGAAGCCAATGTAGTTGGAGTAATGGGTGCAGGTTCAGGAAACAGAGGTTCTGGTGGTTGTTCAAAAAAGCGCATAATCATAACAATTCTTCCAAGGGCAAGAGGTAAGGCCTCACGCAACGGTTTTCTTTCTTGAATAGTATCTGGAGTAAGGCAGAGAATTTGAGCAGTAAGATCTGACATTATAGGAGGAATAGCGCCAAAATACTCTAATAATTCTTCTGCCGTATATTGTTTTCGCAGTGCATGCACAGCCTTAATGTTTTCAAAGGGGAGAAATTTGCAAGGCTTAAACCTCAGTTTGCCATCTTTTCCTTTATCACCTGTATAACCAAAAAGACGACAAATTATACATCTCCCCTCGTAGACGGTACAATGATAGGGAGTGGAGGGGTCAAAAAAAATACAGCCACGCTCCGGATCTAAACGGGGAGACATAAAAGTTCCCTCTAAAATTGCTATTGCGCGCTCTTTTTGATTTTCTAGCATCCATGCTGCAAGATACAAAGCTTCACTTTCAAGAATATCTGGTTCAAAATCGACACAGCAGGTGCCACAACCTGGTTCGCATTGAAAAGGTGTTACTGCCTTCCATGCTTTCTGTGCCTCCTCAGTTTGTATATATATAGATTCTAGACCATCAATTATTTCTTGTATTCTGGTGCCTGTAAAACGCTGTATTTTAACCACGATCGGTACTCCTGAGAATGTTGACTATATACGTCTTTAAATAAAAAAAGCAATATATAAAACATCTTGCGCCCTAATCTCCAAACAGGTATAGTTTAAATGTACTTTTTACATACAAAAATGGAGGTATGTTTATGAAAAAAATAATGAAGGCAATTACCCCGATCGTGGTATTTGCACTTATCGTAGTTGGCTTTGCCAGCTGCGCAAAAAAGAACAATGCAACATTGATTCTGGGAACTTCTGCAGATTATCCCCCTTATGAATTCCATGCTCAAATTGATGGAAAAGACACTATTGTAGGATTCGATGTTGAAATTGCAAAAGAAATTGCCAAGGACCTTGGTAAGAAACTCGAAATTAAAGATATGGATTTTGACGGCTTACTCGCAGCGCTTGTATCAGGAAATGTCGATATAGTTGTTTCTGGAATGACACCAACTGATGAAAGAAAACAAAACGTTGACTTCTCTGATATTTACTATCAGGCAGAACACGGAGTACTCATTCGTAAGGCAAGTGCAGAAAAATATGGCACCGCAATGAACTCTCTTCGAAACGAAATGATGGGTGCACAAAGGGGTGCAATCCAGGTTGGTCTTGCAAAAACCTATATTAAAGGTGTTTCAGAAGAAGAAGCCGATGCTCCTCATCCACAGGTAAAAGAACTCGGAAAACTTCCTGACCTCATTATGGAACTCAAAAACTCTAAGATTGAAGCAGTAGTAGCAGAACTTCCTGTTGCTAAGGCGTATCTTGGAGCAAACCAAGATCTTATGCTTGCTTCTTATACAATCGTTGACGATACCGGCGGAGCTGCCGTTGCTGTAAAAAAAGGCAATACAGACCTTGTAGTGTCCATTAACAAGACAATTGCACGCCTTCTTTCCGAAGGGAAAATCGATGCTTTCGTAACCACTGCAACAGAAATGGTTGAATACTAAAAAATACAAAGATTTTTAATAAAAGCGGGCTCTTTTGCCCGCTTTTTTATGTGCTACTTATCTATCAGAAAAATCTAAAAGCAAAGGCCCTTTGAACATAGTCATAACTACTGTGCAATTGAGCACCTTTCAGTTATACTAAGCCACCATGAATTTTCATTTTTTAACAAAATACTGGAGCTACTATCTAATTGGAGCTAAAAACACCATCTTACTGGCCTTGTTGGCAGTCGTTATTGGTGTTTTAATTGGAATGATTCTAGCTATTTTCCGTGTGGGGAAAAACCGACCACTCCAATTCCTTGCTACCGCATATGTTGAATTTATTCGAGGAACACCCCTTCTCGTCCAACTTTTTATTATTTATTATGGCCTTCAAGCAATAGGAATACGTTTTCCCGACATCCCTTTTTTAAGTAAAATTTTAGGAATTAATTTTGCAGACTTTATGGCTGGAGTCATAACCATGGGAATAAACTCTGGGGCCTATGTTTGCGAAATATTCCGCTCCGGTATCCAGTCCATAGATAAAGGACAATCTGAAGCCGCCCGCTCCCTTGGTCTTTCATACCCTAAAACATTACTGTATATAGTCATACCGCAAGCAATACGTAACGTACTACCAACTCTCGGAAATGAATTTGTAGTCGTTATTAAGGAATCATCAATAGTTTCTATAATTGGAATAGCAGATCTTATGTACAAAGCGAATACTGTTCGGGGCAATACATTCCAACCATTTGAACCTCTCCTCGTTGTTGCATTGGTTTATTTTATTTTAACCTTCCCCCTGTCTAAACTACTTGCTCGCATTGAACGAAGGATGGCTACCCATGATTAAGGTTGAAAACTTAAAAAAAAGCTTTGGAAAACTAGATGTACTCAAGGGAATCGATGAACACATTGAAAAAGGCGAAGTTGTCGTTATTATAGGCCCTTCCGGTTCTGGTAAAAGTACCTTCCTCCGTTGCTTAAATTTACTTGAAGTACCAACTTCTGGAAAAATTTGGTTCGATGGGACAGAGATAACCAATCAAAGCGAATGGAAGCACGGAGGATTAGACGCACATCGCAGAGAAATGGGCATGGTATTTCAGCATTTTAATCTTTTCCCCCACATGAATGTTTTAGAGAATATTATTTTAAGCCCTATGAAAGTCAAAGGCCTTAGCCGTGGCGAAGCTGAAAAGATAGCAAAAGATCTTTTAGATCAAGTTGACTTGATGGACAAAATAATAGCGCACCCCTCCCAACTTTCTGGTGGTCAAAAACAACGCATAGCAATTGTTAGAGCCCTGGCAATGCAACCAAAGGTAATGCTTTTTGACGAGCCTACGAGCGCTCTCGACCCAGAAATGGTTGGAGAAGTCTTGTCTGTAATGAAAGAATTAGCTGTTCAAGGCATGACAATGGCAGTTGTAACCCATGAAATGAGATTTGCCCGAGAAGTTGGTTCACGAGTTCTTTTCATGGACGAAGGAATTGTTTTAGAACAAGGAAGCCCACAAATATTGTTTACCGCTCCACAAAATCAGCGTACCAAAGAATTTCTTGCAAAGGTTACGTAAGCTCTTTTACCTTTTCAAAATAAAAATTACCGCGTATTCTTTTACTCACTTTATAAAATTCAGTAACAGGAATACTTGTTGCTGAATCAAGTTTTAAAATAGCGAAACTGGGCACAGAGCTTCCCCTTGGACGAGTGGGACTTCCCGGATTCAGAGCAAGAACATTAGATGTTTGCTCTGCAAGAGATATATGAGTATGTCCAAAAATAGCAATATTACAATGAATATCCCGGGCAGAAGCAATCAAAATCTCACGCCCAACATCTACTGAATGGCGATGCCCGTGAGCAATCAAGATAGAATGACCACTCGCATGTAAGATTTGACGCCTAGGAACCACAATAAAAGATTCAGAATTTTCTAAATAAAAACTATTTGCAGATGAAGCAGAAAAATTGATCAGATACTTATCTCCATCACCATTTCCTGCGACAAAAGCAATTACCGGGGGCAGCGTTTTCATTAAAACGGTCTTCGCCTGAGCCTTTTCTAGATATTGCACTATATCCCACATCCCGTCACCAGAAAAAATGAGAGCATCACACTGAGACCCCCATTCTTTCATTATTGCTTCAAAAACTTCGTAATGACCATGAGTATCGGAGACTACGAGAAGACGAGATTTTTCAGATAAAGAAAGATTACGAACAGCCTCCTCTGAACCGAGTAAACCCGATTCAGTTTGAACTAGGGCGTTCATTTTCTACCTCCAATCCTGTTTTTTTATCATCAGTTGTTTCTTCCAAAATCGGTAAAGAAGGAGGAATATCCAAAAGCACATGATTTCGAGCCTTTAAACCAGTATCTGGGTCTATTCGAGAAAGAAACTTCCACTCTTTTGCAGCTTTTTTCTCCCGTGTAATCTGACGGCCCTTTTCTATTGCTTTTTCTATATTCACCAGCGGAGATGTCTCTCCTTTATTTTCACTTACAAAGGCTGCAACCAAAAGCAAAAACGATACATCGGAGTCTGAAAGAGCTGAATTACTTTCAACTGCAAGCAATTCTGTAGAAACAGCTTGTTCTAGGACAAACTCGGAGGCTGCTTCTACTTGCAGGGCCTCATCTTCTGGAAAAAGAGTAATAATATGTATTTCTGGTCTAGCGGCATGAAGTCTGGAAAGCTCTCGAACGGTCCCTTCTGGCATTCCAAGAGTAATAAGGGTATCAACGAGAACATCGGAAGCTGCTGCAGTAAGGATTGAAAGGCGAACTCTACCGTCAACTAAAAAATCTTCAGGATAATTTAATATCTGAACAATTCCTCCAGATGAAATAGTTCCATATTCTGCAAAGAGATGTTTCAAAATAACAGGTCGATTCGTCCATGAGGTTCCTAAAGCAACCACAATTCGTCTATTCTCTGGCTTACGCCGAAAATTTGCTTTTTCAACCGGTTCTGCTCCAGAAACATAGAGTGGCTCAGAAACCTTTGCAGGAGGATTGCAAGATGCAAATAAAAATAAAAAACATAAAAAAGTACTAATTGTTGCAATATACTTAAAATTACTCATTATATTTATAATACTAGGTTACAGCCACGTTGAAAAGGCATATCTATTCTGCTAATGTACAGTTATGCAAATAGCAATAGTTATCTTTGAAATTTTAGGAAGCCTTGGGCTCCTTCTTTATGGTATGAAACTGATGAGTGACGGTATACAAAAAAGTGCCGGCGATGGATTACACCGTATTCTTAACTTTATGACCGGGAACAGATTTATGGCAGTCCTTACAGGACTTTTAGTAACTGCCATAGTTCAATCGTCTGGCGCTACAACGGTTATGACCGTATCCTTTGTTAATGCGGGACTACTTACCCTTACGCAATCAATAGGTGTCATTTTTGGTGCAAATATTGGAACGACAGTAACCGCTTGGATCATATCCCTTGTTGGCTTCGAATTCAATTTATCGCTATTCGCTATTCCAGCCTTTGGCATTGGTTATTTTATTACCATGTCAAAAAAACTCAAACGACACGGTTTGGGTGAGGCGATTATGGGATTTGGTCTTCTCTTTCTTGGCTTAAGCCTTCTCTCTCATGCTATTCCTCCAATTTCTGCCGAGCAAATTACATTCATAACATGGTTTACAGATAAAGGAGCTCTTGGACTCATTGCAGGTGTAATAGTCGGAATGGTTTTAACTATTTTGCTCCATTCTTCCAGTGCTGCAACAGCGGTAATTCTTACCATGGCATTTAAGGGCTTACTTACCTGGGAATTTTCGGCAGCCATGATACTCGGAAGTAATATTGGAACAACAGTTACGGCCGTTATTGCTGCGATAGGAACAAAGCTTAATGCACGAAGAGCTGCCGCAGTTCACGTTCTTTTTAACGTCTCGGGTACCATTCTAGCAATGATTTTCTTTGCACCCTTTCTTAAACTTATAGACTTTCTTGTTCCCGGAGATATGGATTCAGGCTCAATAACAATGAAGCTTGCTATGCTTCATACTATTTTCAATTTACTAAATACAATTATTTTTTTGCCCTTTGTAACTCAAATAAGCAAACTGGTAGAATTTTTAATAAAACCGAGCGACCACGAGCCCCTACCCGCTTACAAACTCGACTTTCATACTGCAGGAATTAGAGAAAACGCGGAAGCCTATGTATTCCGCGCAGAAAAAGAAATTATTATTTTGTCAGAAGTAGTACAGAGAATGTTCAGCTCTTTATCTATTTTACTAGAAGACAAAAGACCAGAAACCATAGCAGAAATTTGTCCGCAACTTGCAGACCAAGAAGACTACGCAGATCAAATGCAAGAAGAACTCGCAAAATTTTTGGTTAAAACGTCCCAATTACCACTATCACCAAAAGCTGTGAACAATGTTCGTAAAATGATACAAATAGTCGATGATCTTGAAAGTATGACCGATGAAATTTATACAATTGGAATGCTCCTTCAGAGAAG
>DATFIA010000282.1:0-2281 GCA_035270545.1 Treponemataceae bacterium
TACTCCGAAAACTTTGCCTATATGCAGAGATTCCTTACCATTTTCAAGTTCCGAAAAAAAACGATTCCCAACATTGCAAAAAGCAGCGCATTCCGCTTGTGTTAGATTTAATTTTTTCCGTCGTTCCTTGACGATTTTGGAGATATCTTTTGGTTCTAAAACTTGCATTTCATAAACATAATATTCCCGAACGGGAAAGTCAATCGTAAAATTAATAAATCATAGTGAGATTTTACCGTACGGGAAAAATAGGTGCAATATCTGATTGAATTATATTCAAAACTAGTATGAGTTATTTACTGATCGTTTTTTTTGATAATGTCGTTTATCTTAAAAAAGTTTTTTTCTGCTAAGTCTGATAATCTTTTTTTCTGTTCTTCTAATTTTTGATAAATGGTTTTATCGCATCGTATAGCCTTTACTTTATTTATTAGATCAGGATATTGATCACAACCATTTAGTTCTTTTATTGACCATGTATCAAGATAATCAGCAACTTTAGTGACTAATCTTATTCCTATGTATGGTCTTGCAAAACTCATTGATATGATAGTTCCATGCAGGCTAGTTCCGATATATAATTCAGATCGTGATAATAAAGTAATAATATCCATTATATGAGGTTTTCTAATTAAATAATGTTCGGCATTGATTTTTTTAGATATCTCAGTTAATGCAATGTCATCTTCATGCTCATATGCAAGTCCAATGGGGCATAGGACAAATGGAATTCTCGTTTCTAAGTATATGCTATTTATAGAATCTATAATTTCATTACTTTTTTCCTTAAAAACATGAAGCGAGACTTGAAAAAAAATAAATTTTTTTGGTATTGAAAGATGATTATGAAAAGTCGGCGTTGGATAAATTTTAGATAGTAATGTTATGGAATCAGGACTTAACGTGATTTTCGAAAAATCCTCAAAAACTTCAAAATCTTTTTTTGAACGTACAGAGCAAAAATTTACATTTTCTTGAAATTTGTAAGCATCTATTTTTGAAAAATTCCTTGATCCTGAAACCGAATTATATATTAAAATAAGATTATTTTTTTTCTGAAATATGAAAGGATATGGAGGAGTTGATCTTCTAAAAAAATCTCTCATAATCCAATATATTTTTTGGATTATACGTAAAAAATAAGGTGATGATATTACTATTTTAGAAAAAAAATGATCAAAAAAACTTCCATGGGAAAATAGAATTTCTTTGTGACAACAAAGTCCATCGCCACCAGCAATAAATAATACTTTAGAGGTTTCGTTATTTAGGTCTTTTAAAAGTTTTTTATATCCAAAAGTTTTTTTTGCACCATATATAGATAAATCACTTTTTGTTAATGCATAGTAAGAAAATTTATTTTCTTTTTCATTTAAAAAATATTGAGATACTATTGGATATAATAAATCACCCAAATTATATCGGTCCGAAGCAGAGTATATAAAAAAATTTATCGGCATTTTAGTCAATTGAAAAATCTATTAGGTAGGGGCATTGTGTTGAATCTGGTAATTTACCAGACAAATAAAAATTTCCATTATCAATTTGAAAGGTTAAGGCGTTATCAATCCAATCAATACAATCGTTATTTTTCTTCAGTGCGACGTTGATGTGATATAAACCAGAACAAAATGGAAATTTATCAAAATTAAAATTTATACTTTGTTTTTCCTTAAACGAATTAGCTTTGAGTGTAGTTCCAATATGAGAAATCTTTTCATCAAATTGGTTGTAAATGCCAATTTCAATGTCATCTGTATTTTGCAATGGTTTGTTAGTTTCTATGGAAAAAGAAAAGGCTTCATCATTTAGAACGTTTTCAGAAATGAAACCATTTTTCATTAAAAAAACATTTTTTATGAAATATTCTTTATTAATCACACGGGGATATTGAATGGATTTTAATCTTTTTATTTCTAGGTATGCACCCACCGCCTCATCCACAGTCCCATCAAATGCCACTTGTCCTTGGCTTAGAACAACCCCCCTCTTGCACAAATTTTTCACAGCGCCCATATTGTGGCTTACAAAGAGGACTGTTCGGCCTTCGCCTTGGCTTACGTCTTGCATTTTGCCGATGGCTTTCTTTTGGAATTCAGCGTCGCCCACGGCAAGTACTTCATCAACGACTAATATTTCGGGTTCTAGGTGTGCGGCAATGGCAAATCCTAGGCGTACAATCATGCCGCTGGAGTATCGTTTTACGGGTGTATCGAGGTAACGTTCGCATCCGCTAAAATCCACAATTTCATCTAGTTTGCGAGTGATTTCAGAACGAGTC
>DATFIA010000283.1:0-7955 GCA_035270545.1 Treponemataceae bacterium
CTCAGGGTTTGCACTTGCCATGCGTTGTTCTTGGTATAAGCCTGAAAGATGCATTGCAATTTCGTTTTTGTTGCTGTCGAATACTTTTCGTGCAGCAGTATAGGTTGGAGATCCGAGGTTCTTACCATTTGGTCCAAAATCTGCCATGTATTGGAGAGCTTTGATCCATGCTGCATCGTTAATTATTGCAGTTTTTCCATCATCTGAAACAAGTTTTCCACCTAGCTGTTCAACCATTGGGAGCCAGCTGATAAGGTAGTCACCATAGCGGAAGTCAAATCCACGTCGTTTGATAATTTGGCCATCACGGGTAACAAGTTTTTCTGACACGGCCATGACATCTTCCCATGTTTTTGGATAGTCAGTATCAGGATTGAGTCCTGCGTCTCTGAAAATCTTCTTGTTCAAATAGATACACCAGTTTGTTAGTTCAAGGGGCAATCCATATACTTTACCATCTTTTTGTATTACAGGAGAAAGCATTCCTTGCATATAAGAGTCAGTAATTGCTTTGTAAGACTTGTAACCGGCGGCTGCAAGGTCTACTGGTGCAACAAAGCCTTCTGCGAGGAAGGGATATGCCTTTTGAATTTCCATATTGAAAATATCAGGGCCATTATTTGCAGCAAAACCTGTTTGAACAATATCCTGAATTTTATCTGATGGATATGTGACATATTTTACTGTTATTGTGGGGTTTGCAGCCATGAAGTCTGCAATGTACTTTTCTTCGAGTACCTTTCGGTTAACATCTTCGTGTGTCCAAATTGTTAATTCAATAGGACCTGTGTCCTTTGTTGATCCATCTTTTGCTCCACCGGCCCAAACCGGGGTAAGGATAGCGAGTACAGCCAGTGCAGTAATAACTGCAATACTTCGTTTCATCATGTTTCCTCCTACGAAAATTGTGATATCTTAATTATTAGGCTGGAAATCCGATTTTTCAATGGGGTAATACTGCCAAAGTGTAGAGAAATCTGATACACTCAATTTCCAGTGAGAATGAAAGGGGGGTGTATGCTAGAAGGGCGACATTTGATCGAACCAGGCAACCTGTCAGTCGAAGAACTGGATGATTTATTCTGTCTTGCGGAAAAAATAATTGCTGAACCAGAAGCGTATTCGCAGGTCTGTCGCGGTAAAATTCTTGCGACTCTTTTTTTTGAGCCGAGTACGAGAACGCGACTTTCTTTTGAAGCTGCAATGCTGAGACTCGGTGGCTCGACTCTTGGTTTTGCTGAACCAGGTGGAAGTTCTACATCAAAAGGTGAGAGTCTCGCAGATACAATTAGGACTGTTTCTAGCTATACAGATATTATTGCAATGCGAAATCCTAAAGAAGGGGCCGCTCTTCTTGCAAGTCAGTTTAGCGATGTTCCCGTTATTAATGCAGGAGACGGGGGACACCACCATCCAACACAGACTTTAACAGATCTTTTAACAATTCGCTCTATTAAAGGAAAAGTTGAAGGTTTGACAATTGGTCTCTGTGGCGATTTGAAGTTTGGACGTACTGTGCATAGTCTTGCAAAGGCTATGAGCCGGTATCCCCGAAATAGGTTCATATTAATAAGTCCGCCCGAATTAGAAATTCCAGATTACATTATTAACCGTGTTTTTAAGCCAGCCGGGGTACAGTTTTCTCGTGTTCGTCGTTTGGAAGATGTAATTGGAGACCTCGATGTTCTTTATATGACTCGAGTTCAAAAAGAGAGATTTTTTAACGAACAAGATTATATTCGATTAAAAGATAGTTATATATTAGATAAAGAGAAAATGGAAAAAGCGAGGGAAGATCTTTGTGTCCTTCATCCTCTTCCTCGGGTAAATGAAATTTCCCCTGAGGTAGACTCTGATCCGCGAGCTGCTTATTTTAAGCAGGTCAAATACGGTATGTATGCACGCATGGCTCTTATAGTCTATCTCTTAGAAGTCTCACCTGTGCCGCTCAAGCTGGGAGGTAAACGAAAATGAATATACAGCGAATAAAAGAAGGCTTAGTTATAGACCATATACGAGCTGGAACTGGCTTGCGTATTTTTAACTGGTTAAAATTAGACAAGGTTCCTTTTAGTGTAGCCCTCTTAATGAATGTTCCTTCCAAGCACTTGGGAACCAAGGATATTATAAAAATTGATAACCATCTCAATATTGATTACTCGGTATTGGGTTTTATTGACCCCAATATTACTGTAAGCATAATAGAAGATGAGCATGTTTCAAAAAAAATTACGTTAACCTTACCTGAGCGAGTAGAAAACCTTATTAAATGTAAAAACCCACGCTGTATTACCAGTTCCGAGATTAATATTCCACATGTTTTTGATTTAGTTGATCGTAAAAGAGCTGAGTATTCATGCCATTATTGTGATGAATTATACCGAGCCGGAATTGGAGAGTTTTTGTGAGTAATACGTCTATGTTAATCTATAATGCCCGTCTGGTAGATCGCGATACCGATTGTTTTGGTTCTGTTTATATTGCAAATGGAAAAATTAACGCAATGTATCCGGGACTTTCTATAGAAAAAGCTCGCGAGGCAGTTTCTAAAAAAAAATCAGAGGAACAAGACTCGGATTTTGAAGAAATAGATGCACAGGGTGCGGCTCTTTTACCCTCTTTTATAGATCTTCATGCTCATTTTCGAGATCCGGGGCATACGCACAAAGAAGACTTACTTTCTGCTTCTCGGGCAGCAGCAGCTGGTGGATATGGCACTGTTGTTCTAATGGCGAATACAGCCCCTGTAATTTCAGATACTGCGGCTTCTCAAGCTGTTCAAGCGAGAGTTCGAGAAATTGGATTAATTGAGGCTTTTCAGGCAGTGAGCTTAACCCGTAATTTTGACGGAAAAGATACTATGGCTCTCAATGATCTTGACTCTTCTGTTGTGCCAATAGCGACCGAAGACGGAAAAGAAGTTGAATCTTCTTCTGTTATGCTCGAAGCAATGAAGTCTTGCGCCAAAAGAGGAGTTATTGTTTCTTGTCATTGTGAAGATCCAGACCTAGCCCATTCTGCTCAACGCTTTCGTAAATCAGCCCTTGAATCTCAAAATGCGGAAGAGGTGTTTGAAAATCTTGCAAAGGCAGAAAAAATTCTGCGTCTCGCCGAAGATCTCATGACAGAAAGAAATCTTAGTCTTGCTGCTGCCGCTGGCTGTCACGTGCATATAGCCCATATCAGCACAAAGGGGTCTTTAAGTGCAGTTCGACGTGCAAAAAAGACCCCTAACCTGTTAAGCCGAGTAACTTGTGAAGTTACCCCACATCACCTTGTTCTTACAGATGCTGTTCCTGCAATCGTTAATCCACCTTTGCGAAACGAAAGCGATAGAGACGCTTTGATTTCTGGTTTAATTGATGGAACAATTGACGCAATCGCAACCGACCACGCTCCGCACACGGCAGAAGATAAAGCCTCTGGCGCTCCGGGTTTTTCCGGAATTCAAACTGCTTTTTCTGCCTGTTACACCACCTTAGTTTGCACGGGAAAAATTGGTCTTTCAAAACTTTCTGCTCTTATGTCTGCAAATCCTGCCACAATTTTGGGGATCAATACTGGTTTATTACAAGAAGGGTATCCTGCAGACTTGGTTCTTGTTAATTTGACCAAAACCTTTACGGTAAAAACCGAAGATGATAGCAGTTGGTATTCTAAAGGAAAGAACACACTTCTTTCTGATGTAGTTCTTTCTGGCTTAATCACTGCTACCTTTAAGGCAGGGCGTAAAGTATATCCTTTCCCAGACTGGAATCCAACAGCCTAGTTGTGTTAGTATCGGCTCATGAACACAGAAACGTATGCTATGCTCCGGCTCCAGGCCGCGTGCGCCGAAAAAGGTCCCCTTTGTGTGGGTCTCGACACAGACCCCTCGTATCTGCCGCCGGAAGTCTTGCGGATGTACCAGTCGCCAGCCGAGGCTGTTCTTGCCTATAATACCGCATTAATTGACGTTACTGCTCCCTATGCCGCTTGTTTTAAGGTTCAAATTGCCTATTACGAAGCCATGGGGCTTGAAGGTCTTGCAGCTTATGCTAAGACCTTGAAAGCCGTTCGAAATGCGAAAATTCCTGTTATTGCGGATATTAAACGAGGAGATATTGCAGATACGGCAAAGGCCTATGCAAAGGCCCATTTTGAAGGCGATTTTGAATCTGATATTGTCACATTGAATCCGTATATGGGGTTTGATACCCTTGAGCCTTTTCTGGAATATGTAGAGAAATGTGGCAAGGGCGCTTTCGTTTTATTGCGAACATCGAACCCAGGAATGAAAGATATTGAATGGCTTCCCATCTCTAACAAGCCGAATGGTATAGCACCGAATGGTGCTCAAGTAAGTAATTATATTGGCGAATCCGGTGAGCGTCGTGTTCTCGATGCAGTAGGGGAAGGCCTCATGCGAATTTCAAAGCGCTTTGGAGATTTTTCTCACTCTGGCTGCTCTCCTTTTGGAGCCGTGGTTGGTTGTACCGAAGAAGGCGATGCACGAGCTCTTCGAGAGCGTTACCCAGACCTTTTCTTTTTAATTCCCGGTTATGGCGCTCAAGGTGGCGCTGCTCGAATTGCTGCGACCTTACTCTCAAAAGCTGGCGGCACAGTCAATTCTTCTCGGGCTATTTTGACTGCCTGGAAAAAAGACAGTCAACTCGAAATTAAAACTCGCTCAGGTTCTCTTTCCTTAACTGATATAGTTGAATCTGCTGGGCGCGCTGCTTTCGCAGCGACTGCAGCTTTGCGAGCTGCTCAAAAAGAAGGAGAGTCAAACTAAATGTGTGTTGGCTCAGAATATCCTTCTTTCGCAGGCCGGGTTTCGGTTGTATCGAATACTGAACTCGCTCCGGGAATCTTCTCTCTTGTTGTTTCTGCCAATACAGTTCCCTCCTCCTTGCCAGGACAATTTTTTATGCTTCGCGCCGTTCCTTCTGGAGTATTGCTTGGTCGCCCTATTAGTGTGTACCAACATGACTCACAGACAATTACTTTTTTAATTTTACATAAGGGGAGAGGAACCGCAGAACTTTGTTCACTCAAGGCTGGTGACTTCCTCGATATAATTGGCCCAACGGGCAATAGTTTTCCCCATCCAGAAGATTTTCCCACATCCCTTTCTGTGGCCATTATTGGGGGAGGAATAGGAATTGCTCCTGTTGCTGGTTTTGCCCTTGCACTTCCACCTAAAACTTTCGACTTTTTTGCTTCGTTTAGATCATCAACCTATGGTCTTGAGGGTTTAGAAAAACGCGCTAAAAACCTTGTAATAACGACAGAAGATGGCTCAAGTGGAACAAAAGGCATTCTTCCCGCCGTATTTAATGCTCAAAATTACGATCTTGTATATGCGTGTGGGCCAACACCAATGCTTCGATATGTTCAGCAAACGTGTAAAGAAGAGGGATGCTCACATGTGTTTATTAGTCTTGAAGAGCGCATGGCTTGCGGCGCGGGGGCCTGCTTGGGCTGTACTGTGCGTACAATAAACGGAAATAAACGCTGTTGTGTAGACGGTCCCATTTTTAATGCCGCGGAGGTGCTGTTTTGAACATAGATCTTTCCGTACATATGGCCGGTATTCAATTTAAAAACCCTGTTATTGCCGCCTCGGGAACTTTCGGTTATGGAAGTGAATATTCTAAGATGGTACCTATTTCATCTCTCGGTGGCATTTGCTCGAAGGGACTCACCTTAGATCCAAAACCCGGGAACACAGGAATTCGCATTCACGAAACCCCTTCTGGCCTTATAAACTCAATTGGCCTTGAAAACCCCGGAATACGGCATTTTATAGCGCATGAACTTTCTACAATGTTAGAGTTTGGCCCAGTTGTTTTGGCAAATCTTTCGGGTTCAACTTTAGAAAGCTATGTTGAGGGCGCAGAGCTTTTAGATTCAACTGATGTGGGAATGATCGAACTCAATATTTCGTGTCCTAACGTAAAAGCGGGCGGTATGGCCTGGGGCTTAACATGCGATGCAGCTGGAACCATTACAGCGGCAGTTCGGGCGGTAACAAAAAAACCTCTCGTGGTGAAACTTTCGCCCAATGCTCCGCATCTTGTAGAAGTTGCTCAATCTGTGGTCGCCGCAGGTGCCGATGTTTTGAGTCTTGTTAATACTTTTCAGTCCTTTGCGGTAGATATAGAAAAAGGGAGACCTGTTTTTGACAATATAACGGCAGGTCTAGCAGGTCCGGCTATTCGCCCCATAGCTTTGCGAATGCTCCGAGACATAATTCTTGGAGTTCCTGAATGTGCTTCTTATGCTATTCCCGTTATAGGTTTAGGTGGAATTGCCTGTTGGCAAGATGCAGTTGAGTTTATAATGACAGGGGCTAGTGCAATTCAAGTTGGAACGGCAACCTTTGCGAACCCTCATGCAATGGAAGAAATACTATTAGGACTTTCAGCATTTATGGAGAGAAAAGGATACGCAAATATACAGGCAATGCGCGGTATTGCCCTATTCTAAAATACTTTGGAGGAATATATGGCTCATGTAACAGAAACGACAAAAGGAAAGGTGTATTGGATAGATCTTCGCACAACACCTTCAATGAATATTTTAAAAAAGATAGAAAAGTTACTTAGAATTTCAGGTTTTAGTAATTTAGATCTTAAAGAAAAATACACCGCATTAAAAATACATCTTGGGGAGCCAGGTAATATGTCATATATTAGGCCTCCCTATGTTTCGGTGGTTTCTGCTATGGTGAGAGAATTAGGTGGAATGCCTTTTTTAACAGATGCAAATACCCTCTATTCTGGCAAACGGCATAATGCCTATGACCATCTTCGCGCCGGCTATGAAAATGGTTTTTCTAGAGATGCCACTGGCTGTGATATTATTATTGCAGATGGACTTAAAGGTAACGATTACATTGAGATGCCTGTTACAAATGGTGTTCATTGTACGTCTGCTCTTATTGCCTGTGCCATTGCCGAATCTGATGCAGTTATCACCTTGAATCATTTTAAGGGTCATGAGCTTACGGGCTTTGGTGGAGCCTTGAAAAACCTCGGAATGGGCTGTGCAAGTCGCTCAGGCAAAAAATTTCTTCATGAAGTATCACATCCGGTAATTGTACGAGATGTGTGTACCGGTTGTGGTATGTGCGTAAAAAGTTGTGCCGCCCATGCCATAACGCTCGATTCAGAGCGAAAAGCGGTAATTGATCACGATCTTTGCACCGGATGTTGCCAGTGCGTCGCAGTATGTCAATTTTCTTCTGCACGTGCGTCTGAGGGTTCTGCGAGTCGTGTGTGTAGTGAGCGTATTTCTGAATACACAGAGGCTATTCTTCACGGAAAGCCTGCCTTCCATGTAAATTTTGTAATGAATGTTTCTCCCAATTGCGATTGTTGGGCAAATAACGACGCCCCTGTTGTGGCAGATATCGGCATATTCGCAAGCTCTGACCCTGTCGCTCTCGATCAGGCCTGCGTCGATGCAGTAAATGCCGCACCACCCATCAATGGAAGTGTTTTGACAGATAAAAACTATTCTGGTTCAGGAGAAAAATTTGGTCATATACACCCTGATACCGACTGGTCTGCAGGCTTGGATCATGCACAAAAAATGGGTTTAGGTATACGTAAATATACATTGGTCAAAGTGTAATCGCTTTCCTTTACCTTTATTTTCGTGAGGTAAAATTACTTAAACGGCGATCTCCAGGAATGAGTTTGTCAATATATAAAAGCTTCTCAACTTGCAGAAGAAAAACATTCATTTTTAGTCCGTCTTCTACAAGGTAGGGGGCACATCCAAATCTGATAGAAAGGTTTGATTCCTGTACCTCTACCTCATTGTAAAAGTCTTCTTTTATTTTGTAGAGGTCGTTAATAGAATTGAGGTTTATGATAACTGCAAAAATAGTATCGTTATAGCGTGCGACGCATACTGCTGAGCGAAAATAAGCCTTTAACTGTGTTGCGAAATTAGTTAAAAGTCTG
>DATFIA010000284.1:0-8266 GCA_035270545.1 Treponemataceae bacterium
TTCAGGAGCCATGTGAAAAAATGGCAAAAGAAAACCGTCTTGAGATTGCAGAGATTAAAAGATTAGTAAAGCAGTTTTACAAAATTGCAATCGTAACAAAAGATGAACATAAGAAACTTCCTCCTATGCCACCAGATTGGGATGGAGAAGATATTTTTTATAGATACAAAAAAGCGGGAATAGAATTACATCCGAGAGAATATGTTATTAAAAAAATCAAATTGTAAAAAATCCCTCGAATACCTTCATTAAGCCAAAGAAGATATACGGTCCTCTCGCACGAGGTCTCAGCTGCTGGAACAAACTCATCGGCATGGTCTTCATACCACTGCTCTTCGGAATCAACCACAAAAGGAACAACAAATGCCTACTCGTTAAAATATACAATTATTCTAAATTGTTTTTTTTGTGGGTTTATTTCTGGCCCGATAAAATCATTTTGAATAATTTTATCTAACACCATCTCAAACGAAATGTGGTGGGTATCTTTGAGAATCAGGTTTTTCTCATTGTACATATAATCTTGATAAGCGCAATCAATCGTCTTTCTCATTCTCGCCGGGGGCTCCGGCCTTGACGCCTGAGGACGGTAGACCGTCCTCGCTCCCCTTAGTCGTTCTGCCTCAATTTAAATTCTTAATTCAAGGCATATACTTAAGCCCTATATGGCCGCTTAAACCCTGAGGAATGGGACTCCCAATTAGGTAGCCGTCCATTTTCCACTGCGCGTTTGCAATGGCAGAAAAGCGTTGAGACAGGGGAATGTCGAGAGTGGTACCAAGGGCAAGACCTAAGCCATAGTACGCCTGATTCCAGCCGTGAATTTCGAGGTCGGCATTCAAAAGCGGAAAAGAGAGAATTTCCTAAAGGCCAAGACCGAAACCGTAATCTGTGAGAGGGAAGCCGTACTTGAAATACGCCCAGTAATGCTGACCGTCCCAGCTAAGATAATTATTAAAGTAAAGTTCGGCGCCCAAATGTAAGAGCGCTTCAAAAAATATCTTTGGGGCTCGTGAATCCGTATTCGCTGAGGATTTTTAGGAAACGTTTGTAATCGTTGCGGTAAATAACAAGACGGTTACCTTCGGCACGAATTGTGAGGGAGCGAAGGCGGATGTCTTGCGTAAAAACTTCTTTGATGCGTGGATCGGAAGGAAGGGTAAAGAGATAACAATCGTAGGGGTTGGAAAAAAGACCTGAGCGGGCGAGGACTGTGGAAAAAAGGTCTTCCCACCGGGGGGAAGGTTGTGGATTAATGAGTTTTTTGAACTGCTGTATACGAGATTCAATTTCTGATTTTTTAGTACAGTCGCGGATGAATGAGGCCTCGCTCACGCGAAACCGTTCGTCTCCCATTCTCTCACCAATCTGTTCAAGGTACAGTCGGCGTTCTAACGATTTTCCCCGAAACGTTATGAGCAGAAGTTCTTGGTCTGCAATAGCTTCAAACTGCTCAACAGTTCGTTTCGGTTTTGTTTTGCTTGCCCCAAGACACCAGAGTCCGTAATCTGTAATACGTGCATGAGTGAGGGCGTCGTAGGGCGAAATTTGATATTGCTTTCCGTTACGTGTTAGCGGTTTTGCAGGCACTTTTTCTGCTATTTCGACAATTCCAAAAACCGCAAGGAGATAAAAATAGGCTTGTAAAAGAGGAAGGCGAAGCAGGCTGTCCCTTACCGGTCCTGCAACTTTAAATATATCACTGTATCGATCTTCAAATGTGTCTGTACCTTTGATTAAAGTCGAGCCTTTTACAGTGAGGTTCCACGATTCGTAGGACTCACTTATAAACGTAAACGGAATGCCTTGAGCCTCAAGGCTGGCGCGAATGGTTTCAACTTCGAACCATTTGCCAGAGTGCATCATAGCAGTAAGGATTTCCTTAAGTTGTTCACGGCAAGGTGGGCGAACAAAATTGTTGGGAACATTATGGGAACTAACAACCGAGATATGATCTGTTAAAACTAAATGTTCAAGCAAACCTCCGCAGAGATAGTCTGTCCGTTTCATTTGTTTTAAAAAATCGAGATCTTCAAATAAGAAACGCTGAATGAGGGTTCGAATCCATTCATCGATATCTGCGGGGCGTTTAGGAATAGTGCCATATAAAGCGAGGACAACGCGAACAACGAGGTTAATAGGATCCACCCCAAAAGATGTTCCAAGGGGGAATGCTTTTAGCCCTGTTTGTGCACGGAGTTTTTTAAGATCTGTTTTATTAAAGCCTTTTTTGATAATTGAGTATGTCTCATTTCTCGGGATAAATGGCGGAACTGCAGTAAAAAGCAGGGGAAGAGAATCCTGTAGATCCTCAGCATTTGACCATATTTCGCCTAACGGTGGTTCTGACGTAGATAAAAAATAACCTGGTGGTTTTGGAAGCCATCGAGAAAAAACGATACGAAAAATCTTGTAAAATGCTAAGAACCTCTCGTTGGAAAATACAAATAAATCCATACGTAAGGTGTGGTCAAATTCCAAAGCCTCATAGTAATACTGATTTTTTTGCTTTGTAAGCAGGACGACGCCGTGTTTTTTTTCTAAATCTGCAATTTTACTGTAATCGGTAAATGCAGTGAGAGAGATTGCATCTTGAACAAGAAGAGGAAGATTTGAAAATAGAGAGTCAAACTGTTCTTGAGTGTCAAAACTGAGAATATACGCAATGAGTTTACAATAAAATGCCTTATTCAGGGGTTTAGTAATTTTTATTCCGGTAAGGGAAAAATAAATGTGTTTAAGTTTCTCCAGAGTAAATTCATTGAGGGCTAGTAGCATCCATTCATGCTCGGGCCTAACAGTGAGTTCCTGCTCATACAGGGGTATATCTGTATTACTCGGGTTTAGAGGCGGTACTTTTTTTTTAGCCATTGTTACTTCCTTATCCCAGCAGGTATTCGATATCGTCTTCGGTGAGCGATTTTACCGCGCTCGAGTCTGACGTTAAGAGCGAGGAAACGAGATCGGCTTTTCGTTGTTGTAATTCTAGAATGCGCTCTTCGATTGTGCCTCGAGCTATCATCCGGTAACAAAAAACGGGGTTCTTTTGACCAATGCGGTGAGTGCGGTCAATCGCTTGAGATTCTGCTGCTCGGTTCCACCATGGATCAAAAATGAATACATAATCTGCGGCGGTTAAGTTCAAACCAACTCCACCCGTTTTAAGAGTCATAACAAAGGAGCGAATTTCTGGATCAGTTTGAAATTGGCGCACACGGTTTTGACGATCTCGTGTAGCACCAGTCATAACAAGATTTCCAATTCCTGCTTCACTGAGGTCCTCTGAAACAAGATCGACCGAGGCAAGAAAATTTGTAAAGATCAGGCATTTGTGCCCTTCATCTGAAATAGAGGAGACCATGTCTTTAAGGTATTCGCGTTTTGCAGAAATTCCTTCATATTCACCGTCTGCTTCGGGAACTCCGGCAAGGCGGCGCAATTCACCTAAGGCCTGCAAAATAAGGAATGAACTTTTTTGAACTCCATCTCGCATTACCGAGGTGGAAACTCTCTGTTTTAGTTCATCCCGACGCCGGTTGTATAAGGCAAGATGGGCGGGGTCAAGTTCAATCAATGCGGTATGTTCGGTTTTAGGAGGAAGGTCGGCGAGAACATCGCGCTTTACTCGCCTAAGCATAAAGGGATACACCCGCGCCTTTAAGTCCTGGAGGGCATTTTCATCTTGCTGGTCCTGTATGGGCTTAAGATATTGACGCATGAATTCAGTATGGCCACCAAAAAAGGCGGGGTTAAGAAATCGGAAGAGGCTGTAAAGATCTGCAAGGCTGTTTTCTATTGGAGTGCCACTCATGGCAATTCTATGCTCTGCCGTAAGACTGAGAACTGCACTCGCTGTTTGAGTTTCGAGATTTTTTATATTTTGGGATTCATCTAGGATAACGTAGGCAAATCGAATTTCTTTGAGGGCTTCAATATCGTTTCTAATAGTTGCGTAGCTTGAAAGAATGACCGCGTTTTTGATCTTCCTAAGCATCTTTGTGTCGCGCTCGGAGCCATAGTGAATATGGACTGGCATATCCGGTGCAAAACGAGAGAGCTCAGCCTGCCAGTTGTAAATGAGGGAGCGAGGGACGAGAACAAGGCTTGCACCCTTCATACCTTGTGCATAACTTTTGCGAAGCAAGGTGATAACCTGAACGGTTTTGCCAAGACCCATCTCATCGGCGAGGCAGCCACCAAGTTTGTGGTCGCGCAAATATTCAAGCCATTTAATTCCATATACTTGATACGGGCGCAGCATTCCCTCGGGAAGTTCATAATCTCCGGTTTTTTCTGGAATTGTATTAAACTCACGAAAAAACTGTTCAGCTCGCTGCCACCCCTCGCCGTCTGCCTCAAGTTCACCGCCGCGCGTAAGGGCCGGGATATCGAAAAAGGAGACCGAGACGGAGTTTTCGTCGCCCTTTGTTTTCGTAATGAGCCGGTTATATCGCTCGACTTCTTTTTGTTCCGGAAAAGCTCGGGTTCCATCGTTAAGGGTGATAAATCCATCTTTACGGTAATCGGCCATAAAACGACCAAAAGAAAGCACTTGTCCGTCAATATCAATTTCGGCAGCTCCCGCAAAGTAGTCAATACCCGCCCCAAGCGAAATGCGTAATTTAGGCCGCACCTGTTTGATTCGATACCGAGACAAAAGGCTTGACTGGATTAATACAAAACGAGAAATAAGATCCATCATATGTGCTTCTAGAAAGCGAGCGGCAAATTCGGTCTCGAGGATAAAAAAGCCCTTCTCTTCATAAATAGCCTGCTGTGCCTGCTTCCCAGATTTTACAAGGATGCTCCTAAAAGTTTCCGCCGGTAGTTCGGGGAATACAACTTCCGCCAGCTGGATAGTTTTCTCTTCTATGTCTAGGCGAACAATTTGCACAATCTCCTGATCTTCTAGAAAGCCAGGCGGATATCCTTCTAAATGAACGAGAGGACGTATATGCAAAAAACCGTATGCATCAATTTCCTTAAACAAAAGAGATGGCTGTGCCTGTACAGGTTTTACCCGTTTGACCTCAAAGCCTGTAGCACTAATAGTAAGAGATGGAATGGCAGAAACAATGACCGAAAGATAGGATTCCAGCACGTCCCGGGTAACACGCTGCGCTTTAAAGTCGAAAAGGCCACGCCAAGGTCCTAAGTCGGGCACTCGAAACACCCTGTTTTCGCAGCGAACGAGCACAGGACTTACAGGGATAAGTACATCTTTTGGACCAAGAAGCGTTTCTCCATCTTCATTCACAATTACCGGCACCACCGTAACCGAAAGTTTTGTGGGCTCAGATAGAAAAAGATTAATGCGAAATTCTCCCGTTTCTTGCACTAAAAAAGTGCCATCCGCGTTCTGTAACACGCCGGTAGCCAATGCGATGTCAATAAGATGGGGAGAGGGAGACGACACGGCAAACTCTGCTTTCACAGGTTCAGTTGTATCCCACAGAAGCACTTCAGCGGCTTGTGTTCGCTCTGCGTGAAAGGTGCGAATGGCTTCTCGGAGCACGCCGGTATACTGCCGATAATCTGCAGTAAATGGCTTACCTTTTGTATCTATTAATTCAAGCGTTACAGCTCCATCTTGAGCGTGAAGCCTAAAATAAAAACCCGCATTCGGTCGTTGATTCGTGATGGGTCTTGTGTCATCCATAAGTTTCATATTTTACGTGAAAAAGGCGAAAGGTTTCAAGGACTTGGGTATAATGAGTCCAAGATTTAGAACATGCAGTTTACGAAAATACCGTGGCCTGGCCCTTCTTGAGAAAAAACAGCATTTAAGTCAGAAGTCACCATGAAAATCATCATAGAGATACTAACGTAACTATACGGTCGAAAAACGCAATGGTCACCGAAGGTCAGGTTCAAAAGCAGGTATATCTAAAGTTTCTTTCATGGCCATCACTTTAAACTCCCTTCCTCATACCGCGTCACCGCCGCCTTCATCTCTGCTACAATTTCTTTTCTTAATTTTACCGGCTCCAATAATTCCGCATCAGAACCAAAACTCATAACCCACTTTTTTAACTCATAGGTCCCCGCCGTTTCCAAGCTGAGAATAATTGAGCCATCATCTTTTTTTTCTATTTTAGAATCAGAGGGCCATTCGCGCTCTTCAACATAAGGAGCCTGAGAAGGCGAAAACCACACACGCGTAATAAAAGGTTTCTCAAGAATAAGGCCAAACGGGTCAGACAAACGTTTTTCTGCATCAAAATTTTTAGGCGGCGTAAAACCTTCTTCGGTTAAATCGACAGACACAAACCGCTCAATCGACAGCATTCGGATGTTTCCGTAATACGGAACCAGCACAAAAACATAGACCCCACCGTCGTGTTCAAACACCGCCAAGGGATGAATCTTATACGTCTTCACGTTTCCAGTTTGCATAGCCTTGTACGAAATAAGACAGACAGTTTTTTCTTCTATCGCACGAAAAAGTGTTTTTACTGTTTCAGCGTCCCCGCTTTGCAACTTCTTTTTAACCGGAGCCGCATGGAGCAAGAGAGGGAGCCTTCGCCACTTCCCTAAAAAGATAATCCAGCATCACCCGGTCATCGTACATAACATACCCAAGCTCTTCCAAACCTTGTAAGATCCGATACACTGTGCGATTCGAAACCCCTATATGTTCTTCTAACTGCTTTAAAGAGGCACCCTGAGACCGAGAAATGAGCCGCGCCGCCGTAAGCATTTGAGTTAACTGTCTATACACCTGCCCCTCCGCCAATAATAATAGTAGCACACAACCCTGACAATTACGGTCATACATTGCAAGAAAAGAATTTAGACTGAGGCAGAACGATTAGGACGGAATACCGTCCTATGGAGTTCCACCGTAGTGGGACTCCACGGACGATGAGCGACGAACATCGGGCGGAGCCGCCGCCGAGGGAGATGTTGCAGGGGGCGAGAGACTTAGAAACGAAACGGTTGGTTACACGGCCATTTTCTGAAAGTGCACGTATTTTACACAAACATGTTACGGGAAAATAATCTTGTTTACCTCCAGAATGTATGGTATATTAATACTTACTGGAGGCAATAGTGATTTTTACACATACCGATATAATGAATCAACTCTCCGGCTTTGCATCGCCTCGCTCAAAACTCACACGCCTGCTTAAGGAAGAGGCACTTATTAAAATACGCCGAGGGCTTTTTGTTGATGACCCGGGAACGTCTCAAAGAATTCTTGCACCGGTTATATATGGGCCCTCGTATATCTCCTTTCAATATGCTCTCGCAGCGACAGGGCTCATACCAGAACAGGTCAAAATAGTAACAAGTGCAAGTTATGGAAAAAATAAAAACAAAGTATTCAGAACACCACTGGGAGAATTCCACTATTGGTACATACCTACTGCAGTCTATCCTCACGGCATTACTCTACAAGAAGACGCTGATACTTCATATTTAATCGCAACACCCGAAAAAGCCCTTTGCGATTCTGTATATAAAATGCGCACGGTTACTTCAATAAAAGATATAACAGAACTCCTCATAGAAGATTGGCGAATTGAAAAATCAGACTTGTTAAATTTAGATTATGCATTTATTCAATGGTTAGCTCCAATCTATAAAACAAAATCGCTCAACGCGCTTTCCCGCTGGTATACGCAAGAGGTATCACATGCCTGAATATGGTCCGGTCCAGAAAATGCTCTCAAAGTATCCGTGTAGAAATACAGATGAAACCCGTGAAGCACTCAGGCAGGTTATTCAAGAAATTACTCTGATGGCTCTGTCACGTGCGCAGTTTTTTTCAAAAGCAGCATTTTATGGTGGTACAGCACTGAGAATTTTCCATGGTCTTGAACGGTTTTCTGAAGATCTCGATTTTTCGTTACTTGAAAAAGACCCTGTCTTTGATCTATCAACATATCTTCCTCAAGTTCACGATGAACTCGCCTCCTTTGGTTTGAATTTGAGCGTAGAACAAAAAACCAAAACGAAAGAATCTGCAATTCAATCTGCTTTTATTAAAGGAAACACTCTCGTTCACCTAATAAAAATAACTGCTGCGACTCCTCCGGTTAGTGGAGTGCCTGAAAATGAGCAGATTAAAATAAAAATTGAAGTGGACACCGATCCGCCACCCTTTGCTCAGTATGAAACAAAACACCGCTTACAACCTATCGCATATTCAGTGCGCCTTTTTGACAGGCCGTCTCTTTTTGCAGGGAAAATGCATGCACTGCTGTGCCGAAACTGGAAAACAAGAGTAAAGGGTCGCGATTTTTTTGATTATCTGTGGTAT
>DATFIA010000285.1:0-2699 GCA_035270545.1 Treponemataceae bacterium
TCAATAGCCGCATTCATCGCAAGTAAGTTTGTTTGAGATGCAATGCCTGAAATAAGAGTGTTTGCTTCTTGAAGAAGTTCAGACTGTTGGGTAATCATCTGAATCTGAGAAATAAGGGGTTCAAGACGAGCTGTTCCTTCAGCAGAAAACCGCACCAAACCTACAATTTTTTCATTTTCAGATTCAAGTATTGTTTGTACCGTTTGAATTGTTGTAAGCATCTGGCGGATAGAGGCAGTCGATTCGGTAACAGCAGAGGATTGTGACTCAATTAGCCCATTTAATTCAGAGATATTTCCTAAAAACTGATCTAGAGTCGCAGAAGATTCTGTAACACTCGCAGATTGATGAACTACATTTTCTTGTATTGAACGAAGGGTGGCAGAAATTTCTTCGGCAGCACTTGCGGTCTGTTGCATACCAGTGCGAAGCTCATCTCCTAAATTCATTAAGATATGAGTTTCTGTTCGAATCCCTTTAATCAAATCACTCAAATGTAATGTAAAGTTATTAAAATGAGAGGCTAACATACCAAGTTCAGCCTTATCTGTTACATGAATTTCTGCACTTAAGTCGCCCTGCCCTTCGGCAATAGACTTAAATGTATGGGTAACTTGCTTAATCGGTTTTTGAATTCCTGAAGAAAATTGAATGCCCACAATAACAAGAACAATTACAAGGACAATAATAAATATAAAAGAAAGCAAAAATTCTTTAACATAATTATTTTTTATGGTAACTGAGCGGTCAATTAAAGATTGAAGTTCAGTTGTAAGAACAGAACTAAGAGAATCAATAAACGTAGTACCAGCACTCCACACCGTATTAAAACTCAAGGTATAGGAGCTCATAGAACGCTCAGATGCAAAGCGGATAAAAACTTCCATAACCGTATTTTTCAAAATATCATATTCAGTACCGGTTAAAAGAGAATCTATAATTGCTTTAGAATCTTTCGTATAAATGCTTGCAGGACTCTTAAGGTTAATTTCAATGCTTTCAAAATCTTTTATAAGTGAAAGAACTTGTTTTTCATCTGTCAACCGAGTATTAGATGAAACGATGCCTCCCATAAGACCTCGCGCGCGAGCTGCTCCTTCGGCTGCTTCTTGTAACAAGGCCATAGACGACATTATTTTGCCAAGACCACCAACAGTTGGTTGATTAACCGCCGCATTTTGAATATTCATAAGGGAGCGAATCTGAACTGTATAGATATCAATTACAAAAGTGAAATCTAAAAGTTTACCGGAATCAATATCTGCACGATTTTTTCGAATAGCGTTTTCAACATCTTTAACATCAAAGGGAAGATAACTAGCCCGCACAACAAGCGTATTTAAAAGATCTAATGATGAATCTACCTTAAGTCTTTGTGAATTAACCGTGTCTCTTCCCTCTCCAGAACCTACGTATATAGAGCTTAAACCACGCTCCTTTTGCAAGGCAGAAATAACAGAAGCACTCGATTGTATTAATTCAATATTTTCCATTTGAGTAACATACAATCTATATTCTTTCCAATTTTGCCAAACATCACTTGCTTGAAAGAAAACAAGAACCAAAAGAGGTAATAAAAAAAGAGAAAACAGTCGAGCTCGAATCGTAATTTTCATCAAAAACCCTTTACATGTTGAACAGATATTTATTTCCAATACTTATTTTATAAGTCTAAAAAATCCACTAGGTAAATATAATTGAAGTTTTCAAATATAACAAGGAAGAACAACACACAAAATTAAGAGCGAACAGTGCTAAATTATTACAGAATGTTCACGAGTTTTGCTAAAGGTTGTAAGCTTTCTGTTGCAAGAAGCACATCCTCAAGTTCAAATGGCGTTCTGCCACAAGAATTTCGTTATTAAGATAAAATAGTTTTTGTTTCATTGCATAATTGAGCGTTAAAAATGTGTCAAAATTCTGATTTTTGAAGATGGAGGTCGCAATTCCTGTTTTTCTATATGTAGTTTACCCCAAATCTGGATTGTAGAGGGCACGCTCGCCGCCTACAAAAGGACAGCGAGTGCGAGCTAAAACTAATGAAGCATCGCCAATACGGCTAACTGATACTCGAACAGGGACTACAACCGGCTTAAGATGCATACCAATCAAAGTAGATCCTATATCTATGCCAAAATCTGCCTGAAGAGCAGAGACTAACACAGGGTCTTTCATAAACTGATAGGCGGCTGTTGCAAAGGACCCGCCAGCGTGAGCATGAGGAATTGCATTAACCCGAACTAACTTATCTCGCAGCAAAAGTTCTTTTTCTACTACTAAAGCGCGGTTCAAATGTTCACAGCATTGGGCAGCAATAAAAAGTCCTTTTTCAAGACAAAAATTCTGAATTGTGGAAAATAAATCTGCAGCAACAGATTCGCTTCCCCCCGTTCCAATTTTTCGCCCCATCACTTCACTTGTACTACAACCCACAACAAGGACTCCACCTGTCTCTACTTTAGAGACTTCATACAATTCGTTTAATGCGCGTAGTAAATCTTGTATTACCTGTTCTAACATACAAAAACTGTACTCAAAACGCAAAAACCTGACTAGTCCCTACTGTCTTTACCAAAGTTATAAATCGCTGTATTATGCTAAACATCACCCGCCTTAAGAAAGCATCACAGGAATATTTAATGGCTCAGACAGACTCTCGCAATCCCGGAATACGTAATATTGCTATTATCGCCCATGTT
>DATFIA010000286.1:0-5660 GCA_035270545.1 Treponemataceae bacterium
AGTGGAGGTACACGAATGAAATCAGTTAAAGGAACACAGACAGAAAAGAATTTGCTTGCAGCTTTTATGGGTGAATCACAAGCACGCAACCGCTACACTTTTTGGGCTAGCAAGGCTAAAGAAGAAGGTTATGTAGCTATTCAAAAAGTGTTTTTGGAAACAGCCGATCAAGAAAAAGAGCATGCAAAACGTCTTTTCAAGTTCCTTGAAGGCGGAGAACTTACCATTCAAGCCGGCGGAGATGCTGGTATTATTGGTACAACACTTCAAAACCTCAAGCAAGCAGCTCATGGTGAAAACTATGAATGGCAAACAATGTATCCTGAATTTGCAAAAACAGCCCACGCAGAAGGCTTTCCAACTATTGGTACTGTAATGGAAAACATTGCTGTTGCAGAAAAATTTCATGCAAAACGTTATGAAGGTTTTGCAAAACATATTGAAGACGGCGACATGTGGATTCAAGAATCTGCAACTGAATGGAGATGTATTAACTGCGGATTTATCTATGTAGGTAAAGAAGCTCCAAAAATGTGTCCTGCTTGTGCACACCCTCAAGCATATTTCGAACGCAGCGTAGAAAACTGGTAAAAAATAGCTTTTATAAAAGCCCGGCTTTATGTCGGGCTTTTTTTTATGTAAGAATCAAGGATCTTACAATATAAAATCAACTTTCTTCTTATAATGAAGGTCGTGTAAGACGAGTAAGAGCTTCTTTGAGTATATCACTTTGAATAATTTGGACAGCCTTCTCTCTATTATAAAAGGGAGTGAGCCAGGCTTCGCGAATTTCTTTTAAGGTGCTCACAATTTCAGCATTCTTAAAAAGCACTCGCTCGCCCCTAACGAGTAAATCATCAGAAATCTCTATTTCTCCCCACGAAATACGTATAGGGTTCACTAAGGCAAGCACCCATCGGCCAAAATCTGGATACACCGTAATTCCTAAATCGCTGAGGGCAAGGGCATGGAATTTTGTAAAAAAACCTGAACGGTCTTGTGGATCTGCAAAAATGCAGATACAGGTATTACCGCGCACTAAGCCTAAGTCCATGAGTTTGACAGCAATAGCATGGCGGGTCTTTTTTTCTTTCCACTCAATTGCTGCCTTACCGTACCAATACCACACTTCAGTTTCAAGATTATCATCTACTTCTATAAGCTGGGGAATAGTAGGATCAAGATGAGCTTTAAGATATGCTGTTAAAAGGCGATTTCTGTTTGTTGAAGAAAGCGTTTCCAACAAGTCTCTGTTTATAGTCAAACCACTCGTTAGTATATCTTCCAAATAGGCGTCACTTTCTTCAGAGCTTAAATCTAAAGCATTTTTCATCATGTAAAAATACGCTGCAAGATTTCCTGAAATCTCCTCACTTGTCCTAAAACGTGCTTCATTTTCTTCGCGCAAAGTTGGACTAAGACTCCGAAGGGAGTCTTCAAGTAAAAATGAAAGAATGCCCGTTTCCGAAGATGAAAATTGACCTCTATAAGTATCAAAACATTGCTGCATTAAAGATACGTCTTGCGCTTTTATACTCGCTAATTCACTATTTTTTACATGCATCGTTGCGAGAGCATTTTGAAATTTTCTTCCAAAACGACCCTCCTTCATTTCTCTAAGAGCAATTTCATATTCCTTTATGTACTCTCTCCAAATTTTACCATCTTCCATGAGCTTTGGCGACAAAGGGCTTTCATCAAAAGACGGAGAGCTATCTAAAGCTGCTGCGAGATACAAGGTAAATGGAGCCAAAGATTGAAGAAGAGTTTCTCCACCAATGCCTGCGTTTGTGTTACTTTCTATATAATAATAATCTGAGCTATTACCAAGAAGACCAAGTGTATATTGAAAACCTGTATCTGCAAGGCTTACAAAAGTTCGTTTTCCCGGCTCTATAGGGTCATGATACCGAAAAACCAGGTGAGTATTTTTGTTTTTATTAATAAAAGAAGAAACAAATGAATCGAGTGAAAGGCTTGTTTCTCCCGCAAGACCGAACCTCCAAGAAGAAGCAGTCGTATTTCCAAAGTAATTTGTTTGAATTTCAAGGTCATCTCTGAGCATTTGCGAGGGAGTATACGTAATCTGTGTGTCCTGCGACATGTCTGAGTAATAATTAAAACCAACGGGCAGAAATTGACTATTATGATGTGTAAGGAATTGAGTATCCCACCCGTGAACTTCGCCGCCAAAAAGCGAAGAAAGACGCTCAACAATGCGCTCTTTTGCTTTTGTATTCGCTGTTGTTTCTAAGACTGCAAAATCTACAGCTCTTTTTTGGTACATGGCAAGAACAGGGGCTCTCATAGTGTTGTAAGCGGGAATAAAGTCCTTTCTAAAAACACCATCACTTTCTTCGCTAAGATCAAAGCTGCATCTATAATAAGGTTGCGGTAATGTAGTAATCCCTGTTTCCGAATTTTGTATTGCATCCTTAAGATCTAAAAGAGCCTCTACCTTAAATGGATAAAGGGCAATGTATTTACCTTTGGGTCCAGAAAAAGAAGCGAGAAAATCTATATCGTACCGGAACACTTTTATTATAGAAGTAGATTCCTCTGTTTTTCCATATAAGAAAGTAGGAGCCGTTTGCATTATAAAATTATTGAGGAATGGAATACGTCCCGCAATGCGAGATATAATAGTACCGTCAAAGCTATTTCCTGCTATAACAAGAAAAAGACTTAACACAAGAGCCAATATTATGGCACATAAAATTCGCAAGAAACGAATCATAAACCAAGCTCCTCGGTAAAGAATACCCGCTTCCACCCAAACCCAACAGCAAGGGAGCGAATGCTTTCCCGTGCAGCCTTCTCGTAATATGCTCGTGTTTCTTTTTCCCAGTCTCCACTAGAAACTCGCTCTCCAGCGAGTACTTCGAGGGCGATTAAAGACCTTCCAGCTGTAAGGACAGACATAACAGGGTCCGCGTCCTTACCTATATCTTTTAACGACGACAGAAAGTGTTCTGTAGAAACGAGAGCTGCACCAGAGGCCAGAGCGCCTCCGGTTGCGGCCCCTACTGCTGCGCCACCTGCAGTTCCAAGCACACGACTAAAGCCGCCAAAAAAACGCATAGGTGGCATAAAGGCAGAAAAAGCACTCCCTACCGTAGCTCCCACTCCACCGCCAAGAACAGCGCCACCAACCGCACCTGCAATACCTGAGCCAACAGCTATAGGTTTTGCTATTGCTGTTATTTCTGTTTCACTCCACGGATCTCCATGTACAGATTCAACCAATCGTATATCACTTGGGTTTATAAGAACCGCAACTCCTACCGGGAACCGAGAGCCTGAAAGAATCGCATTTGAATCGAGAACTAACACTCGGTTTAACCAATCGGTTCGCTGTGTATTTAAAGAAAATAAGGAAAGATCACAAGATATATCAACAATCCCTTGTACCAAGAAAATATCGAGTTTAGCAAAATGACGATTCGTTTCTGGTACATTTCCATACACCATATATTTAGAAAAACGAACCTGCTCAAATATTAAGGAGGGGTACTGATCTGCCATTCGTTCGAATGAGTTTGCAAGTTTTGCTCTGTTTTTGGCTTTTAAAACAGAAAGACTTATTCCAGAAAGCATAATGAGAGAGAAAAACAAGAGCACTAAAGGCCAATACAAAGAGCGGTTAGCAGAATGCTTTTTATTTTTACTCATGAGTACTAGTTTACCACCATTGCCTCCTTTTACGCAAAGTAATATCTTAATACGTGAAAATTATAGCAACTTTGGAGGTTTTCTTTATGAAGAAGATATGTATTACAATACTTTCTCTCAGTCTTTTTACTGGTTTTGCATTTGCTACAGACATGATTGTTACACCTGGTTCTGTCAACGCAAATATAGGACTCGGTCTCGGATATTCTACAGGTTTAGGTCTTGGTGGCGGAGTTGAATATGCAATTGACAGTTTTAAGATAGCAGATACTGTTCCGTTTTCATGGGGAGCCGCTGTTCGAGCAGGTCTCAGCATAGGTGAAGATTCTTCATTATCTGCCGCTGCCCTAGCAACCCTTCATTTTTGTTGGGGCTACCTAGATAGTGGATTACCCTTCTTCGACAATCTCGACACCTATATTGGACTCGGCCTTGCGGTAGTTCCTGGTCTCTATCTCGAATCTATAGGCGGCTTTAGCTATTATTTCTCTGATTCTATCGCCATTAACCTTGAAGGCGGTCTTAAAGCCGCTTATCTAGGTGTACTTTTCAAATTGTAACCCACGCTCATAAAACCCAGTATCCGGTACACCCACCAGTTCCAGCTGCCACCGAGTTTTGCATTAGCAAAACTCGAGGTAAGCCGTAAAAAAAAACGCCGTATAAGGTTACCCCTACACGGCATGGAGTTTTCGCTACCGCGAAAACTCCGGCAGGATCGGGTACACCCGATCCTGCATTTGATCCATAGACGAATCGAACGTCCGACCTAGCGCTTAGGAGGCGCTCGCTCTATCCAACTGAGCTAATGGATCGTTAGAAAATGTAGTATACCTTATAATTGAGATCTGTTTCAATAAAAATCGATTTTTACTGCACCGACTCCGGTAGAAATTGAAATTTCTTTATCTGCATTTCTGTTTCCTGCAAAACCGTCCCCAACACCGCTCCAAGAATTTTTTCCAACTCGCACCGAACCAAGTCCTCTTTCGAACTCGATACTGTAATCATCTTCATTTCCGTTAACTTTCATTTCTACAGAGCCTGCACCAGTAGAAATATTGGTGCGCTTTCCAAGAATACCAGAAAATTGAACTCGACCTGCTCCGGTATTAATATCTGTTTTTTCAAAATAGGAATCTGTAAAATCGAGAGAGCCTGCTCCTGTATCAAGCGAAACAGATTCACATGTAAGCCCTATTCCTTTTACTGAGCCAGCGCCCATATCAATATCTAACACATCAAAAAGAATATTTTTAGGAAGTACGAGGCTAACTATAGGAGGAGTATAATTTCTGCCAAAACGAGGTCTCCAATTTTTTTCAGTTACTCGCAGGGTTCCTGAACTTATATCAACTTGAATCGTATCTTTTTCAAAGTCACTTATTCGAAACGAGGGTTCATCTCCTACCGATATTTCAAGACTACCTGCTTTTAAATCTATTTTAATTTTGCGAATATCAGAACCAATTACACCAGAAATTTCTTCAATTTTCTGAATATAATCTTTTTCCCATTTTTCATTCTCACTCCAATTCCATTTCCAATTCCAATTGCCATAACCACGATTCGAAAAAAATCCATTAGTTTTCCATTGGCCCCCAAGACTTAAGCCAATAGCAATGAGAACTACACCAATAATTAAAAGAGATAAACCATGGCCTAAGCCATTTTTTCTATCGCGCATGAGAATCTCCTTTTGGTTTACCAAAAATAAAGGATGCAAAATTTCCTAAAAGTCGTAACAGAGCACCAAGAATTACAAATACAATTTTGCCAATTCCCCATAACAGAAAAGCGACGCCAAACAAAATAAGGGCAGTTGCTGGGGTTGTTAATAATTCTAAAAACCCACCTACAAAAACGCCAACACCTCCGAGAATAATTGCCAAAGCTGCTATACCCATTGCACCAACAACAGCTATTAAAGCAATTGCAAGAGATACGAAAACAATAATAATAGGTAAGGCAAAGGGAGCGGCTAATAA
>DATFIA010000287.1:0-6788 GCA_035270545.1 Treponemataceae bacterium
AATTGTCATAAAAAATCCTTACGTAAGTGTTACTCTGAAAATACCATAATCAGAACCAGTCGGCAAGTAATTCATGCCATTAAATTGTTTCATTTTTTGGAAGAGATACGTAAAAGGACCGGAATTAGGTCTTCTCTGTCCAATTTCTTAAGAGCTTCAAGAACTAATGGTTTATTTTCACGCTTATTGAACTGGAGAAGAGCTCTTTGAAGTGCTCTTTCATGCCCACCGCGCGCAACATAGACTTCTTCTTTTGACCAGGGTTCTATTCCTGTCCAGTACATACAGGTTGCATGAGTTCCTGGAGTTGGGTAAAAATCTTGTACTTGATCTGGGACAAAGCCTTTTTTTTGGAGTTCTAGGGCGTTATGAAGTGCGTCTTCGAGCCGAGCACCTGGGTGACTTGCAATATAGTAGGGTACTAAAAATTGTTTTTTCCCTAAGTTATTGTTTATGTCGTTATATGTTTTTTCGAAGTCTACATATACGTTGTGTGTGCTTTTTCGCATAAGGGCTAAAACTGAATCGGATGTGTGTTCTGGAGCTACTTTAAGCTGTCCTGAAATATGGTGCTCACAAAGTTCCTTTAGGAACGTTTGGGATGAGTCTGGGTCGTGCATGACATAGTCAAAGCGTATGCCGGACCGAACAAAAACTTTTTTGATTCCGGGAATCGCTCTGAGGCGGCGAAGAAGACTAATATAATCTTTATGATCTGCCTTGAGTGCCGGGCATGGAACATCTCCAAGGCATTGTCTGTCTTGGCAGGCACCATGAGTATTTTGTTTTTCGCATGCGGGAACCCTAAAATTGGCACTTGGACCTCCTACATCGTGTATGTATCCTTTAAAATCTTCTCGAGCAACAAGGCTTCTGGCTTCTTTTTCAAGAGATTCGTGGCTTCTTGTTTGAATTAAACGTCCTTGATGAAAGGTAATGGCACAAAAGGAGCAAGCTCCAAAACAGCCTCGACAGCTAGTGAGAGAAAAAAGAACTTCTGTAAGACCGGGGATTCCCCCTGAAGAGTCATAGTCTGGGTGCCAGGCTCGGGTATAAGGCAACTCCATAACGCGATCGAATTCTTTTTGAGAAAGAGGTTTTCCAGGTTTTTCTTGCACAACAAAACGGGATTCGCTTTTTTCAACAAGGATACTTGCATTGAAAGGATCAGTGTTTTTTTCCTGAAGAACAAAATGTTCACAAAATTTCTCTTTTGAGTTTTTTATTTCATCAAAATCTGGCAAATGCAAGGCTTGTTCTGGAATATCACTTTCTTTACCTGTTCTCCAACATGTTCCTCTAATTCCGCGTAAGAGTTCTGGCGGCATGTTGCGTGTGGTTTGAGCTTCATTGTGGGTCTGTGAAGCCTCTGGTGTTGCGAAAGCAGCAAGGCGAGAGGCTATTTCCAGAATTGGGTTTTCTCCCATGCCGTACACAAGGAGATCAGCCTTTGTATCGAGTAAAAGGGAATGCTTTAAGGTGTTTGACCAATAATCATAGTGACCCATTCGGCGTAAAGATGCTTCTATGCCACCAATAATAACTGGAATACCTTTTGAAATTTCTTTAATTTTAGATGTATAGGCTAAGAGGGCTCGGTCAGGGCGAAAGCCGGCTTTTCCACCGGGAGAATAGGCGTCATCTGAGCGAGGTTTATTGTTTGCGGTGTAATGTGCAACCATGGAATCCATGGCGCCAGCTGTTACAAACCAAGCAAGGCGTGGTAAACCAAGGGCTGTAAAGTCTGCAGTTGATTCTGGGCCAGTCCAGCGAGGCTGTGCAATAATTCCAATTTTATAGCCTTCAACTTCTAGTAAACGACCAAGCAATGCAGCTGCAAATGCGGGATG
Source organism: Treponemataceae bacterium (assembly GCA_035270545.1). Taxonomy (GTDB): domain Bacteria; phylum Spirochaetota; class Spirochaetia; order Treponematales; family Treponemataceae; genus Teretinema. Next base: position 1,851 of record DATFIA010000287.1, read on the forward strand.
ATCAACATACGCATCGCCTGATACAATTATAAAGTCACATTCAGACCAGTTTCGGGCTTCTAGATCAGAATAAGAAACGGGAAGAAAAGAAGCCCTGTTCATGTTCGCCTTAGGCCTGAGCTACTTCGGTAACCCCAGGAACTGTCTTTTTAAGATGAGCTTCTACACCCATTTTAAGAGTCATGGTTGCCATAGGGCAAGAGCCACAAGCTCCGGTTAATCTTACAAGGACCTTTCCTTCTTTAGAAACCGAAACAAATTCTAAGTCGCCACCATCAGCTTGGAGCTGTGGTCTAATATCGTTTAGTGCTTTTTTTACAGATTCTTCTAACATGTGCATCTCCCTCGGTATAAACCCGCATTAAAGATACCAATGATACTGGCACTGGGTCAAGTTATCTATTGTAGAGTCAAGGTCAATTCAATATACTTATAGACAAAGTAACTCATGCAAAAAATTTCGAAGGAGTTTTTATGTCAGATATAACGTACGACTTTACTATTGAAACACTGGGTCCGTGCAAGGTTACCTCGCCTATTTTACTTTCAGATACCGAAGGCGACTTTATTGCAAATTATGTAACAGATGAAGAATTTGTACGATATAACCTTGATGCTTTTGTAGATCAAGTTGTTGGTCCTAATACACGTTCAGAACTTTTAGAAAAAGCCGGACCGAGAGCAAAAATATTTTTTAACCCAAGTCATGTTCATGCCGCCGTTGTAACCTGTGGAGGTTTATGCCCAGGTCTCAACGATGTTATTCGAGCTGTAGTTCGCTGTTTGTGGAACCGATATGGTGTTCGCCGCATTAGTGGAATTCGCTTTGGATTCAAGGGCTTATTACCCGAATATGGTTTTGATATAATGCCACTTGATCCAGATGTTGTGGACGATTGTCATAAAACTGGAGGTTCTATTCTTGGAACCTCTCGCGGTGGTGGAGACAGAGTTATAGAAATTGCAGATGCAATAGAAAAACTCAATATAAACATGATCTTTATTATTGGCGGAGACGGAACTCAGCGGGGCGCTCTAGAAATAGCAGAAGAAATTGATAAGAGAGGCTTAAAAATTGCTGTTATTGGTATTCCAAAAACGGTAGATAATGATCTTCCCTTTATACAAAAATCTTTTGGATTCGATACCGCTGTAGTGAAAGCTGCAGAATCTGTAGCAGCTGCTCACATGGAAGCCCATTCGCAAATAAACGGAATTGGTTTAGTAAAACTGATGGGGCGAGAGTCAGGATTTATTGCAACTCATACGGCAATTGCGAGTCATGAAGCCAACTTTGTATTGATACCGGAAGTTCCCTTTGAACTTGACGGTCCCTCAGGCTTCCTTCATCACCTAGAGGAGCGTCTTCGAAGGCGACACCATGCAGTTATTGTTATTGCAGAAGGGGCAGGGCAGGATCTTCTTTCTAACGAAGGAGGCACAGATGACTCAGGTAACAAAAAACTTGCAGATATTGGTGTGTTCTTGCGCGATAAAATGGCCGCTTACTTTAAGTCGATTGGGCTTCATATAAATTTAAAATATATAGATCCGAGTTATCAAATTCGAGCTGCTCCGGCAGCCCCTATTGATTCTATTTATTGCGAACGCTTAGGAAACAACGCCGTTCATGCTGCTATGTGTGGAAAAACAAAATTTATTATAGGTCTTGTTCATAATAAGTTTGTGCATTTACCAATACGTGTAGTTACCAGTAAACGAAACTATGTGAATCCCGAAGGTTCACTCTGGAGAGACTGTCTAGATGCAACTGGACAGCCTATTTTAATGGTAAACGACAAGGAAGCTTTTTTAAGAAACAGTAAAAGCAAGCAAACTTCGAAAAAATAATTTATTCGAGGTTTTCCGCTTCTGCATCTTTTTGAAAAATAAACGTAAGACGCTCTTGCCCTTTACTATTGTAGAGGGAGAGAGTGTCTTTTCCTGTTTTTAAACTGGTAGTGGTATTTAGATGGTCTAAAATATCTCTTTCAAATTGAGCTGCAACTTCATTCGGGGCCGCCATAAGTGTTGTCCCTATCTGCTCAAGGATTATTTCATTTTTGGAAGAATTTGCTGTTTTTGAAATTTTCCATCTCCCCATAAATCTATTTATGCCTGTTGTACCGTAAAAACTTTTATCTGATTTAAACACAATGAAAGCTTCACTTCCATGTTCTGGTTCCAAGAGAATAAAACCGGGTTCTGCTTGATAGCCTGAAAGAAGCCATGTTTTTTCTGTTAAATAAGAAATAAGCGTATTTATATCCTGATCTTTTTCTAAATCAGACTTTTTCGACTTAGGTTGTTTTGCTCCATCAGTTTTTAACGGAAGGAATGCACAAGACGAACTTGCAATAATACCTAAAACAATAACCGCTCTAATACAGACCTTTTTGTAGTTCATATGTGTAAGTATACTCACAAATTATCCAAGATCTATAAAAAACGGTTTTTCTTTGTGATATTCCTTACGGCTTGATTCACGACCCTTTTTTGAGATACTATTTTTTAGATAAAAGTGCGGGGAATTAGCTCAGTTGGTAGAGCGACTGGTTCGCAATCAGTAGGTCGTCGGTTCGATTCCGATATTCTCCATATAATCAAAACAAAGATGAGCCATTCCACATTTTAGAAAACTATTTAGTTTTTCTGGACCGGCACCCTGCTTCTGAAGAGTCTTTAGCCATTTCCGGAGATCTGCCTCTGCCCCTTTAAAATCATCGTTCATGAGATAGACATCATAGGTTTTAACATTCTTATTCAATAGATCATGTACCCGGATGTAGTCGTTTTTGAGACTTGATGAAATGGTTTCATCATTCATAAGTTTTTCATCTAATTTTATTGCAGCACTTTTTATCACTAGAATCTCCTTGATGTTTTTATTCAGATATCTTTAATAGTTTCTTAAACAACACGTCTTCTAGGTTTCTTCTGGAATCAACGATCATTAGTATATTTATTTGAACATTTTTTATTGAATATATTATTCTATAATTTCCTTCAATAATTTGTCTGTATTTATTGATACCTTGTTTTTCGAGTTCAGGTACAATTCCACCTCTTTCTGGAAATATTTCTAATTCGGCTATGCTCATTTTTATTTTTTTATATAATTCAATAGAATAATTTAGATTTTTATTATAGAAAAAGATGATTATGTCTTTAAGATCCTTTTCTGCATAATCAGAAACTATAATTTCATATTTTTGCATTTAAATTAAATTTCCAGAAATTCTTCAATATTTTTGAATACAGTATCCGCAGCTTTGAAATTCCCTTTGTCTATTTCATGTTCTGATAATTCCAGCATTTTTAAAAGATGAAATGCATTTTGCGTGTTTTGATATGTTTCTATATCAACCAAAACAGCTTTTGCTTCACCATTTTGTGTTATAATTACAGGATTTTTAACTTCATTAATATACTTCATCATATCAGCTGCGTTAGTCTTGATATATGAAATAGGCCTTATATCTTCTTGCAGATTTACAACCATCATGAACCTCCATTTCGACCAGTCTTTTAATAATACAACAAGAAGACATAGAAGTCAAATTTACAGTTTTTTCTTTCGCAAGATTAATTAAGCATTAATTTTTTTTACTAAACGATATAGGAAGTAGGTTAATCCGCTTAATCCGGTAATTCCAGCAGGGAGAAAAAGGATTGCTTTCCCTAGTTTTTGAATAAATAGCCCTGTAATAAAAGCTCCAAAGAGGAAGCCGAAAACAATAGAGGATAGTAATACGACTTTTTTAAAGGGTACAGGAATACCTGCAAAAAAATTTCCAAGTGTAATACCAAGGTCTGTAAAAATTCCAGTAAGGTGGGTTGTGCGAATGACTGCGCCCGAATAGGTTGTTGCCATGGCGTTTTGTAGGCCACAGGCACTGGAAAGAATTAGGAGCCCTGCTCCGGGATGTGAGTCAAAAATATACCAACACAAAAGAATTAGGAAACATTCAATAAGCAGGCTGAACCCATATCTTCTGCCAAGTTGTAGTTGCTTTTCGCGAATAAGAAAACCACTCAAAGCTGAACCTGCGAAAAAAGTTAAAATAAGCAGAAAAAAATGAAGGGTGTTTGTTGTGTTGCCTTGTGCAATGTTTAAACCTAATAAAGAAGAAACCCCTGAAAGGTGTGAAACTGGTTGTTCTAGTACGCTTTCTAAGGCAAAGACATTTAGACTGCCAGCTGTGCACGCAAGAAAAAAAGCACCGACCCCAATCCATGCCGGTAATTTGGCTATCATTAGTAATCCTTTGAAAAATTTGCTTTTCAAATTAATTTTACTAAATATAGCGAATTTATTAAAGGGACTATTTTGTCTGCTATAAGAGGATCTTGCAAAACTCAGGAAGTTTTGCAAGATCTACCAATAATGTAGGTGGAGAATTCCGGCAAGTCTTTGTATTGCAAAGACTTGCCGGAATTCTCCAAGAGGTAATTGCAAAAGTAACCGACTTTTGCAATTACCTCATAAGGTTGAGTTTAAAAGAACGAGGGGGTAGCGTCAGAAAAAGAAACGTATTCGTTTCTTTTTCTAGAGCGAGGGTGGGGCTGCGTATGGAAAAAACCATTTTATTCTGTTTAGAATACAACTGGCTGTTTCTCTGTCCCCCCTTTTAAAGTTTCTTATGTATTGGCTGAGGGCCTTTTTTCGTGGATAAAAGAATGTCGAGCAAAAAAGTATCTCCCGACAAAACGGCTTAAGAAAGCCTTAAGTTTCCATTTTACGGCCATTATTGCCACACGTTTTCCTTGGCTAGAAAGTAAAAGACAGTGTTCAACAACTGCTGCTGGATCTTTTCCGTCTATTACTTTTTTACGTGCTCCGTTTGAGGCAATTTGCGCGAATTCTGTATCAACTGGGCCTGGGCATAGCGTAGAAACAAAAATTCCAGAGTCGGCAATTTCTGCAGCTAATGCAAT
>DATFIA010000288.1:0-3889 GCA_035270545.1 Treponemataceae bacterium
TTCTTCTGATTGTGAGTCAGACCATTCAATATCTCAATATCCCCGGCAGACTTCTTTTTGGACTTTTCCGGACAATGCGAAAATTGAAGCGCCAATTCCGCTTTTGGGAACCGAAAAACGGATAACCCTTCTTTTAGGTGCGCGAAGTTCCTACCAGCGCGGAGGTTATGCTCCCTGGCCTCTATTTAGATGTAATTGGGATGATGGAGTCACCAGCTTTATCCTGCAGCACAATAAAACAAATCAGATAAAAGCTCCAATCGGGCAAATTAATTTGGACACGACAGCTTTTTCAGATATACAAATATGGAGACACTACCGCATAGTCTTTGAAAAAAAGAATTCTGCTTGCAGCAAAATGATCACTGTCAGCGTTTCGATCGATGGAAACCCAATCTGGCAGAATACCTGCGAACCAGTTGATGAAAGTTCTGGCACACCTATTTTCGATCTGTATCACCCTACAAACGAAACCGCTCATGCGGCTTTTTCATACATTTTAGTCGTCCTTGATACCAATATCGAAACAGAATCACTTGAAAATCTCTCCGCTCTCGCCGGTCGTGACCTTACAAAATTTCCTTCGCCTGATTTAAGCCTCATCCCCTTTGAGCCACTTCCCCCAGTTCCCCTTACCGAAACGTGGCTTGGAGATATGAATCCTTTTCACGTCTTTAGTGACGGAACAAGAGGACTCAATCCCTCTTCACTCTCCTTCAGTAAAAACCGGGTACTTTTAGAGACAGTGGCAAATGAACAAGGAGTCCTCTCAGAAATCGGCACCTGCACCTGGGTCGATCCTGAGCAAGTTGACGGCACAGGCTATTTTGCGACAATCAAGGCAGCAATTAACGCCCTACCTCCAGAAGGAGGAACTGTGCGCTTGAAAAAAGGGATCTATACGGAACCCTTTCATCTCGAAAATAAAATGGTGCACCTTATCGGGGATGATCCCTCTACAACAATCATCACCGGATACCGAGCCTACACAAACGGTATCCGGGGAAATACTTTGATTCACATAACAGGGGGAACATTCAAGGCCGAAAACATCACCTTCTATAACCGTGGCGCGGAATGGAACACATACATCGGTCATGAAGAAAAACGAGGAGCTGCACTATGCATCGAAAAAGCGAAGGACTGCTTTTTCCGTAATTGTTGGTTCTTAGGCCAACAGGACACCTTGTACATAAAAAATGGAACAGCTGTTTTTGAAGATTGCTATATAGAAGGAACAACCGATTTTATTTGCGGAGGAGCAACTGCACTTTTTTTACGCTGCCACCTGCACGCTCTTTTTGCCAAGGAACCATTTGTCACAGCCGCAGCCCCCGTCAATCGTTGCGATTTTCCATTACCACGTGCCGCAAGACTTTTAAACATACCCGAGCTAGCAGGCTTCATTTTTAATAAATGCACAGTAACGATGGACTGCGAACAAAAGAGACCGATCCACCTCGTGCGCGGTCCATGGGTCAACGGCAGCGATCTCGGTGACGTAGAAAAATTAGTCACTCCCTCAGCTGTCGCCTGGTTACACTGCAAATTTGGCACAAAAGAGCGACCCGTACTACTCGACCGCAACGCCCTGTGGAGCAATATGGACCGACCCTGTACAGCCGAACTCTATACCGAATCCTATAGCACGTTTCACTCGCCGAACCCTTCGTAAAAACCTGCCATTACAAGGTGACACCAACCATCACAATTTGTAAGACGCATGGACGCCTCTGCAAGAAGCAAGCTATTTTCAGTTTCATCTATTGAGATAATTCATCAAATATTTTTCCGTCTTCTCCACGATTAAAACAAGAAACAGGAACCATCGATTGTAATAAGAAATTTTGACTATATGTTTTATTGTGGTATCTCGAGAATAAGAATTTAGATTGATGCAGATAAGGCCACAAGGGGAGAGTGCGGGGAATCTCACAGCAGTTCGGAGTAAAAATAACGGTTAGCGAAGACGAGTCCTCCTACCGTTTTTTCTCACACGCGGCGGCTCCGCGGAACGATTTTCGCTAACCCTTGCATATTCTGCCTCAGTTTTAATTCTTGCGTTTCCTCAAACGTTTAAAAAATATCGAACCAAGGATTGTATGAAAGCCGCAAAATTACAAGCACATTTGTATGATATCGGTGGTGTCCAGTTTTGTTCGCAATTTGATATTTCTAAAATCTATGACGATTTGAGGGAGCACATCATTCCCTTCTAAGTACTCCCTTTTACAACTTCACCTTCCACAGATTCATTTCGAATAAACAATCTCTCTTCCAAAGTTCTTTCCAGAAAAAGCCCTTCATCCTTTGCGGCTAAGCCTTGAACAAAAACAACCTTGGAATTGTTTCGCAAAATAGCGTTGACTTTGTAGGAGACCGTTGGATATCCATTTTTAGTGTAAGAAACAACTTCCTGAGTATAAAACTGTTTCACCTCACGGGAAGTCAAGGTCCGATTGCCCGGCCAGGGTAAGGGCCCGGTCCGAACTAAAACTTTGTCACGCTCCACCACCACCGAGGTGTGATTAAAAAAACCACAAAGAGCGTAGTACAATAGACCAATACCCACGGACACATGGATCAAAGGAAACAGATAAAAAACACTTACGAAATAATCTATTTTACCGCCCTCATCAATAAGATTAGGTAACATACTGTACCAAAAGACCAAAAAGCCATTCCAAAATAAGCTAAAAAAAAGCATTATGGGATGTTTAATGTTAAACCACCTCCGCTTGATGGTTAAGACCCCCATTTCGTCGATGATTTTGAAGCTTTGTGGTCTTGGCGTGAGCATATTTTTTCCTCCAAGAACTAAGTATTATATTTTTTATAGGATTTTTCAAGAATAGAAACTTAAAGATTTCTTAAAAGTGGTAATGTGAATTTTTCTATCCTTTGTTGATTGAAAAAAGTCATTGGAAGCTCCAGAATGTAGTTACTAGACTAACAGAAAGGGGACAACCAATGACAAGAACCAAAGCCCTACAGATTCACTCGTGGCCTTTGATAGTCAAGAAATATTTCATAGATATCGTCATACGGAGCACTTAAAACATACCCTGCTTTTTTACTTTGCGGAAAGGGGAAAACTGACCTGGCGCAGCTGATTTTGATGCCCCGCTCGACGATTTCGCGGAGTACATGTAATGTATCTTCTGGATACACATACACTCTTTCTGAACTTTCAGATAACTGCAAAAAAGCACAATTCACCATTTTACCTCTAACTATTTCTCATCTTGAAGAAATAGCACTCCTTGCCCTACTCCATAGGGATCCCTTCGACCGCCTCCTAATAGCTCAGGCACTAGCTGAAAAGCTGATTATCATTACCAAGGATGAAATAATACCTTCCTATCCAGTTAAAACCCTCTGGTAACCAATTCATCAATTTTTACTTTAACTTATTAACAGAACCTTTCAATAGAGGGGGTGCCGGAAAAGTTCGGACGCCCAAAAACTAAACCAAACGAGAGATTCTAAAAGCGTCCGGGCTTTGCAGGCAGGGGGATTCTTCCCCCACCACATTCTAAATATGATTTTAAATAAAAAAAAAGGAACCCTTGCGGATTCCTTTCTAACATTTGAGCCACACAAGATTCGAACTTGTGACCCACGCCTTAAAAGCATATGCTTGGCTCCAACTTAACTGATTTTACTAGATTTTCCTTTTTTTTGAAGATTTTGTCAATTATCAGACGTCCTCAGACGTCCTCAAACAGAATCAAAAGAACTCATTGCACATTTCATTGCACACGGGAGAAATAGACTAACTACTCAGAAGTTTCCTTTTTCAACCTATGCTTGATGGTGAGGTCTAGTTTCTCGATGGAAGGAATAAATGGGATGTTGTTATCGGCTAGTATTCCCATGAGAGTAGCAA
>DATFIA010000289.1:0-4880 GCA_035270545.1 Treponemataceae bacterium
CAGATATGAGGAGAGAAAGATGCAAACAAAAGGATCTGCTAATATTCGCAAACTTGTTATAACAGGAGCTTTGGGTGGGCTTGCTGTTTTTCTCGGAATAAGTCGACTTGGATTTTTCCCTTGGTTTTCCGGAGCATCTATAACGGTACTTCATGTACCGGCAATTATTGGGGCTATTCTTGAAGGACCAATTGTAGGAACGGGAATTGGTGCCATTTTCGGCATTTTTAGTCTTATACAGGCAAATATAGCGCCTCTGTCTCCAATCGACATTGCCTTTCGTAATCCACTTGTGTCTGTTCTTCCTAGAATTTTATTTCCCCTTGCAACTTGGGCAATTTGGTATTTTATCTCTAAGTGGAAGAGAACTCCTGCAATCATTATCTCCTCTATTGGTGGAACCCTCATTCACACAGTGCTGGTATTAACAACTCTTGTTCTCACAAATGGTTCAGGAATTCTCACTGGAGGAGTAAGCGGCGTTACTATTTGGGCTGTTATAAGTGCTATCTTCGTTGCAAATGGTATACCAGAAGCAATAATTGCCGCTGTCCTTGCTACTCTTATAATAAGCGCATGGCTTGGAATAAGTAACAGCAAAAAGAAATCAAAACTCTCACAAGAAATAGACTCTGAAAATTAAAAAATAATGGAGTCAAAGTATTCTTTATTTTTATCGTATATTTCTTCATCTACTTCGAGGGCAATTACAGATAAGAACTGTTCATCCCTTGAAAGAAATATACGATACTGAATACTTATTTGACCGGTTTCGGTATTTTGTACTCGAAATACAAGACAGGGTAAATCATCAAAGGCAAAAACAGAAAGACCGTCGGCAATAAAATTACCCCCACTTCCTAGTATATATAACTTCATAAGATCAAAAACATCTGTATCTTTGAACTGATTCATATCTAATCTATCTACGATTAAAAGAGCAACCTCTTTTCCAGAAAAAGCCAAATTCCAAAATCCATCTGCATCCTGTTTCCAGTTTGAATCTACTACAAAATCAAGCGTATCTATCGAAATTGTTTTAGGTTGACCGGGAATAATTGCTGAACCTTCCGTTGTTTTCTCTGTTTTTTTATTTCCCGTATCAAGATTTCCCTTCCATTCAAAAAAGACAGGATCTATTCCCGAAGAAGTCACTCCGACTGTTACCAGAGAAACATCACCAAAAGGGGTTTTGGAAACAGAGCGCAACTGTATGAGTGGAATCCAAAATTGAAATAGATGAGAATTTAATTCACCACTATGATATTCGGGGGCATTTTCGAATTCTTGTTTACTTGCAAGCCATTCATCTACCCAGCCTAAAACCAGAGGTAATACAAAAGAAGATTCTGGGTTTGAAAGGTCGCCCCGGATTAATTCCACAGAACCTTCAACTGCGTGCAAACGAGAAGGATTCTGAATATCTTTTTGAGTATAAAAGGTTTCTAAAACAAGTAATTCAAGCCCTGTTTCTTTGTTGTAATAACGTATAGCGAGTTCGTTTCCTCCAATTGTACAAAGGCCAATGTAAGAAACACCCTTCTTTTCAGAAAGACGATATATAGTATATGTTCCTGGAATTTCTTCAAAAACGAGACTTGAATATTCGACAGGAGCGGGCTCAAAGGCCTGTCCTACTAAATTTGTCATTACCAAAAACAGAAAAAAAAGAGCGCTTACAAACATTTTTATTTTTGCTACAGGTTTATTTTTCATTTAGAAATTCCTTTCTTAAAGTAGGATGCATACGAGAAAGCTTATGACCCAGAATCATAAAAAAGCTTCCTAACAATGATTCCACTTGTCTTTTACCACGATTTTGATTATCTGCAAACCCAAAAAAAGAGCCTTTTAATTCCTCTGATAAAGTAATAAGTCGCTCGCTCACGCGCCTATTTTCTATTGCACCTGGTGAAAAACACACAGCAGCTGTTACAGAATTGACTACAGCAAAGGCATGAGCTGCACCTTGAAGACGTCGATGTTCGGCTGTTTCGAGTGCTTCCCACAAATAAATTCCGCCACTATCTGAACAGACTATCCATCCCACTCGGAAAGCTTTTTTTTGCGCCTTATTTTCACCATTCCTATCAGTCATGTAAAAATCTTTTAATAGCTTTTGTACAAGTTCAACAAAATTAATTTCATTCGACTCAAGAGAGATTAAGACCATCAGCTCGATTGCTTGTGCATTACGTAAAAGTATTTTTTTTCGCTTAGTAACGATATAACGCATATCAACAGAGGAAGCTCTTACAATTTGAGCATCTTTAAAAAGCGTCTCAATAAAAAAATGCTCAATGAGGTTTTTTCCCTTTGAACCTATCCTAATTTCCATATATCCCCTCTACAAGAGTGTCGGCGAAAGTGATACTATTGCTGATCATGATTACGCAACTTTTTTCTAAAAATAGAGCCACTGAAGCAGGTTTACTAATACAAAGCGGGAGTCTTGTTGTATTCCCTACCGAAACTGTCTACGGATTGGGGGCAGATGTCTTTAATGAAGACGCATGCCGTCGAATCTTCCAGGCAAAGGGTCGCCCCCAAGATAATCCTCTCATAGCCCATATATTTGACAGAAAGCAACTTGACTCCCTTGTGCAACAATTTCCACCAGGGGCCGAAATTCTCATGGACTCTTTTTGGCCAGGGCCTCTCACTCTTGTACTCCCAAAGAAACCATCAGTTAATGGAATAGTAACAGCAGGATTACAGACACTCGGAGTGCGTATGCCTCGCCACAAAGAAGCACAAGAATTTTTAAGATCTGCGGGAACTCCTATTGCTGCTCCTTCCGCTAATAGATCTGGAAAACCAAGCCCAACTAATTTTGCTATGGCCTGCGAAGCTATGGATGGTCGAGTTGAGGCGATACTAGATGGAGGGGCTTGCGAAACAGGACTTGAATCTACAGTAATTGCATGGACAAATACAAAAACTGGCTCTGGCTGGACTATTCTTAGACCTGGAGCCGTAACACGCGAAGACCTTTTTTCGGTTTTAGACAATCTTTTTCTTTCAGAAGCAGATGACACAGAAGGAAAACTTCTCTCTCAATCGCCGGGAACTCGCCACCCTCATTATAAGCCGCAAGCCCGGGTGCAACTTTTTACAAAAGCTGAAGATCTTAGGCGTTTTAATTCCAAGGATATAAAATCGCTTGCAATAATTTCTATTGAAGAAGTTCTTACTATTGGCGAAATTGAAACAAAAAAGACGCTTAGCCTTTGCGACAAATTTATACATCGCCATTACGCAAGCTGGATAGAACTTGCTCGTCACCTTTATTCAGATTTTTATGAGCTCGATGCGCTCGGTGTTTCTAATATACTTGTTCAAACACCCCAAAGACACGGTGGAATAGAAGAAGCCTTAAAGAATAGACTCCTTAAGGCTAGTTCAAATTGTTGGATTTAGAGATACATAATTGCAGTTTAGTGCAAACTCACACACGGGCTTGTTGTTCGCACAAATCGTTTAACGCTCTGCTATCAGTTTTTCTAATCTGTCAATGAGACTGGAAAGAACTTCAAAACCTTTTTCCATTGCCTGTGGCCCTGACATATCAATGCCGGCTTTTTTTAAAGCATCTACCGGATACACAGAACTTCCGCTCGAAAGGAATTCCCGGTAACGAGCGACAGCAGATTCGTCTCCTGCGAGAATGGGAGAGGCCAAAGCATGAGCTGCGCTAATACCTGTCGCGTACTGAAATACATAGAAGTTTGAATATAAATGCCCAAATTGAGCCCAAGTAGAACCTTCGCGCGCGGGGTCTATTTCAACACCATCTCCATAGCCCAGGCTAAAAAGGCTCGTCATTAAAGAACTTAAATCGCTCGCTGTAATACCTTTTCCGGCATCAGTTCGCTCATGAATTTCTCTTTCGAATAAAGCTAAAATTGGCATAATGAAAAAATACCGATGAAAATTTTCCATAGCTTCTTCAATAAGAGCTATTTGAAACTCTGGTTCTTTTTCATGTTCAAAGAGCCAAGAGCGAGTCATAGCCTGATGAAAGTTAGATGCTACTTCGGCGACAAAAATACTATAGTCGCAGTAGGCTGGGCTTTGGTTTTTCCATGTATGATAACTATGCATTGAGTGGCCAAGTTCGTGAGTGAGCGTACTTAACGAAGAGAGATCTCCTGCCCAGCTCATCATAATAAAAGGCTTGGTCGCACGTGAGCCATAACTAAAGGCCCCGGAACTTTTACCTTTTGTCGGAAATACATCGACCCAACGCTCTTCGAGACATCCTTTTTTGAGTATTTCTGCATAATCACTACCCAGAGGAGCGAGTGCAGAAGTTATCCATTCAACCGCTTGTTCATAGTCGACTTTTGGAGGATCCAATGAAATAGGAGCCCATATATCCCAATGAGAAAGTTTTTTTAAGTTCAAGGCTTGCGCTTTAACCTTCCAGTATCTATGCCAGACCGGGAGATTCTTTTTAAACGTTTCAAGAGTCGTTTCGTAGACTGATAAGGGAATGTTGTGAGCGCTTAAAGCAGCGTCGAGACTAGAAGAATATTTTCTCGTTCGCGCAATAAAGGAATCTTTCTTACACACCGTTACAAGGTTTGCAGCAAGTGTTGGCGCAAAATTGACATGAGTATCGCAAAAATTATTCCAAGCATTTTGTCGAAGTGTTCTGTCAGAACTTCCTAAATATGACTCCACAGTACTTTGAACAAGCGGCCATTCTTTTTCCTGAGAATCTTTTGCGCAAGCAAAGGTAAAATCGGAATCGACTAACATATTGTTAATAGAATCGATGCCTCCAAAAACTTCTGCAACAGATCCTAACACTTCTTCGACCTCGGAAGAGCGAACATGTGCTCTCAAACGAAATAAATCTGCAAACCAATGGGAAT
>DATFIA010000290.1:0-4825 GCA_035270545.1 Treponemataceae bacterium
ACAGAGTTCATGCAAGTCTTTTATTAAAGAGGCATGATGCTCGTCTGGTAGCACCGAAATATAACTATCCATGTATTGGTCGCTAAGAGCATGATATTTTGAAAGTTCTGTAAAATAACCTTTCACACTTGATTCAGCATCCCAATCTGGTGCGGAACGCCCAATAAAACTGCCTGTTTTTGCTTCTACCCTGCGCCTGGAGCGCCTCATAACTCTTGATCTACTCATAACCAAACCATACAGGCTATACCTGCCAGTTCATGTCAGGGTTTTATTTATATCGTGCAATGATTCCTTCATGCTCTTCTTTCACCATCTTAACAAGTTCTGGAGGTTCAATGGCTATCGCGTCCTTACCGCAAGAAAGAATCCAACGCATTATTTCGTATTTTCCTGATGCAGTAAAAGATAGAAGAATAGATTCATCTTCGCTAACAATTGTTTGATTTTTACCCCACTCACGGTTGATCCCACCGAGCGCATAATCTAACTTTGTAAAGCCAGAAGAGAACCCTTCTAAATCCGGTCCTGGTAAAAAACTTTTATTAATAATCCTAAGTGTCGATTGCAGATACTCATACAATGGTTTTGTTGTCATAACTGAAATATATAATCCAACTCTGTCACTTCATGTCATGATTAGTAAAGTAAAATTTAAACGTGTTAAGAATTTAAAATTGAGGCAGAACCTAGGACCTTCGGTCCAATGGAGTACCACAGTAGCGGTACTCCACAAATGAAACGAAAGCGGCGGACCATGCGCGGAGTCGTCGAGCGGAGCCTCCAGGACCGGGTACGGTCCTGCCGCGGAGAAAGATTTTACGTGGGAGAAAAAGCCTTCGCCCATCCTTTTGAATTCTGGGAAGGTGCTCTGACCTTTTCGCTTTTTAGGACGTGGCCCTCTGTGCATCAGTTTTAATTTTGATCATCTTCCATTAAAAAATCTATAATATTTTTATGAATGATACCATCATGGCTTCGGTCGAACTCGTCCATGGAAAGTACATATTTGGGGTAGTTGTCGGGAATAGATTCGAGAGCACCAAATTCACGTTGCATAGTCTCCTCTGTAGCAAGAAGATAGGAAACTTGAACATATATTTTTTGATTTGGTTTTTCTGCGTAAAAATCAACCTCACTATTTTTAACCTTTCCTACATACACTTCATAGCCTCTCCGTAATAATTCCAGATATACAATATTCTCGAGAACTTGATTTATATCGCGGAGGTTATTTCCATACAGAGATTGTCGGATACCATGATCGGCAAGGTAGATCTTTTCTTGGGTTGCCAACAAAGATTTTCCAATTAAGTCCTGCCGCTTAACTAAATGAAGAAGACAAGAAGCACGACTATACTCAATATAATTATACAAAGTTTCTGTTGAAATAGTGCGCTTCTGGTTTTTAAGATATTTTATGAGAGAAGTCGCAGAAAAAGTATTTCCAATGTTTGCAATAAAATATAAAATTAGTTGGCGAAGTTGGGCTATATCGCGCACGCTATTTCTTTGCGAAATATCTTTTAATATGATGGAATCGAAAATATCAGAAATGTATTGATTAACGTCAATATCCGAAAAGGGATGTTTATACAAAAAGGGGAATCCACCCCGCACAAGATACAGCTGAAAAATTTGTGCTTGAGTGCGTGTATCGTTCTGCGTAGAAAGAAGTGCACGCACTTCTGAAAAAGAAAATGGATATATTTTGATTTCTATATAGCGACCCGCAAGGTATGTCGCAAGTTCACCTGAAAGAAGATATGCATTTGAGCCTGTAATATAGATATCCACGTCTATATCTACTAAAAGTGAATTGACAAGAGTTTCCCAACCCTTGAGTTCCTGTATTTCATCAAAAAAGAGATAGACGCGTTTTCCTTCATTCGTAGTAACTGTTTTTTGCACTGCCTCAAAAACTGTTAGTACGTTAAGTATTCGGGTGTCTTTTTGAGATTCAAAATTAAGGCTGAGGATTTGACTATCTAGAACGCCAGTCGAAAGAAGCTCTTTCTGTATCAACCGCAGCATTACAGACTTCCCGCAACGCCGTATACCAGTAAGAACTTTCACTACTTCAGTGTTCATAAAGGGACGAATTGTGCGCATATAACGTTCGCGATTTATCATAGTATCATTATACAGCAACTATATCGAAAATAACAATGAAAAATGACACTTATTTTCGATATAACGAAAATTAATCTTTAACAAGATAAATCAAAATCTTAGTGCTACTTCATACAAGTTCGCGGTTGAGTTTTTCGCAGATTCTATCACCTGGATTAGGGAGCGCAAATGGGCAGAAGACAAAAAAAATTAGTTACAGAATGGAAAAAAAATGTTACTAAAATGAGCATGTTTTAAAATTAAGAATTAAGACTGAGGCAGAACAATTAGGACGTTCCGTCCAATGGAGTACCACAGTAGTGGTACTCCACATAGGACGTGGCCCTCTGTGCATCAGTTTTTATTTTTTACTATGACATGAATTGTCAAACTTTCGTGGTATAATTAAAACGAAAAGGATACCTATGAAAAATAGCGCTGGACCTCGTCTTTCAAAATCGTTGTTTACCCTGGGAATGGATTGCCCCACCAAATTATTTTATGCGAAAACGCCCGGGTACATTAACTGTAACTCAAAAAATGATTTTCTGAAATCTTTGGCTGATGGCGGTTTTCAAGTGGGCGCTTTGGCTCAATGTCAATTTCCCGAGGGCCACCGCATTGATACTATCAACATCGAACAGGCACTTGGCGAAACCAATGAATGGATGAAGCGGCCAGAGGTAACTCTTTTTGAAGCGGCTATCGCATTTGAGAATTTACTAATTAGAGCAGACGTCTTAGTAAAAAAAAATCAGACGCTTTATTTATATGAAGTAAAAGCTAAGTCATGGAGTCCAGAAAATAGCTTTGTTACAAAAAAGGGAAAAACTAAAATCGCTACAAATTGGCAATCATATGTATACGATGTGGCTTTCCAGACCTACGTCTTAAAGCAAGCTTTTCCTACTTTTAATATTGTGCCACATTTAATGTTGGTAGATAAATCCAAAACAACATCTATTGACAGCTTAAACCAAAAATTTAAAATCCAGCCAATGGGAGATCACTCTCACCGGGTACAGATGATTGGCGATGTTTCTTTAGAGGCTCTTGGAAGATCAATTTTGACGGCGGTTCCGGTGGATGAGGAAGTCGAAGGAATATTAAACGGCTCTTTATTTTCTAAAGATGATAAAAGTTTTACCGATTGGATACAAGAGATGTCACGTGCAGTTGAGCAAAAAAGGCGATGGCCGGCAAGCCTTGGCACGCAATGCAAAACCTGTGAGTACCGGGCAACACCGGAAGAAATGTTCCAAGGTAAATTGAGCGGTTTTCACCAGTGCTGGGGAACAGAGGGTGGCCTTTCACCTGCCGAATTAAAAAAGCCAACGGTTCTAGAATTATGGAATTTCCGCGCTGCCGGAGCCTTCATAGAAGAAGGCCGCCTCCTTATGGAAGATTTAACAGATGATGATTTTCCTGACAAGGAATGGCGTCAATATTTGCAATACCAAAAAACAATCTCTGGCGATCCTGAACCTTTTGTCGATGCAGATGGATTGAGAGATGCTATGTCAGATGTTGTTTTCCCTCTCCATTTTATCGACTTTGAAACTTCAATGCTTGCCCTCCCTTTTCATAAAGGGCGACACCCCTACGAGCAGTACGCATTTCAATTTAGCCACCACCAAATGGAAGAGGATGGTTCCTACCAGCACAAAGATCAGTTTCTTCATGCGAAGCCTGGAATGTTCCCTAACTTTGAATTTGTTCGTGCCTTGAAGGGAGCTTTAGAAAATGACGAGGGAACTGTATTTAGATATGCAAACCATGAAAATACGGTACTTAACCAGATATGCGCTCAACTAGAATTTTCCGCTGAACCAGATAAAAAAGAACTTATCGCATTTTGCAACACACTAACGCATGATACTACCGATGGTCGTACAGGCGAGCGCAACATGGTAGACCTCTGGGCCTGGGTAAAACTTTTTTACTACCATCCATTAATGAAAGGCTCAAACTCTATTAAGTCAGTTTTTCCAGCATTGCTAAACACGAGCTCCTGGCTGCAAAAAAAATATTCGAAGCCCGTGTATGGAGATGAAATTACTTCATTAAATTTTGAACCAGTGGCGATGGTACAAGTTGACTCGCAGACAAACGAAGTAATCTCTCCGTACAAAAACCTTCCCCCAGTTATGGATGGAATGGATACTGAGGAAGAGGGAACGTATTATCGCAATGACGAAGTTATAAAAGAAGGAGGAGCAGCAGCGTCAGCCTTTGCCCGTCTCCAACTCAGCGATGTTCCCGAAAAAGAAAGAGAACAAATAGAAAAATCACTTCTGCGTTACTGTGAGATAGACACTCTTGCAATGGTAATGATTTGGGAAGCCTGGAGAGAAATGATATAAAAGAAGGTTTCTAACTATTTGTAACTTTTTTGTGATATAAAATTTCTTTAGGACATTTCAAATTTGGAGTTTATTATGGATGAAATATTACTCGAGCAAGTTACACAGGCGTATTATGATTTGCTTAAGTCGATTAAATGGGATGACAAAGTTTTTATGGCAGGTATAAGAGAAGGTCTTAATAAATTTTTATCAAATGCAATAATTAGAACCAAGGGGGGCGGGGGTAAATATTTTCAGGGGGATTACTATACCGAAGCCGCAATTAAAAAATTAAAAAACAACGATACAACAACGGAAATTAATTACGAACATATAATTCCAAAGAAAAAACACATTCAGGAGCCATG
>DATFIA010000291.1:0-5058 GCA_035270545.1 Treponemataceae bacterium
CCAATAATGTAGGTGAAGAATTTCGTTAAGTCTTTTTATTACAAAGACTTACCTCAATAGTTTGTTCATTATTTTATGAACCTTTTATTACCAGCCACCGGAAGCACCGCCACCGCCAAATCCACCGCCACCACCAGAAAACCCGCTAAATCCTCCGCTTGATCTGCCACCAGAAAAGCCGCCACTGGATCCGGAATGTCTGCTTCCTTTTGAAAGCATGCTGCCCAGTATGAGTGGTCCCATAATTCCTCCTGATCGCCCTCTTCTTTTTCCAATTCCGCCGTTCATTATCAAAAGGAAAATAATTAAGAAAATAAAGCCAGCTAATCCGCTGCCACTTTGATCATTGCTTTCAGGGTTTTTAACTGCTTCGGAGACAATTTCTGCATTATTAGTCGCGATTCCTGCAATGTTTTTTACTCCGGAATAAATTCCTTGTGCATAATCACCCTTTTTAAATTCAGGTGTAATAATGTTTCTAATAATAAGACCAGATTTCATATCTGTAAGAAGGCCTTCGAGACCGTATCCTACTTCAATTCGGAGCGTTCTGTCATTTACAGCTATTAGGAGGAGGACTCCGCTATCTGTGTCCTTTTTCCCAAGTTTCCATTTTTCTACTACCCTCATAGAATAATCTTCAATAGAGGAACCAGAGAGAGAATTCACTGTAAGAACCGCTATTTGAACGCCTGTTTGTGTGTTTACAGAAGCGAGAAAACTTTCTATTTTCTGTTTTTCTTGCATGCTAAGTACGTTGGCCAAGTCATTTACTGGTCCCTTCATTTCGGGCACTGCAAGTTCTTTTGCACTAATGAGTGCTGGAAGGAATAACAGTATAAAAAGTGCAGTCAAAATTCGATTAGATAATCTAAGTTGTCTTTTTTTATCCATTATTCTCCCCCTTCCAATATAACAAGTCCATCGGAAAGTTCATTAGGGTTATCGTCAGTTGCCGGGAAATGTTCTGTAAGTAATTTTCCGCATCTCTCAATAACTTCAATAAGATCTTTTTCAGTAGTGCCAGCTTGTATTCCTTTTGCGAGATGCCCTGCAAGTGAGTCCCACTCTTTTTGTTCTATACGTGTACTAATTCCAGAATCTGCTATAATTCTCACTTCTTTTTCTAAAACAGAAATAAAAATTAATATTCCTGTTCTCTTGGAAGTTGCATATACACCACTTTCTACAAAATGTCTTAAAGCGCGACGGTACACAGCCTTGCTTCTATAAAAGTGAGGAACAATAATTCTATCTATTGCAGGAATATTTGCAATAAGAAAAAATAAAGCTATTGCTGAAAAAGAAATAATTCCGTAAAACGCACTTAGATGCCATGGAACAGACACCCAGGTGATGCGATCCAGCAGTGCTGAAAAATTTCCGTGAAAGGGTAAAAGGATAGAAAAAACAAGTGCACCAAAAATTACCGCTGCAAGTAATTCAAAAAAAGAATAATCTGAACTCTCGTCTGTTGCGGCTAAGGCTATTTCACCTGTAGTCTTTGTTTCTGCTTTTGTTACAGCCAGAGCAATTGTCTCCAGTTTTTTTTCGTCAAGATTAAGACGCTTTATTACTGTAGATTTTTTCATTGAAAGCTTACCTCAGGAGCCACAGATGCTCCTTGTACTGACTTAAAGTATGGTTTTGCCCTAAATCCAGACATGTTTGCTATAAACATTTGGGGAAATTTTCGAATAAAACTATTATAGGTTTCCACTACATCGTTAAAACGTTTTCTTTCCACAGTAATTCTATTTTCTGTGCCTTCCAGCTGATCTTGAAGAGAGAGAAAATTTTGATTTGCTTTAAGGTCAGGGTAATTTTCTGTTATCATTAACAGTCTTTGAAGAGCTCCGCCAAGTTCACCTTGTGCTTGTTGAAATCTTTCAAATGCTTCAGGATCTTGCAATACTTCGTCTGAAATATTCATTACACCACCGGCTCTCGATCTAGCTTCTGCTATATCTGCAAAAACTTTTGATTCATGTTTTGCATATCCTTGTACTGTAGCAACAAGATTAGGAATAAGATCAAACCGTCTTTGATATACGTTTTCAACTTGACCCCATTGACTTTGAACTTGTTCGTCGTAGGATACCATTTTGTTATAGTTCCCTGCAAAAAATGAATAGCCCATAAAACCAAGAACTACAATAATACCCACAACAATTAATAGTGTTTTTATTCCTTTGCTCATCAATATCTCCTAATAATAATATATAAAACTAAAGGTACTCATTTGGACTGCTAGGGTCAATTATTTTGATGTATGAGCCGCACAGGGGTACATACAGAATGAGTATCAGAAAGCCAAGAAACTCCAGATTTTTCTATCATGATATTTGAAGCCTCTGGTCCAGCGCTTCCGTTTTCATATAGATAAAGTGGAAAGGAAGGGTCTTTCCATGCTTCAATAATTGGTTCTGTAATATTCCAACACGAGAGCACCTCGGCTCCTGTTGCAAAGAGGGTATTATCGGATCGTATTCCGTCAAAAAGGACCCGCTCATACGCATCTATATGATCTGAACCTATTTTTTCTCTATAACAAAAGTCTAGTTGTACTTCTTGAAGTCCGGTATCAAATCCTGGCTTTTTTATAGAAAGATCTATTGCTATTCCTTCGTTAGGTTGTATGCGAATTGTAAGATAATTATGCTTTGATGAGTCTTTAATATCTGTATAAACGAGAGTTATTTCTGTGACTTTTTCTTTTAAGGCCTTACCGGTGCGAACAAAAATAGGAACGCCTCTCCAATCATCGTTGTCTATAGTAAGTTGAATTGCTGCATAGGTTTCTGTAAGTGAATCTAAAACTCCTGTTTCTTTTTTGTATGTTGCATATTGGCCGCGAATAGCTTTCTCTTCCATTTGTCCAGGTTCTGGAGGTCTAACTGCAGCAAGTAATTTTTCTTTTTCTGTATGAATTTCTGCTGCACTGAGATTTTTAGGTTCCGCCATTGTAACAAGGGCCAATAGTTGAAGCAGATGACTTTGAATTATGTCTCGTAACGCACCCATTCCTTCATAAAAGGATGTTCTACCCTCAATTCCGATAGATTCTGAGGCTGTTACCATTATGTGACTTATATGGTGTCTATTCCATGAGCTACTAAATAGTGGATTTGCAAAACGAAATGCCAATATGTTTTGTGCAGTTTCTTTTGCCAAATAATGATCTATTCTGAAAATTCGTGGCTCACCAAATAGTTTGTCCAGACTGTGAATTAAGTCTTGTGCAGATGCAAAATCAGAGCCAAATGGTTTTTCTATAAGATATCTGCTTTCTCGTATTCCTTTTTCATGGATATTGAGGTCTGACTCTCCAAGCCTCGTTGTAACTGTTGCAAAAAGAGCTGAAGGAATAGCAAGATAAAAAAGTCTGTTAAGAGGGTGTTTTGCATCTTCTTCAACTCTAGAGAGTTCTGTTGCAAGCGCTGTGTATTCATCTGTATTTCCTATATTCATATCAACAATGGAAATAATTTTTTCAAATTTTTTACAGATTTGGTCACAATCAGTATCGTTTTTTGGAACTCGAGCTTTTATTAAGTCAATAATATCTGCACTTGTAGTTCCTTTTCTAGATATACCTATAATACGAAAACCTTCAGGCAAGACGCCTGCCTTTGAAAGATTGTATAAAGCTGGAAGAAGCTTCCTTCTGGCAAGATCTCCGGTAATTCCGAATATTACCAGTACGGTGTGCGCAAGTTTTATCATTCCTTATTCTCCGATTGTAATGTGTTGGTCTGTATAAATAAGTGTTTTTTTTGCCAAGGATAAATAACGTGCTGGAACTTCTTCAGCTGAGCCTTCAGTAAAAAGAGCCTTGAGTGCGGGTTTTTTAGCTTCACCTCCAGCCCAAACTGTTGCAAGGTTTATATGATTAAAGAAAGCTGGAGCTATGGTTATGCGTGTAAACGGTGAAGACTTAAATCCTGTTGCGTAGGTTTCTCCGTAAGGAGGAAGGCAAGCTGCAGGACTATTTGGGAGAATTCCAGCTGTATGTCCGTCTTCTCCAATACCAAAAAGACCTACAATATAGAGTTTATTGTTTTGGGCTCTTTTAACAACATCTGAGAGGAAGTCGTTAAATTGAAGCACCGTTTCTTCAATTGTTTTTAGGTCTCCAGAATTGTCGAAGGTTTCTAGATCTTCCATATTTTCTGGGTAACCAGAATCTTTTTGGAGAATTGGAACTGTCGTAAAGTTTTGAGGTAAAAAACCTGAATTGAGAAGGAGCTGCCAGTTTGAATCACTATGGCCTATTTCACCATATCTCTCGTCTGCCAGTGTAAATGTCATAAGCCATTTTAGACCTCCAGTTTTGCCTGCCAGTCTTTTATTTAAGGTTTTGCAAATCTGAACTGCGAGTTGCGCAGTAGATCCACCGGAAACAAGAAATAACACGGGAATGCTTCTTTCGATCTTAGAGGATATTTCTTCTACGAGTACCTGTACCAGATTTTCTGGATTTGCTTTTTCAATACACTTCATAGCTATAAGTATACGAAATTTAATTGATTCCTGCTATTTTATTATTTACAGGAGTGGGGCGCCAAGCCTGCTAAGTTTCTCTATTTTCTGTTTTTAGGGCTTGGCTATGAGAATTCGGTAATCCGAATTCTCATATGGTATAAAAGTAGGTTACAGGAGTGGGGGTAGCGTCAGAACTAAGAATTGGGATTACAATGAATTGATTCTTAAGAGACTGTCTAGCTTTTAGGGCTTAGTTCATGCTCCAATTCTTAGTTCTAGAGCGAGGGGGAGCCGCGTCTGTAACGAGAGCCTTTTATGCTGTTCAGCATACATAGGTCAATTTCTGCGTTTCCCCTCCTAATTTATCTTATTCCATAATTGTCTATAACAAAGTCTATGTCTTTGTCTCCACGTCCTGAAAGATTTACCAAAATAGATTTTCTTGGATTTTCTTTTGCATATTTCATTGCAAATGCTACTGCGTGGGAGCTTTCTAGGGCCGGAATAATTCCTTCTACTTTCGATAAGGTATAGAAGGCGTCTAAACATTCTTCATCGTTTGCCGTGGTGTAT
>DATFIA010000292.1:0-21354 GCA_035270545.1 Treponemataceae bacterium
AGATGATATTTTGGCCACTTTGACAGATAAAGAAGCTGAAGTAATTCGATATCGTTTTGGCTTGAACGGATATAGACCTATGTCCTTAAAAGAAATAGGTGATGTCTTTAATCTTACGAAAGAACGTATTCGTCAGATTGAAAAGAAGGCTATTCGAAGACTTCAGCATCCAACTCGTATGAATCGTCTCGAGGCATACGTAGCTTAGTATAACTAAGATATATGGATTCTTTAATAATTATGCATTTAAAGTTTAAATTTATGCATATTTATACTTGACTATGCAGTATTGCTTTGATAAAATCTTTTATAAGTTGAAAACAGAGACGTTTCTGACATTCGTGTTCAGAAACGTCTTTTTTTTATTTCAATATAAAGGATCTGGAATGAAGAATGTAATCCTTGCGTTTTCAAATCCACTTTTTACTAACTGGATGGCTTCAGTTTTAAATCGTAATGGGTATTCAGTAGAACATACTTGTAAAACTGCAAGCGAAGTTATTCGTGTTTCAGATTTTTGTTCAAGTCTTGTAGTTGTTTCTGGGTTTCAGTTTCCAGATATGACCGCTGAAAATCTATTTAGTTTGTTAGATTGGCGTCTTGCAATGGTGACTATTTTGTTGTCGCATCAACGAGATCTTATTGATCGTGATGATATGTTTTTTTTGCCGTATCCTTTAAGTGCGAATGAACTTGTTGATGGTATTGAGTTAATGGAAATGGCCGCGGCAACAAGGGCTATGTCTGGAATTTCATTTGGAGGGGTTGGACAACGGCCAAAAGAGCGTACAGCTGAAGAGAATTTGCTTATTTTGAATGCAAAAAAGATTTTCATAGAAAAATATGTAATGACTGAATCACAGGCGCATAGATTTTTGCAAAAATCGAGTATGGATCGTGGCTTGCGTCTTTTAGACGTAGCTATGATGGTAATTGATAATTCACTGGTACTGTAAGAAATGGAGGTAGCCATGAAAAAACTGGAGATTATCATTCGTCCGGAGAGACTTGAAATCGTTAAGCATATTCTTAATGATGCAGGAGCTTCTGGAATGATGGTGACAAACATCATGGGATTTGGTAACCAAAAGGGTGTGACTCACATCTATCGAGGTACTGAATACACGGTTAACCTTTTACCGAAACTCAAAGTCGAGACGGTAGTGGCAGACGAAAAGAAACAGATGATTGTAGATGAACTGTGCAAACAGATAGCATCTGGGAATCCAGGAGATGGAAAGATCTTTGTATATGATGTTGAAGATGTGGTGAGAATCCGAACCGGAGAAAACGGTAACGTGGCTCTTTAAAAAAATAATTGTTAACTATCAATGGGGATAGGTTCGTGGCACATGCCGCAATGAACCTATCCCTTTTTTATGTAGTAAAGTAAAAGGAGAAAGTATGGAATTAGCTGAACTTGTTAAGTCTATAGATATGCTTTGGGTTTTAATTGCAGCTATATTAGTTTTTGCTATGCAATTAGGTTTTGCTCTCGTAGAAACAGGATTTACTCGCTCAAAGAACTCGGCAAACATTATTATGAAAAATCTTATGGATTTTTCAATTGGGTCTGTAGCGTATTATGTAGTTGGATTCGGTTTAATGTTTGGCGCAACAGCTGGTGGTATTGTTGGAATAACTGGTTTTTTTAGGCCAGAAACAATAGGATTGGAAATTTTCGATTCTCTCACCCCATCTGTATTTTTATTTTTTCAGACGGTTTTTGCTGCAACAGCTGCAACTATTGTTTCAGGTGCTATGGCTGAACGAACTCAGTTTAGAGCTTATGTTATTTTCAGTTTTGTAATTAGTTTAGTTATATACCCGATAAGTGGTCATTGGGCCTGGGGTGGCGGTTGGTTGAGTCAGCTTGGGTTTATGGATTTCGCTGGTTCTACTGTGGTTCACTCGGTAGGAGGTTGGGCTGCTCTCGTAGGAGCAATCGTTCTTGGCCCTCGTATAGGAAAATATGGGAAGGATGGAAAGGTGAATGCTATAACTGGACATAATCTTCCCCTCGGTGCTGCAGGGGTCTTTATTTTATGGATTGGTTGGTTTGGTTTTAACCCAGGTTCAACAGTTTCAGTAAACAGTGAAATTGGTTATATCGCAATGACAACAAATCTTTCAGCTGCTATGGCTGCTGTGGTAACAATGTTCCTTACTTGGTTTAGATATGGAAAACCTGATGTTTCTATGACCTTGAATGGAGTGCTTGCTGGTCTAGTTGCGATTACTGCAGGTTGTAATTCAGTTTCGTTTTATGGAGCTCTTGCAATTGGTGCAACAGCAGGTGTTTTAATTGTTGTTGGGGTAGAGCTCTTTGATAAGGTGCTTCGCGTAGATGATCCAGTTGGTGCAACTTCTGTACATTTATTAAATGGTGTATGGGGAACATTAGCGGTAGGCCTTTTTGCAAAACAGGGCGGGCTTTTTTATGGTGGTGGCTTCCATCAGTTAGGAACTCAGGCTTTAGGCGTTGCTGCTTTTGCGGTTTGGACTGTAGCAACAACACTAGTTCTTTTCTTAGTTCTGAAACACACCGTTGGTTTACGTGTTTCTGAAGAAGAAGAAAAAATCGGATTAGATTTAGTCGAACATGGATCCAGTGCATATCCTGAATGGGGTAGCAGCAGAGAGTTGCGAAGTAGTATTAACATGTAGCAAAAAGCTTTGTAGGCTGTACAGGTATCTTGTGAAAGATGTACGGTATGTTGTATAATTTAGTGACACGAGCTAAAAAGAAGTGGAGTCCGGTCTTATAAGACCGGATTCTTTTTTTTTAAACGCACAGGAAAGGAGAAATGATATATATGAGTGTAAAATTCATTTTTATAACAGGTGGTGTTGTTTCATCTTTAGGGAAAGGCATAACGGCTGCCTCAATTGGGTTATTATTAAAAAGTAGAGGCATAAAAGTAATTAATCAGAAATTTGATCCTTATTTAAATATTGATCCAGGTACAATGAATCCATATCAACATGGCGAGGTATTTGTCACTGTTGATGGAGGGGAAACCGATTTAGATCTCGGACACTATGAACGTTTTACGGACGTTCCTTTGTATCGTTTTAATAATACTACAGCAGGAAAAGTGTACCTTTCAATTTTAGAAAAAGAGAGGTCTGGTGGGTATAATGGAAATACGGTGCAGGTAATCCCTCATGTTACAGATGAAATTAAAAATAGGATATTAAAGACAGCTGAAGAAACAGATGCTGAAGTTATAATTACAGAGATTGGTGGAACCGTTGGTGATATTGAATCTCTTCCCTTTATAGAGGCCATTAGGCAAATAAAATATTCAGTTGGAAAAAATAACTGTATTTTTGTGCATCTTGGTTTATTGCCATACTTAAAAGAATGCGGAGAACTTAAAACTAAACCAATGCAACATAGTGTAAAAGAATTACTAGGTTTTGGAATTCAACCCGATTTGATTATGTGTCGCAGTGAAAAACCCTTAACCCGATCAATTCGAGAAAAACTTGGTTTATTTTGCAATGTTGATCAAGATGCAATTGTCGAAAATCTAAGCGCAAAATCTATTTATGAAGTACCACTTATGCTTGAAAAAAAGGGTCTTGGTGTAACATTGTGCAAACTTCTTGGATTAGAAAATATACCACCTGAGTTAACAGTGTGGAAAAATATGGTTCATTCATATTACAATCCAAAAAAAGAAGTAAAAATTGCATTAGTGGGAAAATATGTAGAGTTGCATGATGCATATTTAAGTGTTGCAGAAGCATTAACCGCAGGTGGTATATATCACGAAGCTCGTATAAGGATAGAGTGGATTGATTCAGAAAAATTAATAGATGACGAAAAAACTGCAGAAATATTAAATTCAGTTAACGGAGTAATTATTCCTGGTGGATTTGGAGATCGAGGAACTGAGGGTATGATCCTTGCTGCTCGTTATGCAAGAGAAAACAATATTCCTTATTTTGGGATTTGTCTTGGCATGCAGATAGCTGTCATCGAATTTGCAAGATCAGTATTACACCTAAGCGATGCTCATTCGTCCGAGTTTTCTTCTGTTACTGAAAATCCTGTAATTGACCTGATGGGCGATCAGCAAGGGGTCTCCTTGGGCGGAACTCTTCGTCTTGGTGAATATCAGTGTGTTATCTCTGAGGGAACGCTAGCCGAAAAAGCGTATAAAATTCATGACATTTTAGAGCGACATCGGCATAGGTATGAATTTAATAATGTATATAGACAATTATTTGAAGAATCATCTATGTGTCTTTCAGGACGAAATCCTGAGCGAAACCTAGTTGAAATTGTTGAACTAAAAGATCATTCGTGGTTTGTAGGAGTTCAGTTTCACCCAGAATTTGCTTCTCGTCCAAATCGTCCACATCCCTTATTCAGGGACTTTATTGGAGCGACTTTGACAAGAACCTAGAAAGACGATGTACTCTGAAATGCATCAATCTTAAACGTAAAATAAAAGCGGGTATTTGGAAGTACTCTTTCAATATCCGCTTTTTTTAAACTCGAAAGTACTCCCATTGCTATCCGCGTTCGCCCTTGCTCAATTTCTATTTCTCCACCGAAATCCCACCAAGGATCCACTACAATATTCAAGAAAGTATTGTTTTCTGGTGTAGGTATTCCATGAGTGTTTTTCCCAGATGAAATAAGTTTTTCTATAAAAAACCGCGTGTTAAAACCCTTGGGTATTACGAGAGCTGCTTGAATGAGTGTTCTTCCTGGGTAGCTAGAATCGAGGGTTTCAGCTTTTTTCGAAACAAGTGTGAGGGGTAAAGGCATCTCTTGTGGATAGTTAAACCAGCGTGATTTGATTCCCAGTTCCCCTTGTACTTGTCTAGTCCCCGCAGTTGAACTTATCTGAAAATCATTTCCGAAAAATACTTTATTAGAACTTGTAGGCATTATTGATACAAAAAGAGTTGCATTCGCTCGTGCCGTTATGCTGAATTCTTTTAAAGGCGAGTGTGAATAATAACCATCTACACCAAGATGTGTAGTAAACGAAGATGTAAATGGATTGTCATTTATTACAGAAAAAACTATTTCTTGTTGTCTTTGTGCCTGTGTTTGAAAACCCGTAGTAAGTGCTATATCCATAGTTTCTCGGTGGAAAGATTTATTTATTAATGGAATAGAAAAAGAGAGGAGAGCTGTATTTGTTTCTTTGAAGAAGTTAGTTCCATCAACGAATCCGAGATTTCTGGAAATTAGAAAGAAAAGTTGGGCTCCAGCAAGGGTTTGTGAAAAAAATACGTCTGCTTTAGCTTGGCCTATTGTTGGATAATAGAGAGCATCTGCAAATAGGAAATTAGACTGAGACCCACCTTGCAAGGGATAACTTGAAAGATACACACATCCTCCAAGCCCGAATATAGATTCTTCGTTTTCCACAGGTATCATATCGAATGCTGGAAGCCAAAATTGGAGGCGTGGAAGAGGTATAAATTTTTTTTCATTGCTTATGGTCGTTGTTACTTCTGTTGGCGTATACGGTATAATTCGTTCTAAAATCTTTTCTTTCTCTTCTTCAGTTTCTTTTTTTTCTGCTACACTAAAAGGTGAAAAAGAGGGAAAATCTGAAGATAAGTTTCCAAAGCGCATTATTTCACCAGGAAGAGAGGGCCCTAAAAAATCTGGAACAACTGCCCATTGATCCAAAGGTTTCATTTTTAATAGATTCCCAGTGCTCGCATAGGATGCATAGAGAATCCCTTTATCTGTTTTTTCAGCCCAAAAAGCTCCTATAGGGTCAGACACAACGGGTCTTTTTTTTCCTTCACTCCATTGCCATACTTCAAGTCTTCCTCTCTCGTTAGAAGCAAAGAATATACTTCCATCGCGTTGCCAAGTAGGGTACGCAATGTCATAAATATGATCTGTAATATTATCTATCTTCGTTATATTTTTTTGTGGAATAGGATATGCAAATTCATACGCCGGCATGAGGGCGGTTGCAAGAACGGCTCTCTTTCCATCTAGCATTAAAAAGGAAACAAAAGATCCATCATCTGAAAGAGATGGTTGAATAAAGCTGTGCGAGTTAGATTCAAGAAGCGTTTTGCAATTACCGGTATTTAAATCTACTTCCACCAGTCTATAGCGAAAGCCTATTTGTTCAACTGCTACAAGTTTGTTTCCACTTCGGCTAAGGCTTGGTTGAAATAGGCTTACTCCATTGGTAAGTTTTGTGAGTCCAACACTTTTTTTCCATGTCCATAAATCTGTGTTTATGGTAATTCCAGGTAATTTTTCATTAAGAGTTGTTTGAAGAGCTGCAATAATGAGCCCATTATCAGCGGCCGTTAGAGAATCGCTGTCTGCAAAAGAAGCTTCAAAAAGAATTGTTTCTTCTTTTGTTTGAGGGTTCCAACTTACTGCGGCAGTGTCTTCTTTTTGTTTTGATCTAAGTGTAATAATCTCAGTATTAGAAACAAGTGCTGGTTTGTAATAATACGAATTTTTTTCAACTGGTGTAACGGGAATCCCTTCGGGAATTTTGCGCTCATTAGCATAACGTTTGTTAAGGGATATTCTTGCATCTCTAAATATATTTTCCGCTCTTTCACCGGTAAGAAATTCAACCGTTTTTTCAAAATTTCTCTCAGTTGATCTATTTCTTTCTAGGTTCGCAAGAGTACTCATTCCCCATCGGTCTGCAATACTACGCATCATTATGTAGCCCATTACATATATTTGACCACGAGGTGGTTCCGCTTCTGTGCCTATTTCTTCGTAGTCGAGAAATGAGTTTTCTAAAGTCGGTGCTTTGAATAAAAGTTCAAAAAAGGGACTTCTTCCTCTTCCTCCCTCTGTGAGTTCGGTTTCTAAAACCGTAGTTAAACCTTCAATTTGCCATCCAGGTCGACCGACAAAATCTGTAATATTCCAAAAAGGCCCAAAAATATCGGCAAGTTTATTCTTTTTTCCTTCGAATTTGAAATTGGCAATATGTACGAGTTCATGGGTAAACACCATTGTTGACCAATCAGAGCGAAATCCAAATTCCGGAGTTATGGGTGCATTCGTATAGAATCCCATAAAAAAATTAAGTCCTTCGGCAAAAGCATTTGTTATGTCCGTTCTTGCAGTCATGATAACATCAGTTTTTACAGGTGGAGGACTGTATATTTCTGCAACTTGATTCCATATGTTGTCAGCTTTTCCTGCAAGTTCAATTGTTTGCTGCCGAGAAGCTTCCTCAAAAATAAAGCGAAAATGATTAGTTTCTGCTTGTTTCCATCCAGTAAAGGCAGGGTGTTCTTCTGCCCCTATAGTAAGGCCGAAAAAAAGAAAACACCAGATGAAGAGGGTGTTTAGTGCATTTGTTTTAGTTTTCATTAACAGAAGGGTATCATATCTTTGTGTTTTTTTCGAGAAGAAGATTAAATGCAGCTCGTCGGGCATCTTCGAGAATCGCGCGGTCTCTAATAGGATCTGCAAGATTAAAAGCAAGGTATCCAGATTGTTGGATTCCAGTAATTTCTCCGGGACCACGAAGGGCTAAATCTTCTTCTGCAATAATAAAACCGTCGTTTGTTTCGTGCATAATTTTCATGCGTGCTTTACCGTCTTCAGTTAAATTTCCTGAATATACGAGGAAGCACCAAGATTGTAGTTCACTTCTTCCAACGCGTCCTCTCATTTGGTGTAGCGCAGACAAACCAAAGCGCTCTGCATGTTCAATAACCATACACGTTGCATTCGCCACATCTACACCTACTTCAACAACACTTGTTGCGACAAGTATTTTTATTTCACCTGAGCGAAAGAGGGCCATAATGGAGCGTTGTTCTTCTTCTGGAATTTTTGAGTGAATAAGAGCGGAACGATGTTCAGGAAATATCTGTGTAGCAAGTTTTTCATGCATATCTTGTGCAGATTTTAGTGTGAGATCTTCTGAGTGTTCAATTAAAGGATATACGAAATATGCTTGATGACCGCCAATGAGTTCTCTGCGAACAAAGTCATATACTTTTTGCTCATTTCCTTGTCGGGCAAGATGGGTGATAATGGGTTTTCTCATGGGTGGCATTGTACGAATTACTGAAATATCAAGATCTCCAAATACCGATAAAGCAAGAGTTCTCGGAATGGGGGTTGCGCTCATCATGAGCACGTGAGGCTCTGGATCTGTCGCGTTTTTTTTACCCTTATCAATTATTGCAGCTCTTTGGAGCACTCCGAACCGATGTTGTTCATCTATTATAGCAAGTCGAAGATTTTGGTATATAACACCAGCTGAAAAAAGAGCGTGAGTACCAATTATTAAATCTATATTACCTTCTTCTAGTTCTGTTAAAAGCTTAGATCGACCTGCCGCTTTGATATTTCCTGTAAGGAATGCAAGACGCACCCCGGTTGGTTCTAGAAGTTTTGCAGCATTTTCTGCATGCTGGCGAGCGAGAAGTTCTGTTGGTGCAAGCAATGCACATTGGCCTTTTTGTTCTATTATTTTTAAACAGGCAAGAAATGCAACAAGCGTTTTCCCTGAACCTACATCGCCTTGCAACAGGCGTGCCATTGTATGATTGCTGTCTATATTTTTATTAATTTCATCGAGTACAGTGTATTGATCATCGGTGAGCTTAAAGGGGAGTCTTTCTATTAATCGTTGTTGCAAAGCACACAGAGCTACGTGAGATTTTCCGGTATCAGTACCTTTTATAACCTCTTTATTTAGCGTTTTCATATCTTTTAGATCAGGAAGTCGGCCTCTGCGTTGTAAGGATCTTTGCCCTATTGCATATTGAAATATAAAGAATTCTTCAAAAATAAGCGCATGAAGAGCTTTTTGTGCCTCACTCAAAGTCGAGGGATTATGCATGCTAAAAAGAATATCTTTTTTTTCTGGAATTCCAGCGTCAAGCCGCACTTTTTCTGGTAGCTCTGAATCTATACCTTTGCCATACTCACGTAAGGCTGAGGCAATAATTTTTCGCATCTGACTTTGGGTTATTCCCGCGGTTAACGAATATACTGGAAGTACTTTTGCCTGTGCCTCTGCTATGTGTTCTATTTCAAATGCTGCAGCCTGTAAGGATCCATACTTAATATGAAAACTTCCATAAACGGCAACTTCTGTTCCTACAGGAAAAGATTTTTCTAAGAATGGTCTATTAAAACACGCCAGATCAGCTTGTGTTCCCTCATCATCTTCTATAATAATTTTGAGGGTTTTCATTCGGCCGTAACCAAACCACTCATGACCAATTACTGTCGCGTTGGTGTTAATTTTTGCCGTTTCGTTGTATTTCGAAAGTGGTACTCTCTGTGTTCTATCGTCCCAGTCTCGAGGCCACCATAGGAGCGCATCGCCAACTGTTTGAATTCCTAGATTTTGGAGAAGCTTTGCTGTTGCGGGTCCAACTCCTCGAACTCGAGAAATTGGGACCAGAATCTCCTGTATATACATTTAAATAGGCAATAGATAGAGAAGAGTCATAAGATATCGAATTAGCACTTCGAGACCTGCTCTTAAGGCTATCATTGTTACAAGGGTCAAAATAAGAGAAGCTCTATAACTTAGTGTTTTGCCACGTATAAAAAAGTGAGTTATACGGGAAATGGGTGGGTTCAAAAACTTATCGAGCATTGTCCAAAACTGAGAGTAAGTATAGCGATTTAGAAAATCATAAATAAGACGTATTACCAAAAAGATAATAAGAATATTCAAGAAAAAACTAAAGAATGACCATAGTACTTGGAGTAATCCTCCTAATATAATTCCTATGCTAATTTTTCCTGTCGCTCCAAGTGTTGAAAAAGTCATTGAAGTTACTGAAAGAACACCAAGAGCTAAAATAGGAGAAAAATCTACCATTCCGATACGGGTAAACGAAAAACGTTTAAACCAGTTCAAGTATGGATCACAAAGACCAGCTATAAAACGCCCGGGTGCGGTGAATTCGAGCTGGGGCATCCAAGACATAAGAATTCTCAAGAGGCATATAAAAGAGTACACCGATACGAGAGATGAAAGTGAATAAAATACTGACTGAAACATGAATCCTTCCTTTGCTTATTCTTTCCAGACTTGAAGAACCCCTGGCAGGTCTAGAATTTCGTTTAAAAAGTCTTGGCTAGAAGCAACCTGAATCTGATTGGCTGCTTTTATTATGTACGTTCTTCCTGCTTCTAAATGTAAATATACTGAACAATTGCCTGCAGATTCAAACAAAAAATCTCGTAAGGGGTGTAATTGTTTTTCTTCGTGAATACTTGCGTCTAGTTTGATGTGTACTTCTCTTATAGACTTTGCTTGAAGTTCATCAGGATTTATCCAAGAATCGACTAAGAAACTGGGGCTGTCTCGAGAATTGTCTATTTTGCCCATGAGACCCCATACCGTGTCTGGTAGTAATAATGCACGGCATTGATCCCAAATTTTTGGGAAAAAAGTAAGATCTATAGTTCCATTAAAGTCTTCAAATGATCCAAAACCCATCCATTTACCTTTTTTTGTTTGGTAGGGTCGTACTGTTTTTATCATCCCAACAATGGTATAAATTTTATCTTGTTGTGCTCTTTCTGGGAACTTGAGGTCAAATGTTGAAGCCGTCTCGAAAGATTTACGGTATGCATCGAGAGGATGCCCGGATATATAAAACCCAATTAATTCTTTTTCTATTCGAAGTTTTTCCATTTGCGGCCAGTCTTCGAGAGTATCAAAAATAAAATCTGTAAATTCTTCAACCCCAGAATCTTCAAAAAGACTAACTTGTCCAAATCGAGTAGCTTCTTTTTTCTTAGCGGCATATTCAACCGCTCTTTCGAGGTTTGTTAAAAGTATTGACCGATATTGGCCAAGGTTGTCGAAACTGCCTGTTTGTATAAGCACTTCCAGGGCTCGTTTATTAACTGTATGAAGATCTACCCGGTCAAGTAAATCCATAAAGCTGGTGTATGGACCATTTTTTTCGCGCTCTGAGACAATTAATTCTGCTGCAAGTTCTCCCAATCCCTTTATTCCCAATAAGCCATATACAATGTGGCCATTAACAACAGTAAAATAGGTATCTGAAAGATTGATGTCGGGAGGGTCAATTGGAATGCCCATTTTGCGACCTTCCGAAATATATTCAGGAAGTTTGTCGGTAGAGTTAATTTCGTTTGTAAGGTTAGCTGCAATAAACTCTGCTGGAAAATTGGCTTTTAGATATGCCGTGTTATAGGCGACGACAGAATATGCTGCTGCATGGCTTTTATTGAATCCATAGCCTGCAAAAGGAACGAGAATTTCAAAGATTTCTTCTGCATGTTTTGCTGTAAACCCTTTTTTTACTGCGCCCTCAATAAAAGGAACTTTTTCTTTTGCTAGAATTTCAGGTTTCTTTTTTCCCATTGCACGTCTGAGTAAGTCCGCTTGTCCAAGACTATAGCCGGCAATTTTTTGGGCAACCTGCATTACTTGTTCCTGATATACAATTACACCGTAAGTTTCAGAGAGAATTTCTTCCAAACAGGGGTCTGGATATTTAATTTTGGAAGGGTCCATTTTGGAATCGATAAATTGATCGATATATGCCATTGGCCCGGGGCGATATAGCGCATTTAAAGCGATAAGATCTTCCATTTTATCGGGTTTTGCACGTTTAAGAATGTTTTGCATGCCTTGACTTTCAAACTGAAAGATTGCCGCACTTTTTCCCGCGCTAAGCATTTTAAATGTAGCAGAATCTGTATCGCTAATTCCTTCTATTGAAAAATCTTTGAATTCATTTCCACGTTTTCTAACTAATTCTTCGGTATGATTGATAAGTGTGAGCGTTTTTAAACCAAGAAAGTCCATTTTTACGAGACCACAATCCTCAATTAAGTCCATGGTATACTGAGAAGCAATTTTTCCGGTTTTTGAGTCTTTATAGATGGGCACATAGTCGGTAAGAATTGTTTTTCCAATAACCATACCGCAGGCATGAAGACTGGTGTTTCTATTTGTCCCTTCTAGGGAAAGGGCAATATCAAACATTTCCTTGTAAAGGGGATCTTCTCTCAAAGGGGCGAGTTGCCCTGATCCTTGAATTTTCGGATTTTCAATAAAGGCATCTATTAATGTAGCTTTTGTATCTTCGGGTACTTGCTTTGTAAGCATATTCACTTCGGACAGCGGAATTTCGAGAACCCGAGCGACATCTTTTAGTGCTGCTTTTGGTTTTAAGGTACCAAAAGTGATTATTTGGCCAACGTGATCGTCTCCGTATTTGTCGCGCACATATTCTATAACCTCTTGTCTTCTTTCGAAGCAAAAGTCAACGTCAAAGTCTGGCATCGAAACACGGTCTGGATTCAAAAATCGTTCAAAAAGAAGTTTATAGCGTAAAGGGTCTATATCGGTAATGGAAAGAGCATAGGCAACTATTGAGCCCGCACCAGAGCCACGTCCTGGGCCTACTGGAATATCGTGTTCTTTTGCCCAACGTATAAAATCCCAGACAATGAGAAAGTATCCTACAAAGTCCATTCTAATAATTGTAGCTAGTTCATACTCGGCGCGGTCACTTATTTCTTGGGTGAGAACAGGATATCTTTGTTTTAAACCCTCTGTTACAAGATGTGTAATATATTCAGTTTTGTCTTTGTATGCAGTTGGTATTTCGTATATTGGTAAAATTGGGCCTGGTCTGGGAATTTTCAGGGCACACATATTAGCTATACGAACTGTATTTGAAATCATTTCTGGGTATTCTGGGAAAAGTTCTGCCATTTCTTTTCCATCTTTTAAATAAAACTGGTCCCCGTCAAATTTCATGCGGTTAGGTTCATTTCTCGTTCGTTTGGTTCCTATGCAGAGAAGGATATCTTGGGCAATATAGTCTTTTTGTTCAGAGTAGTGAACATCATTTGTTACCACCATGGGTATTCCAAGTCTTCTGGCCATAGCGATAAGTTTTGGAGCTACTTCTCTTTGTTCTCGGATTCCATGATCTTGAAGTTCTATATAGTAGTTTTCATCTCCAAATATATCTCGGTATCGCCGTGCAAGATCCTCGGCTTCCGCGGTTTTTCCTTCGAGTAAAAGAGAGGGAAGTTGACCTGCAAGACATGCAGATAGACAAATTAAGCCGCCAGAGTAAGTTCGAAGTAGTTCTTCGTCTATACGAGGCTTGTAATACATTCCTTCGGTATAAGATTTTGAGCTAAGAACCATGAGATTTCGGTAGCCTTCTTCGTTTTTTGCGAGAAGGACAAGATGATAATATTTTGTATGGTGTTCTGTAGTGCTTCTCTCTCCTCGGTGTCCCGGGGCAACATAAAATTCGCTTCCAATTATGGGATTCATTTCTTGTTTGATACATTCTTGATAAAATCGGAGAGCACCAAACATGTTTCCATGATCTGTAATAGCTATAGCTTTTTGACCTAATTTTTTTGCTTGTGCAATCAATTTTTTAAAAGAAGAGGCTCCGTCAAGGAGTGAATAGTCGGTGTGAACGTGAAGATGGGCAAAATCCTGCATATTTTTTATAGTACCATGGATTACGCGTTTGGTCAGTTGTTTTAGGGTTTTAATGGTTCAAGTTTTTGTACTTTTCGTATACTATAATATTAGAGAATAAGTGATGGAGAATACCTATGACACGACCTGAAATATTAAATTCAATAAAAAAGTATACGTTAAAAAATTTTTTTAGCGACTCATTATCAGGTCTTATTGTGTTTGTTGTAGCTCTTCCCTTATCAGTTGCCTTTGCTATTGCCTCTGGGGTGAGTCCTCAGCGAGGTTTGGTAAGCGCGATTATAGGTGGTTTTATTGTTTCTATTTTAGGGGGCAGTAGGTTTTATATTGCCGGCCCTAGTGGTACCTTTGTTGTTCTTGTTTACGCGGTGGTTTCCCGTTACGGCTACGCTGGGCTTGCTGTTATGACCCTTATGTCTGGAGTCATATTGATTTTCATGGGTTCCTTTCGACTTGGAGGCCTCATTCATTTTGTTCCCTATACAATAATTACCGGATTCACAGCAGGAGCCGCTGTTCTTATTGTAGTTTCGCAACTTGGTAATTTTTTTGGCCTTTCCTCTACCACTCATCCTGCAGATTTTATTGGAAAAATTCTTGCCTATATAGGCAGTTCTCCTTCTTTTAATCCTATTGCCTTTGTTTTATCGGTACTGAGTCTTGCTTTTATTTATGTAGGACCTAAGTTAAAAATACCTTTTCCAGCTCCGCTCATTGTAATTGTCATTTCTACTGTCATTGTCAGTTTTTTTAATCTTAACGTAGATACTATTGGCACTCATTATGGAACTATTCCTCATTATTTTTCTTTTTCTGCTTTTCCGCCTTTTTCCTTGCATCTTATACAAGATCTTTTACAACCAGCCTTTTCTCTTGCTATTTTAATTGCAATAGAAACCTTATTGTGCGGTGTTGTTGCAGACGGTATGAGTGGGCACAAGCATAATGCAAATACCGACCTTATTGCCCATGGAATTGCAAATATTGTTTGTCCTTTTTTTGGTGGAATCCCTGTAACTTCTGCGGTGGAGAGAACCGTCACTAATATTCGAAGTGGTGGCAAAACTCCTATTTCTGGAATTGTTAACTCTTTGGTGCTTCTTTTAATGATGTTCTCTTTTGCACGATATGCAGAATTGATTCCAATGCCAGTTATTGCCGCTGTCTTAATTCATGTTTCTTGGACAATGTGGGATCTTTCTTCTATTCGCTTGATTTTGCATGCCCAAAAGGCAGATATCGCCGTTATGCTAGCCACCTTTATTGTTACTGTTTTTATTTCAATAACTATTGCATTGGAAGTTGGACTTCTTATGACTGCATTTTTCTTTATTAAAAAGATGATTGAATTATCTTCTTTTTCTCTTGTGAAGGCAGAAATGGATTCGGCAGATCATGATTCTTCTAAGGTAGATCCAAATAGTTTAAATTTACGTACAATTCCAAAAGGAATTGTAGTCTTTGAAATTGAAGGACCTCTTTTTTTTGGAAGCGTTCAAAAGTTCGAACAGTCTCTTGAACAGTCAGGCTATAAATATGCTGTATTAATATTGCGTATGCGCAATACAGTCTACCTCGATGCAGGAGGAATACGCCTTCTTGAGCAACTCTATTATGAATGTCAAAAAAAAGAGATTGTTTTGTTATTGTCGGATATTCACACGCAACCGTTTATGCTAGCTTCTAAGACTGGTCTAGATGTTCTTCTTGGGGAGAATGCTGTTTTTGGAAATCTTGACGAGGCTCTTGAGTACGCTGCAACGCTTCTTTCTTAGAAAAAGAGCAGCCGCAGTAATTTTGTCTATACAAACCATATTTTTTACTCAGTTCAACTGATTGGCGATAGCCATCTTTTTTTTTGAAATCTGATACAAGCCAACGAATGTCGTATTTTTTCTCAAGTGCGAGACCGAGGGCGTTTATTCTCTGAGCATCTTTAAGTGGACTCACAGAAAGGGTAGTGGCAAAAAATTCAAAGGTCTGCTCTTTTGCTTTTTGGGCCGTTTTTTCGAGCCTGAGTGAGTAGCAAAAGGTACAACGAGCCCCTCCCTCTGCCTCTTTTGAAAGAGGTGTTGCATGGTTTAAAAAGTCTCGTGGGTTATATTCCCCTTCTAAAAATAAAACAGGGTTCGGTGTTTTCATTTCTCTAATTAAACGCTCTTGTTCACGAGCCCGAAGAGTATATTCTTCTTTGTCGTCTATATTCGGATTATAGTAAAAAACCGTAATTGCAAAAAATTCAGACAGCTTTGTTATTACAGAGGTGCTACAGGGGGCACAACAGGAATGAAGAAGGAGAGTCGGTGTATGGGAAAGTGTTGAAATAAGTTCATCCATCTGACGGGCATAGTTTTGTGGTGTTGTAATCATGCTTAAATTTCTTCTAATTTTTTAAGTATCTGTTTAATATATGAATCTAAATCTGTAATTTGTGATTTTGGCAGGCGAAAACCAACAGCACCGGGGTGGCCACCTCCGTCTGTAATGGAGAAATCTGTAATAATAGTTCTAAGATCTATATCTGTTACCAAGCGCGAGGCTCGTATTCTAAATTGTATGAGATCTGAGACGTCTGGTGTATCGAAATAGACCGTTAATCCGAGTCTTCCAGATTTTTCAGCAAGAAAATCTGTTGCTGCTTTAATAACTTTAACAAAGAGTCTGTATTCTGTCTTTTTTAAAAGTTCGTAAGACTTTTCTTCGTTTAGGTATAGATATCCAGTCCTGCCAAAGTATCGAGCTTGATCGAGAATTTGGCGATATAAATCTCTTTCTTCAGGGCTGAGAGATTGCATGGAGTTAAAAATATCTGTCATAGAAGTATAGTTTTTACTATTTTTATGTACTGTTTCTTCAAGGATTATGCTGAATCGTCGTGTAAAAAAGTTATAAAAGAAAATATCTCTGTTTTTTTTCAAAATTAAGCCAAAGTGAGTGTCTCCTATTATACCGGTAAGAAGAGCTAAAACTAAGTTGCGGGAAAAAAGTTCAGATATTTGGAATTTTTCGAGAACATCTTTTTTTTGAGCGAGTTTAAAACAGATAAAACTAATGAGTTCACACGTACTTGTTGCTTGAGCTACTAAACAATAGCCTGGTTTTCCAGAGCATGCAGCGTCTGCATTCAGATGATGATCGATTTCCATGACTATTTGGGAGGCGTTTCTCATCTGAGCTTTTATATACTCAGGGGCTGCAATCATGTCGGGTTTTGGGGTATCAAGAACAATTATTACATCATGAACACCACCACAGGTGTTTCCTTCCCTAATTAATTCTATTTCGTTATAGGTACAAATATTGAAAAGATAGGAAAGGTGGTCAGGTATATTTTCTGTAAGACAGATCGTAACTTTTTTATTGAATTTTTTAATGAGTAAGGACATAGCAACTAGTGAAGAAATGCAATCTTCGTCTGGAAGCTCGTGACCGAGCAAGAGAAAGTCATTTTTTTCCTGAATGACAGACAATATCCTATTTATTGTGCGTCGCCGTTCGGCAATGCTTTTAAACCCGGTTTTTGCTATCCCTTGTGATAAACTAGTTTCGCTCATTTAGTCCTTTACTTATATTCTATACTAGATTTAACTAAAAAACGTTTAAAATTTTTATTCTCTTTATAATTTACCCCTTTTTATATTTCTTTATTATTGACCTGAAAGAAATATGCCTTTATCTTTAGAAAGTTATTCTAAATTTAGGAGGAATATTATTGAAGGTAGGTTTATTTGGATTTGGCCGAACAGGTCGCCTCGTTGCAGAGGAAATAATAAATGATCCAGACTGCAAGTTAACGTGGGTAGTACGAAAAACAGATAAGAATAATCATGAGTATGCGAGTGATTTTTTAGGTTTTCCAAAAAATAGGCAAGGTTATTTCTTTTCAATGGAAGAGACAAAAGATCCTGATTTTTTTATTAATAATCCGGTAGATGTAATTATCGATTTTTCTTCTACACAAGGTTTATATGAATATGCGCATGCAGCAGATTCTGGTATACACATTGTCTCTGCCATTTCACACTATGAAGATCAAGAAATACAATTTCTTAAAAAGCTTTCAGAGAAAACAGTGGTATTGTACTCAGCAAATATTACTCTGGGGATCAATTTTCTTTTAGTGGCATCTCAACTTCTCAAACAGATTGTTCCTAATGCAGATATTGAAGTAATAGAAGAACATTTTCGACAAAAAACGAGTATTTCTGGGTCTGCACTTAAAATAGCAGAAAAATTAGGTCTTGATCCGGTTCAGCATATTAATTCCATTCGTGTGGGCGGTATTGTTGGAAAGCATGAGGTTGTTTTTGGTCTTCCTAATCAAACAATTAGAATTTCACATGACGTTATATCTCGAACGGCCTTTGGTGCTGGCGCTCTGTTCGCAGCGCGTTCGCTGGTAGGTCAGACAAAAGGGTATTTTACCATGGAAGATTTAATGCGTACTGCCTTTATAGAGCGAATAGCTGTAGATAATATACTTTCATAGGTTGTTTTCTTGAACTTATTCGAAGAATTTCGAATTTTACTTGACATGTATGCATAAATATGCGTAAAGTATGTATATGAATACAGTATTTATGTCTGCAGTGGTTCTTCTTCTTCTCGTTGTCACTCTGGTGGTCGTAATAGGAAGGAAGAACTGTCTGTCGTAGGCATACATTTTCGCAAAATCTGCGAAAACCCTCCGGCATAACCGGAGGGTTTTTTTTTAACTTTTTGAAAGGGAGTAACACATGATTGAAGCGACTGGTGCACAGATTATAGTAAAATTATTAGAGAGACAGGGAATTACTTCAGTAGCAGGAATTCCTGGAGGAGCCGTATTGCCTCTGTATGAGGAATTATATACAAGCTCAATTAAACATGTTTTGGTTCGCCATGAACAAGGCAGTGGGTTTATAGCCCAAGGAATAGCACGGTCAACAGGAAAAACTGCCGTCTGTATAGCGACAAGTGGCCCTGGAGCCATGAATCTTCTTACAGCAATAGCAGACGCTCGTTGCGATTCTATTCCTATGGTAGCCATTACTGGGCAGGTTAATACGACTTTGATTGGAACAGACGCTTTTCAGGAAGCAGATACCTTTGGATTATCTTTTCCTATTACTAAACACAGCGTTATGGTTACTTCCGCAGAAGAACTTCTCGAAGTTATTCCTGCTGCGTTTAGAATTGCAGCCTCTGGAAGACCTGGTCCTGTTCTTATTGATATTCCTCGAGATATTCAAAAACAAAAGATTTCTTTTGAAGTCTGGCCTGAACCAGGAAAAGGAGAGCATCATTCTGTTCGATTTCACACTCGTGCAGAAGATTTTGGTAGAATTCTAGCAGAAGCAGCAAAAATGCTTGTAAATTCATCTCGCCCAGTTTTATATGCCGGTGGTGGCTGCAATTCTCCAGAAGCCGCAGCTGGCATACGAATGCTACTTGAGTCTTTTGCCATGCCGATTGTTACGAGTTTAATGGGCTTAGGTGTTATTCCTTTTAATGACCCTTTGAACATGGGAATGGTTGGCATGCATGGAAGTATTGCCTCAAACAGGGCTATGTATGAGTCAGACCTTGTTCTTGCTGTTGGAGTTCGCTTTGACGACAGAGCTACTGGTCTTATTAAGAAATTTTGTCCTGGGGCTAAAATAATACACATTGATATTGATGCTGCTGAAGTAAATAAAATTTTACCAGCACTTGTTTCTCTTATTGCAGACGCAGAGTCTTCTCTTCCTGTTCTTACAAGATTTGTTCAAGATGAATTGGTTGCAAGTACAAGCCCTGTTTCTAAAAAATTAACAGTAGCGCGTAGTTCTTGGCTTTCTGGACTCGCTTTATTACATACTGAAAAAAGAACTATTCCAGCGGAAAAACAAGAAGAACATCCAGGCTTCTTTATAGCAAATATACCAACCGCTGCACAAAAAGTTGGCCTTGATCCTGAGTCTATTATTATAACAACCGATGTTGGACAGCATCAAATGTGGGCAGCTCAATATTATCCCCTAACACATACTCGCCAGTTTTTAACTTCTGGGTCTTTAGGAACAATGGGTTTTGGCTTACCTACAGCGATAGGAGCCGCGCTTGCGAATCCGGAAAAGCGTGTTGTATGTATTTCCGGGGATGGCTCAATCTTGATGAATATTCAAGAACTTGCAACATTGGCAGAAGAAGATCTTAATGTAACAATTATTGTACTCGACAACGGATCTTTGGGGATGGTTCGACAACAACAAGAACTCTTATGCAATAAGCAATATTCTGCCAGTATCTTTTCTCGTATTCCCGATTTGGTGCGTATAGCAGAAGGTTTTGGAATACCTGCAATAGTAGCAGGCGAGACTGGCTGGGAAGAAAAAGCCTTTGGAACGAAAGGTCCTTGTTTTGTGCTTAAACGCATTCCTCAAGATGCAAAAGTCTTTCCCTTTGTTCCTGCTGGGAAGGCAAATGTCGAGGCAATGACGGAATAATACAGACCTTCCCTTGCTCGAAATAATGCAGTATAGTTATTTTTTGAATCCTGTTACAAAGTAGGGGAAGGTATGATTAAAATTTTGAGTGCAGACTTCATAAAAGGAGCAACAAGAAGCGATCAATATCCAAAAACCGGAAAACCAGAATTTGCCTTTTTTGGTCGCTCAAATGCGGGTAAATCTTCTCTTATTAATACGCTCGTAAATAGAAAATCGCTTGTAAAAACAGGATCTCGACCAGGAATGACTCGTGTTGTTAATTTCTTTTTTATTAACGAAAGTTTTGTTTTGGCCGATCTTCCCGGCTACGGATATGCTCAAAGATCTGAAAAAGAAAACACCGCCTTCGATTCCATGCTTGCAGAATATGCTTCTGCAAGAGCAGAACTCAAAACGCTCTTTTTTTTAATGGATTTACGGAGACTTCCTACTACGGTTGAAAAAGACACCATAGAGTATTTTGAGCGCCTTAATATAGAAGTTATTGTGGTTGGTACCAAGGCAGACAAGCTTAGCAATAATGAATGTCACAATGCCGTTCGTTCCATGGCAACTCTTTTTAACAGAAGTCCCGAATTAATTCCCGTAACTTCTGCTTCGACCAAAAAAGGGAGAGATGTGCTTCTAAAACTCATAGAAGCACGATTGAATCTTAAATAAAAAATAAATTTTTATTAAATCTTCGCTCACCCTAATGC
Source organism: Treponemataceae bacterium (assembly GCA_035270545.1). Classification (GTDB taxonomy): domain Bacteria; phylum Spirochaetota; class Spirochaetia; order Treponematales; family Treponemataceae; genus Teretinema. Next base: position 20,632 of record DATFIA010000292.1, read on the forward strand.
ACTCACACGCGGTGGCTCCGCGCGACGACGTTCTCCTTTCATTATTCTTTCTGCCTCAATTTAAATTTCTTTGGTCTTGGCAGGAAAGAGGCTTTTTGGCTGTATATATTATTGAAACACGTAATATCTTTTAAATATTTCACCCATCGATCACCGTTACTCACTGTCAGAGTCTAGTATATAATATTAGAGCTCTCGTAAATGTACTGAAAGAAATGGTGCCAGAAGCTTAGTGTTAGGCTAGTTTTGCTGATAGGCATCTTGCCAATTTCCATAGAGGGTATATAATTACAGAATTACACACCGTTACGAGCAAAAAGGAGCCAGCGCATGATTAGGTCAATTTCGGCAAGAACAGAAACGAGAAACCCAGTCAGCTTTTTACAGGAGCTGTTTTTATCACATTTTAAAGGGAATGCAGACGCGCTTTTTTTAACTAGCAGCTTCGATTCGGCAGCTGGTTTCTGTGGGTTGCCCTTTAAAGCCCCGATCATGAAAGAACTTTTAAAATCTCAGCGATTTAGCGCGTTTATTAGCGAAGTTAAAAGTTCTGGTGATTCTGTTTTATTCATAGTGAACCCTAACGCCAGTCTTTCCTCCCTCTGTTCATCAAACGGCTCGGTTTCAAGTTTCGAACTTTCAAAAGACCTGCTCACCGAAATACTCCCCGCAATCAATTCTATTCGGGATTGGGCCGGTAGCATAAATGAAGAAGGAGAACAC
>DATFIA010000293.1:0-3133 GCA_035270545.1 Treponemataceae bacterium
GGTTTGTTCTGTCGTTGGGCGATCTGTGCCATTTTTCAACGGAGAAAGTGTGTTGATACCTAAAAACGCCAAAGCCAATAAGAGCAGTAATCACTATAGCTGCAAAAATGGAAAATATGATGATATTATACATCTTTGCACGTTGCGCCTGCTTCTGCATTTTAGTTTCATACACAGTAGTTTCTCCTATCAAATATCTAAACAGAATGAATTCAAAGCATAATTTTTTGCAGGTGGAATAGTCGTGGGTGTATCATAAAAAAAACTGCTCTCAAATATATCAAAAAACTTGCTGATTTCGCTGCCTTGTTTCTGAATGTTCTTATCTGTTGTTGTGAGCTGCCAACCATACGTCTTGTACCAGCTATAATTACTCTTGCTGACAGGGCCTAGTTTAAACTCTTCCATTATTGCGGCAAAGCCTTCTGGATAATCTTTTTGAATCGCAGTGAGAGCTGCATCTAAATTCTTGAAAATAGGGGCGCCGTAGGCATTAACGCCAATATCATAGGCGGGATTCCCCTTTTTGTGGAAGTCTGCGGACAATTTGCTGACATCATACTCTCCAATTACAACAGACGGATTGGGTTTGCGATTTGCATATAAGATAACACAAACAATAGCAATTAATGCAACAATAATAATCCAATAATGATTCTTTATATATTTCATGAAGTATCGATCCCCTTCTGAATTTTATTTTCAAATACAAGGAAAGTAGTCGAATGTTTTTAAATACTATAATAGGTTTTGAGATTTAGAATTGTAAATAATTACGGCATCGCATCACTTGTTATATAAATACCATATTATGACTCGGATTGCAAAAAAATATAATTAACTATTGATTTGCTGCCAAGGAATAATGTGCCAAGAATTCGGATTCTGAGATAATGCACACCCGAGTCACGAACCGCATAAAAAAAGTACAGAAAAGGGGCTGTAGCAAAACAAAAATTGCTACAGCCCTTTCCTTATGCTCAAATGCCCCTCGTGGCAAGGCAGAAAATACGGTGCTGGTGGAAAACAGCGAACGAAAACCAAAGGGGTGCCCAAAAAGTGCGCCTTTATGTAGAAAGATATTCAGTTTTCAGAGCCGTTAAGCCGTGAGTTTTTCGAACAGCTGTCTCCCGGTGCGCTTTTGCTGAATCTTGCTGTGAAGTTTGTTAATGTTGTAGCCCATAGCAACCAGAAGAATCTCGGTCAAAACTTTCTTGTTGCCCCGAAGAAGGAACTGCCGAAAACCATAATCCTGCTTGATGACACCGAAGGCCCCCTCCGACTGGATGGAGCGATTTATGCGAAGCAAAACACCTTTTTCACTGGTAATCCGCTCTAAAGACCTTTTCCTTTGCTCGATAAACTTTTTAGAGACCTGAAGCATCCTGTTGCCCTTTGATCGGGTGCATTTCTTTTTGTATGGGCACCCTTCACAGCCTTCACAGGTGTAATAGGTGACCTCACTTTCAAAACCGGACTTGCTTTTACGTTGGCCTACATACACCGCCTGAAGTTTTTTCCCATTTTGACAGGTATACTCGTCTAGCTCTGCGTCATACTTCATGTTTTCCCTGAGCGCCATGTTGCTCTTGTATTTCTTGGTTTTGGATCGCTCGTAATTTTGGGGCTTGATGAAGCACTCTGTCGTTTTGCCCTCGAAATATGTATAGTTCTCTTCGCTCTCGTAGCCCGCGTCCGCAGTCACGTCCTCATAGCTTTTCCCAAGGTGCGCCTCCATGTTTTCTAATAGCGGTATGAGCGCAAGCTGATCGCTGCGGTCGCTTGAAACGTGTACTCCGGTAATATACTCGCCTTCTACCCCGAGCTGGATATTGTAGCCTGGTTTCAGTTGCGAGTTGCGCATATGGTCTTCTTTCATGTGCATGAATGTCGCGTCAGGATCGGTCTTCGAAAAGCTGTTGCGCCCATTGAACGTCTCTTGGTACCCAGCATACTTTCCCTTTCGCCGAAGCAACTCCCGCAATTGCTCAATCTCCCTCTGCAGATCGCTCTTGTGTTTTCCCCTGCCGTGTACAAACGGGACTCTAACCTTCCGTTCGAGCTCAAGGAGTAATTCTTCCGGTGTGTCCATCTGTATACCGTGCCTGGCGCACAACTCTGCCGTCTGCTTCTCCAGTTTCCCGTGCACACGCGTTTCGTATTTCGTCGTGCTCTTCTTCCAGACAAAACTGTATTTATTCGCGTTTGCCTCTATTTTTGTGCCATCCACAAATAGGTGCTCATATTTGATCTCACCGAGTCCCGACAACTTTTCTACCAGCTGATAGAACACTTCCTCGCCACATTCCGTAAGCCGTTTGCTTCGGAAACGCGCGATTTCGCTATGATTCGGCGCTTTTTCTCCACAGAGCAGCCATATGTAATTGATATCCCGGCTGCAGGCCGAGGCGATGGCGCGGCTGGAGGTGACCCCCTCCATATTGGCGTATACCAATATCTTCATCATCGTGACGGGATTTGTTGCCGGGCGTCGGCCTGTGCGTTTGTATGCTCTCCAAAGCTGGGTGAAATCCATCTCCTCCATAATATCATCTAAGAGCCGCACACTGTCGTCCGCCGGTATGATCTTTTCGGCAAAAATCTCATCTATTTTCAGTTGCACATTTCGTTTTTCTATGTCATAATTGACACGGTTATTTGTGTTTTTCACATCTCAATTATACCAAAAAACAGAGCCCTTGTGTCTGCTTTCGCAGTCATTTCGGCTCTGTTTTTTCACGGCCGTTTTGCTACAGCCCCTTTTTCCAAGTCAGTATTTGTTCTTCCAGTGAGAAGCAAAGTAATTCAACTTAACCATCCCCCATCTTGTACTTAACTAAACAGCTCGTATCATAACGGGTTCAAAGATAGATCGATTCACAAAAATCATCTCCCTATCGAACGAATTTCTTTCTTGATTTTGATTTATTAACTTTTTAATTTCGGATACCGATTCATATAGAATACTTACGTATCCGATAGTTATTGTTGCCGATTGATTTGAAAATATTAATCCAAATTAATGAAAAATTTGAATTTCGAATTATTATAACTTCAGCGCCGCCTCAATCTGCTTTTTCGATTTCGTATCCAGTATTTCGCCCGAAAGCGCCTTAAGTATAAAACCTTCTAT
>DATFIA010000294.1:0-5239 GCA_035270545.1 Treponemataceae bacterium
GGCATTTCAAAATTTCTCGTTGGTTCTTCTGTGTTCACTCTAGAAGAACTTAAAGCCCCGCAAGCCCTCATACCAGACAAGGTTTTTCCAAACCCTTTTATTAAAGTCCATCCATTATTTTCAAATCTAACATTTTTAGTAAAATGTTCTGCCTCAATGACAAGGACATGTCCTGTTTCTACAAAGCCTTTTATGTCCTTCACTTCTTCATCACACGGATTCAATATAGAAACGGCAATATTTATTATTTTATTCGTTCCTTGTATTTTAATAGTCCCAGAGGCTCTTCCTTGTGGAGCTTTTTTCCAATCAATAGAAACAAAAATACGTTTTCCTTCTATTATAATTCCTTCTTTCTCGCTTATAATTATCCAGGGATGAGATGCTAGAGCTGTAAAGGTAAACTCCCCCAAACTCTTGTTAAAAACATCAATCCAATGTTGGTTTTTTGTAAATCTATCAAAAAGGGGAAGACTCTCATTGGGTTCTTTACCTCGGATCTTCAGGCTCTCAGGTTTCCCTTCTATAGCAACGCCCATATGTGGGCTACCAACTGAGGCAGCTTCAAAAAGAGTTATATGATCTATATTATTATATGGAGGGTCTGCCCAACCGGTATAGCCGAGCACCGCCTGATCCATAAAATGAGCCCATTTTCCCTCGGCAAATTCTTCATTATAGTAATTAGCAAGATTCTGAAATTCTGTAAAAAGGATAGATACTCGCTCTTTTGCCTTCAGTGTTTCGCTATGTCTTCCCTGCTTTGAATATAGTTCGTTTCTGCCAGCTGAAATATATAGATCGCATAAAATAGCAGAAGCCTTCACTGGGTATAAAATTATTTGAAAGGCTGCATCTCGAGTTGACTCCGGAACAGCTTCTATAAAACTATTGGCACGTTGCTCTAGCGCTCGCCAACGAGAGAGAATACGTTCCCCTTCATTATAGTTTACTAGGCTCCATGTTTCACCAGACAGTAATTCTGGTTTTCGAATAGAATTTATGCGGGCCGTCTCTTCTAAAATATCCGCAGCTTCCAGAGCATACGCGCTTCCAAAAAGAGTCGTTGTCCATGAACGAGTATAAGAGTCGAGATTATCACCATTATACTGATCTGGATTCCATGCAAGATTCATAAAAAATGAAAGAGGATATTCATAGCCCTTAAAATGGCCTACGTTTACTATCCATATTCTATCTGCTCCATATTCTCGAGCAAGGGTCATTTGATCCCATATTTTGGCGACGGTTATGGTATTTGTCCACTGATAACTTCGAGGCCCCCCGTGATAATCAAAGTGATAATATATTCCCGCCCCTCCACTTCTTTTTCTCTCTTCTGGAGTGGGGAGTCTTCGCTGATTTCCCCAGTTATCATCTGACCATAGAAGAGTTATATCGTCAGGAACACGCATTCCCTCTTCCCAGTATTCTTGAATTTCTTTATACAAACACCACAATTGAGGCGTTTCCTGGGGAGGCTTCTGTGTAACTTCGGATATGATTGCTCTTTGTTTCTCTATAATATGAGAAAGAAGAGCCATATTATCTTCCGGTCCTCCCGGTGCCATTTCTGTGTCATCGGCTCCGCGAAGTCCAATGGTTACAATTTTTTCATAATCGCGACTACGCTGCAAACCCTCTTTCCAAAATGGTTCAAGTTTGTCTGAGTGCTTGGCATAGTTCCAATGTCCCAGACTCTTACTAAAACGTCGATCCCATTCTTTTTGGGCTCTAAGCATTGGTTCTTGATGAGAAGTCCCCATAATAATTCCGAACTCGTCTGCAAGATGTGCATTATTTGGATCATCCTCATAAAAAGCATTATTCCACATAGCTGGCCATAAATAATTGGCTTTAAGCCTAAGTAAGAGTTCGAAAATTTTCACATAAAATTCACTTCCGTAATTTGCGATTCCCTCAGGAACAGGGGGATCGTCTCTCACTGTAGCAGTACCATATTTTTTATGCACCCATTTTGTGAGAGCTGGATACTCGTCATTTAGAAATATTCCCCGATAACGCACTGCAGGAGCTTCTGCGAGTACTATTTTTGGATCAGCGAACAAAAAGGATTCTTTACGAGCCGGGACATCTGACCACCAGTACCAAGGAGAAACACCTATTTGGGCCGAAATTTCATATATTCCAAAAATAGTCCCACGCTTGTCGCCACCGGCTATAACGAGAGCTCTCTCAATTCCAGAATCTGGGGCATCAATAACCTTGATAATATACGATTCTGGATGTGATGAAAGAAAGGACGAATCAAGAAGTCCCCGCCCTGCCAAGCGATCAATCAGCGGATTTTTGCCTAAGGTTCCCACAATGATAGCTGAGTTAATTGGGGGTGGAGCGCGTTCGTCCGAATCAAAACATGACCCCTCGTATATATGTAAGTCAGCTACTTTACCTGTTACGCGGTCGAAATCTTGCGAAAGATCTTTTGCAGCTCGTCGAACTCCAGACCAGTCGGAAGCGTCTATAAAAATGGGAGAAATATTTGATACTGAGGCAAGGCTGAGACTGCCTTGTTTTTGCTTGTTACATATTATTGTCTTCACCTTTTAATAATACGATTGCTTGGCAATATATAAAATACGGAATTTTGCCTAATAACACCATGTATGGTATAATAAACACATGATTCGAGCTTCAATTTTGGTTGTCGACGACCACCCAATATTTGCCAAGGGACTCAGTGACCTTTTAGAATCGCAAGCAGGTTACACAATCTTAGGAACCGCTAAGAACTGTACCGAAGCCCTCGAAATTCTTCAAGCAAAACGGCCAGATCTCGCTATTGTAGATCTTACTCTTGGAGATGAAGACGGTTTAACCCTTATTAAGGAAATGAAGGAAATTTATGCAGATCTAAAAATCCTCGTGCTTTCAATGCATGAGGAGCGTTACTATGCCGAACGCGCGCTTCGAAAAGGTGCTCGCGGATATATAATGAAAGAAGAAGCAATCTCAAATATTTTTGAAGCTATAAAAACGATTCTTGCAGGAAAAATTTGGCTTAGTGTAAGCGAAAGAGAGCGGTTATTTGAGTCGATGAGCACAGGAGATTTTTTACAAAAAAAGGAAGCGGGTTTCGCCACGGTTAATAGCCTCTCAACGAGGCAACTTCAGATTTTCAAAATGATAGGGAAAGGTGGTGGGACTGCATTCATTGCAGAGAAACTCAATTTAAGTCCGAAAACGGTAGATACGCACAAAGAACAAATTAAACTTAAACTCCATTGTGCTACAGCACAGGAACTTCGCCAGTTTGCAATTGAATGGGTAAATAATTGATATTTCAATTATTGCAAGGAATTTTTAACTCTATTAAAGTTCCACTTTTTTCTGAGGATCTTAAAAGGTACGTAGCTCCAATTTGATGCGCCCTATATTCCATAGATTTAAGACCAATTCCAATATGTTGTTTCTTTTTTGACTTCTCAGCATTTTTTGTGAAAGCACCTGAGGAAACGCCCTTGCCGTTATCGTTTACGCTAACAACAAGCATATCTTCTATAATTTCAACACTTATAACCGCTTTTGTCGCACCTGAATGCTTAATAATATTATTCAGGGCTTCTTGAATAATGCGATATAAATTAATTTGTTGAGAATTAGATAAGAAGCTAATATCAGACACGGCCCATTTATAGGAACACTGGCAACCTGTCTGTTTTTGAATAGAATTGCATAAACTCCCAATTGCCTCGTTGAGTCCAAGACTATCGAGCTCAACTGGAAAAGAATCGTGGGCATACTGACGGGTGCGAAGAAGTGTTTCATCAATCATTTCAGAAAGTTCAGTGAGATCGGCTCCTTTTCGAAGACTTTTACTGAACATTGAGATTCCAGCAAGTCGTTGACAAATATCATCATGAAGATCGAGACTGAACCGAAGTCTTTCCATCTCGCTTATGTGTAACACTTCTTCTTCAACTGCAAGTCTTTGTTTCGACTCTTCTTTTAGTTTATTATTCATCTCTACGAGGGCTATAGTTCTCAGTCTAACTTGTTCTTCTAGTTTTTGAGCGTACCTCTTTTGATCTTCAAGGACTTGAAGTCTCTTAACCGTATTTGAAATAAAAATTCCCGCACTACATATATGAGGGTGCGCATATTCTTCTGTTTCGTATAAGATAAGACCGAGCTCTTCATTGCCAGAATTAAGCAGATAAGCGCAAGGGAATGCGGATGTTTTTTTATCAATTCTGAAATCTTGTAGAAAAAAGTCAGACAAATCAATACAAGAGCAATCATCTAAAAAAACAGACTCTTTACCCCTAAAACGACTATAGATAAGAGACATCGTACAAGACGATCCACTGCTTTTTGGATCCAATAAAAGAAAAAATGAAGCCACCCCAATAGAATGCAAAAACTCTCCCAGATAATTAACAAGCTCAGACAAAGATTCTGCAGTTGTTAACCGCTGACCAAATGAGCTTACATTTCGAAGATTTCCCTCAAATCTAATGTTTTGATACTGAATCTTTTTAAGCTGTGAGTCTGGGATAACCAAGGACGGCGATTTTGGTAATCTACACCCACAAGAATTGCGAAGAATAACTTTAGAATCTATCTGAAGGATATTCGGAACTTTTCTCCCTTCTGCCAAATCCCTGATTGTTCGAACTGCGAGTCGGCCAAGTTCATCAAAAGGCTGTCTTACTGTCGTGAGAGATGGAATTTCCAGCCTAGCTTGGGGAATGTCGTCAAAACCTGTAACCGCACAAGAGTTCCATCTCTCATCTGAAGATGCATGCAAAGCTTTTAATGCGCCTAGAGCCATATTATCATTTGCAGCAACAATCACGTCGAGGGGATTATCAGGATGTGCGAGTATATATTCCGATACAATCTGTTGTGCTTGTAACTCGCGAAAACCTCCGACTAAGATACTCGATTCTATTTCAGGGTGCTCGGGTAAATGTTGTTTTAATGTTTCTTTAAAAATATGCTCGCGAACAACATTATCCCGATGCCCAGGAGGACCGCTAAGGTACATAAACTTCCTATACCCATGCTCCACAACGAGATGATCCATTATTTTCTGCATTGATTCTCTATTATGAATAATAATAGACGTAATATCCGGGAGTCGATCTCCAATAGAAACGCAAGGAATGCCGTCAAAAGCTTTTCGTATTGCCGGAATATCTGCGGGATTTTCTTTTGTAAAGAGAACTGATGAAAGTAATAATATACCGTCCGCATCAAAAATTTTCGTAAGGGA
>DATFIA010000295.1:0-18062 GCA_035270545.1 Treponemataceae bacterium
TCTGAGTCTACCGGAATTGAATATAAGGCAGCTGAAAACATTTCAGAAACAGTAGAATCAAAGCTCTCTATAATTTCTTCTCCAAGATAGTACCAGACAAAGGTTGTTTTATCTCCGCTTTCTGCTCTCATTTTTATGGGCCGACTTGCTGTCCAACAGTAGGTAGCGTTCGCATCAAATGATGCATTTCGCTCTTTATCTCGCGATTTTCCGTAGGAAATAATATACGACTCTATAAGATCCTTAGCTATTCGTGGCGAGGGCATAGAATAGGGAAACCATTTTTTTACAGGATCGTCGAGCGATTCTCCGTGCATCCAGGCTTGCAAAGCAGATTCTAAAGGAATGGTATAACGAGAAGATTCTTCTTCGCCTACAAACCGAAGGTCGTTATCTGCAAAATCACCTTTTTCGTCGATAGGCGAGAGATCTCGTGCCAATGGGTTTTCAGATGAACCTCTATGCATTCCCCCTTGCCATTCTTGGTAGACGCGAGAGTGGCGTGTTAATACAAATTTATGCCAAAAAGCAGAATCAACAAGGCCTGTGGCAAAAATTTGCCTCATTACTTCTGCAGAATCTATGACATCTTGTTCAGACTCGTTCCAATATCCATAGATTAAATACGAATGAACGAGGACTCCAGCCTCTTTAAATGCGGCACAGACAGATACTAGATTTTCAAGATCGATCCCTTTATCTACAGCTTTGAATCCTTCTGGGCTTGCAATTTCTATTCCTCCCGAAACTCCGGTAAGACCGCCAAAGGCTAAAAGCTCTGCAAGATCTCGTGTAAAGGTTTTTTCAAACCGAATATTCCCCCAAAAAGACAAAAGCCCTCCTTTTGGATCAGCTCTTGATGCTCGCACGTTAGCTAAGGCAAAATCTCGCAAGGCGCGTGGGGGACCGGCTTCATCTACAAGATGAATTCCTCTCACTTTTGCGGAAAGGGCCTGCGTACGTAGACCTGAATAAAGAGTTTCTATATTGGCAAGAAGATATTGTCGTATGTAGTCGAGGGAGACGTCGCAAAATGAACACCTGTGCCAATAGCAACCATGTGCAAGATAGGCCTTAATCCAAGCTCCATCTGACCACATACGATGCATGGGGTTTGGTGTGTCTGCAAGACGAGGATACAGCGCAAAATCTATATCAGAATAATCTGGGACAATAGTACTCGTTATTACATTTTCCTCTGCCTGAAGTTCAGGAGGGCAATACATTCGAAGCGGAAGAGGAGCGGCAGGTTGTGAGTCTCTGAGTGCTCCCATACCTCTAAAATAAGCAAGGTATCCGCCAAACCCTCTGTCAAAACTTAAAGAATCTATATAGGTCCAAAGACGTTCAGTAGTCGTGTTCCTAAGTTCAGTATTAACATAGCCGCCACCCATACATATACGAGATCGATTTCCAAAATATTTCTTAATAGATCGTGCCATAGAAAGAGCCCCAGCAAGACAACCAGGAAATGGCACGGATATACAAAAAAGAATTTCACCCTCTGTATGGCAAAAAGCCGACACTTCATTCCAAAGACTTTCTAAAAAAGGGAGAAAAAAATCTTGTATAAGGGGTCTATCAAGAGCAGATTCAACATAAGAAAAATTGTGCACACTTGCTGCAATTGATTCAGCATAACGAATTAAGGAAAATTCATTATCATAAACGTTGGTTATATAATCGGCGAGGTCTTCAATGGCTAAAGTTGCCAGAAGGCGAGCATCATCTGCGGTAAGCTCTTCTTCTATATTAGTTAGAAATGCATCCATTCGAGCACCTCGAGGTGCGTGTGGAGAGCGAATAAAAGAATGGCAGAGCTCTCTATCGCCCCCACACAAAATGGATACAATTGCATCAATCCAAGAAATCCATGCGCTTTCTAAAGAAAGGTATCTTCTAATCTGACGAGCGGTTTCAATTCCATCTAAACTTTTTTCTGCTTTTTCAGCAGCAAGGAGGGCATTCTCGCGGCTCAAGTTAAATAAACGAGAAATACCAGAAGCGGAAAAAAGATGTCTAAAAAAAAGGTTGCTTGTGTCTATCCATTTTACAGCGTGAATTCCTTGTGAAGATGAAATGCCTTTAAAAAAAGACGCTAGATATGCGCCAGAAGGATAGGGGCCATTTAACTGAACAAGGGGTGGCTGAAGAATAATTGCAGATCGAATCATGTAGCAAAGTTATCATGTAATTGTTATTTATACCATTATTAACCTATAATCTTTGTATGATCCAAAAGATAGGTGTAAAAGTCAAAAGAAAATTTTCTGATTCAAAATACACCATAGGATTTTTTGGAAAAATACTTAGAGGCGTTGGTCCGTTTATTTATCGCGGTCAGGCATCATGGAAAATTCTCATAATGCAAATTCTTTTTACTTTTGTAGAAGCTCTAAGTATTTCGGCTTTACTCGCTGTAGGAATTGGAGCTGCGGTATATCTTCTTGGAATGCCTATTCTTACAAGTTTTTCTCAAGAAAAGCTTATATATCCTCTCCTTGTTACAATAATTACTCGCGAACTTGGACCTCTTTTAACAGCCTTTATTATCATTGCCCGGTCTGCAACTGCTATTGCCACCGAAATTGCAGGAATGGTTATTTCACATGAAATAGAAGCGTATATTTCTGTTGGAATTGATCCTGTAGAACACATTGTGGTTCCTCGTTTTCTTGGAGTAACTATTTCACTTTTCCTTTTAAATATCTACTTTTCTATCTTTGGCCTTGTCGGATCTTTTTTGATTGTTCAGATACTAAGCCCAATTTCAGGTGAAAACTATTTTAACAATCTCTTACAAAGCCTCAAGCTTGCAGACATTGGTGTTTCAATATCTAAGAGTCTCGTTTTTGGTATGATTATTGCGACAGTAGCAACAGTGCAAGGATTTTCCGTCGAAAGAGCAAGTACAGAGATACCACAGGCAGGGCTTCGGGCAGTTGGAAGTGCTTTTGCGTGGTGTATTATTGCAACCCTCGCAATCTCAGCAGTGTTTTATATAATTTGAGGTCCCAATGAACGATGAACTAACGCCACTATTAGAACTTGAAAGTGTCTCGTTTTTCGCTCAAGGCAAGCTTGTTGTAGACTCTATTTCCTGTATCATACCCAGTGGAAAAACCACAGCTATTGTAGGCCCCTCTGGTGGAGGGAAGAGCACGATTCTTAAACTTGCAGCGGGTTTAATAGTTCCAAGTAGTGGTAGAGTTTTACATAAGGGTAATGATATCTCTTTAATGAACAGAGAGAAAAATCTCGAATTCAGGAAAGAAGCCTCTTTTGTTTTTCAGGATTCTGCTCTTTGGTCAAATCAAAGTCTTCAGCAAATTCTTGAATTACCTCTTAAAATTCATTTTCCTAACATAAGTGAAACAAAACGAAAAGAACGTATTCAAGAAGTTCTGTCCCAGGTAGGATATCGAAAATCTATAAGTATTCGACCTTCAAATCTTTCCATGGGAGAGCAAAAACTTATTGCATTTGCACGGGCCATATTATGTAATCCATCTATGCTTTTTTTAGATGAGTGGACAGAATCATTAGATGACACAGCCGCCAGAAGGCTCGTTACGCTTGTTAAAAAAAAGCAAGATGCCGGAAACACCATCGTATTTGTAAGTCATAACTTTCAAATAATAAAAGAACTTTCCCATATGATTATGTTAATAGAAGAGGGACATCTTACATTAAATGCTACAGCCGAAGAATTTGAAAAAGATTCAAATTTGGCACGAACTATAGAAAAAGGAATAGCACAATGAAGTTCAAAATTAGATATGCGGATCAAATTGTAGGAATACTGACCATTGGAGCATTTGTTGCCTTGCTCGTTTTTATTCTTATGTTGGGAAGCAAACAACGATGGTTTGCCCGCGACTATCTTTTTACAACAACTTTTACAAGCGCTACCGGAATAACAAATGGAATGTCTCTTCAATACAAAGGTTTTCCAATTGGAAAAATAAAACATATTTCTCTTAATTCAAAAGATGAAGTCGACACAACTTTTGTTATTTATGACACGTACCGCAATCGTGTAAAAGAGGGTTCTCTCATAGAACTTTTAATTAATCCAATAGGACTTGGAAATCAATTTCTTTTTCATCCGGGTAATGGCGAAACACTCATTCCCGAAGGAAGTTTTATTCCACGAACAGACAGTCCAGAAGGAAAGGCTTTAATTAAATCTGGACTTGCAACAATACAAAAGAAAGATGACACAATTACAAATTTGATCGCACAAGTAAACCCTCTCCTAACCAATATTAATGAAAGCCTTTCTCAACTTAACGGCGCTTTTAGCGGTACAGGAAAAGGGCCCCTAGCAGATACTCTTAGCGGCGTTGCAAAAACAGTTGATAACGTTTCTGGAATTACCGCCGGTGTAGAGGCTTCTTTAGAAACACTCCTTACAGATGTCTCACAGGCAACAAAAAATATTACTGCAATTACAAAGAACATTGAAACTCTCAGTTTAGAAATTTCTGATCCAACAGGCCTTGTTCCAAAACTTATAGACCCAGACGGAAAACTCTTTGGGAGTCTCAACAATTCTTTATCTGCGGTAGAAGGAACCCTCTCAAATGTAGAAGAGACCTCCCAATTGTTAATTACTCAAGCACCTCAAATTGCAGGTCTCATTGAAGATCTTCGTCGTGCATTAGTTCAAGGACAAGAAGTTCTTGAAGGAATAAAAAACAATCCCCTCATTAAAAAGGGAGTATCACCAAAAACAAAATCTGATGGATCGGCACCGAATGCTCGTACTGTTGATTTTTAAAAGGGAAGGTAAAAAAATATGATTTATTCTCGTTTACAAAAAAAATGCTTTTATTTCGCGACCCTTTTTTTATTTTTAACAGGATTTTTCTCGTGTTCATCAGCTCCAAAAAAACCATTAGAAATTTTTACATCTCGTAATGCTGCACACGCGCAAATAGAGTTAGCAAATAGTGCAATAAGCAAGAATAACTATTCTACAGCTCAAATCCATATTACAGAAGCATGGAGACTTGCCGTTTCTTGCGACGACTCAGATCTTCGTATTAGAGTTCTTTTATGCAAAGGAAATGCCCTTTTTAATCAAGGAGAGACTAACAAAGCAGAGGAAGCTTGGTTGTTAGCTCTAAATGAAGCCCTTATAGAAAAAAATTCTGTAATGACTTCGGCGAGCCAAGTCCACATGGCGCGTGTTGTTTTATCAAAAGGGAAAGCCGAGGAAGCTCGAAACCTGGCCACAGAATCTCTTTCCACCTTAAAATCTGAACCATTGTTTACCGCTCAGGCATGGAGAGTTATAGGTCTTGCAGAAAAAGAAATGGGCCATTCAAAAGAAGCTGAAAACGCTTTTTTACAAGCAGAAAAGATTCATGTTAAAAACAACTACTTAGAAGAGGCTGCCTATGACTGGTATCTCATAGCTTCTTCGCGCTCAAAAGCCGGCCAATACACCTTATCAATAGAAGCACTGCACAGAGCATTAGAATTTGATCGTCGCTGTGAAAACTCTTTTGCCATTGGAATGGACTGGCAATCTATTGGTGTGGTGTTAGAAAAATCTGGAAATACAGAAAAAGCAAAAGAGGCCTATGACCGGTCGGCAGCAATTTTTACTGCCGCCGGTTTAATCGAAAATGCAAAAGAATCTATCGAAAAAAGGAAATCAATAACGAATAGTCCATTGGACTGAAAGAGGTAATTTTTTTTCCTGTAAGACAGAAGCATCAAAGCCGAGTGAAAAAGAGGGTAAAACAGAGGCAACGGACGGGTCTCTATTAAATCGCCATGGGCGAATAATTGCATACACAACTGTCGCAATTAAAACACCACCACTTACTGCAGTCATAAAAGAGACATCCGAATTACTTATGTCATCGTTCCTTCCAAAATATGCAATGCCTGCAATAGAAGCTAGTTCCCAAAAGGTTACCGTACCACCACCTTCGAAATCTCCTTGTATATAAGAACCCATACCTAAAAAAGGGTTAATTGTAGAACATACAACACGAGAAGAGAAATCTGCTACAGATCTAGCGGCTGAACCCACTGCAACAACAGCCACATTGGGGCCTGCTTTCCTTCCGAGCAAAGCATCCGTTTCGGCGTTAGCAATAATCGAAACAACTCCCATATATTGAATCTCAGATGTTTCTACCTGTATAGATTTTAGGGTAAGTCTATATTTACCTTTATAGGAATCAAAGGACCCTGTCAGTAAAGATTCTGCTCCCAATATAGCACCAAGCCTCTGTGCAGACTCATCGCTCACATCTCCAGACATCTGAAAAGAAAGCTCATCTTGAATTTTTTCTATACTACCTCTATCAACAACCCTGAGGCTTCCTATATCAAGAAGAGCTCTTGTTAGTTCATCAATAAGGAAGGCACTCGATTCAGATTTTTCCGCCTGAATATCATAGATTACTATTTTAGTTCCCTGCTGGAGTTTTGAAGACACCCCACGAGCAAGCTCATATACTGCTTTTTCAAGAGAGTATACTTTTTGTGCTGCAAGTTGCGAAAAACCTAAACAAAGAAACAAGACTGCAACAAAAGCTTTTTTAGACATATATATACTCCACAAGTTTTAAATAAGGGGTTTTCCATCTACCATGAGTTTTATTCGTCTCATAGCTTCTTTTAACTTCCCTATCTCAGTTGCATAGCAACAGCGAACGAAGCCTTCTGCACCAAGGCCAAAAGCAGTTCCTGGAACAACTGCAACCTTATACTCACTTATTAAACGCGTAGCAAATTCTTCTGAAGTTAAGCCCGTTTTTCGAATATCTGGAAAAACATAAAAGGCACCCTCTGGAGCGACCACCGGTATTCCCATTCCTTCAAACGCATGAATTAATAGATTCCGTCGTTGTTGATACGAAACTCTCATTTTTTCAACTTCATCGGCACCGTTTCTTAATCCTTCCAAGGCAGCATACTGACTCATTATAGGAGCACAAATTGTGGAATACTGATGGAGCTTGTGCACCTGAGTCATGAGGTCTACAGGACAAGCGAGATACCCAATACGCCACCCAGTCATAGCAAAGGCCTTCGAAAAGCCGTTTAATACAATAGTGTAATCTTTCATTCCGGGAAAGGAGCCTATTGAAACATGTTTTTTTCCATCGTATACAAGTTCACAATACACTTCATCTGAAAGAACCCATATTTTGTGCTTCTTAACTAAGGCCGCAATTTTTTCAAGTTCATCTGGAGGAATCATTCTGCCTGTTGGATTACTCGGGGAACAAAGCATAATTGCTTTTGTTTTTGGGGTAATAAGCTTTTCTATCTCTGCAGCTGTGGGTATAAAATCTGTAGGAGCAGTGTCGAGGCGAATCAGTTTTGTATCGCAAATTTCAACCAAAGGCTGATACGAGACGTAACATGGCTCTGCGACAATCACTTCATCCCCGGGATTCAAAATTGCTCGAAGTACAGCGTCTATTGCTTCAGACACCCCAATCGTTACAAGAATTTCATTATTTGGATCATAATCGAGATTGTACTTGAGTAAATATGTTGAAATTGCTTGTCGAAGTTCAAGAATACCCCAGTTTGAAGTATATGAAGTATGGCCTTGTTCCAAATGATAAAACGCTTCTTCTCTCATAACCCAAGGTGTTGGAAAATCTGGCTCACCAACGCCTAAAGAAATAATATCGTCGCGGCCAATAATAAGATCAAAAAACTTACGTATTGGAGATGGAGCTACCTTGAGTATTTTCTCTGAGAAACGGTCTTTGCGTTCGTTCATGCAGTCACACCTTGTCTTCTATCTTTTTTTTGATCAACATATACAATATTGTTTTCTTTGTATGTTTTTAATACAAAATGAGTTTTTGTGCTTTTTACGCCATTTAATGTTGCAAGTTTTTCTGAAACGAAAAATGCAACATCTTTTAATGTTTTACCTTCTATAACAACCTGTAAATCATAACCCCCCGACATAAGATGCAAAGACTTAACTTGAGGAAATCTATAGATCCTTTCAGCAAGGGCATCAAAACCGTGTTCTCGTTCAGGAGAAACTTGTATTTCTATAACGGCGCGAACAAGATCTTTCTCTTGCGGAATTTTTTCCTGATTCACAACCGCTGTATATTTTAATATAATTCCATCTTTTTCCATCTGAGCAATCAGAGTAGTAACTTCTGTTACACTTTTGCCAGTCATTGTCGCTATATCCTCTGCGGTAAGTCGAGCGTCGTTTTGTAATAAATCAAGAATTTCTTGCATGAGAGTCTCCTTAACGTGTTTACATTCTAATAACTAAGATACCACAGATATGCATTTATATTTAATACCCGAATAGCTCCCCTCTCATAGAATTTCACACCGTTTTGTGGCATTATACCCAGACCTATTCATTTCGGAGGAAACACTGATGAAACCAACAGTCTATCGCCTGTGTATCGAGCGCAAAAAGGGATTCGAAAACGAAGCACGTAGAACACTGTCCGACTTAGTTAATTTTGTTGGAATAACACATATCGAGAGCCTTCGCTATCTTAATCGATACGACATCCAAGGTATTACTGAGAACATGCTGAAAACAGCTGCTACTCATATTTTTTCCGAACCTCAAAGCGACATTGTGTATTTTGAAACCTTTCCCCTCTGTGAGAATGAAACAGTTATTGCGATAGAATATGTCCCTGGTCAGTACGATCAACGCTCAGATTCCGCAACTCAGTGTCTCGCTTTGCTAAAAGCTCCAGGTGAAAAAGAAGAAATAATAGTCAGATGTGCCCGTCTTTTTGTCCTTCAAGGATCTCTTTCTCCCGAAGATATTGAAAAAGCCCGCGATTATCTTATTAATCCCGTTGACTCCCGAGAAGCGACTCATACAAAACCATTAGACCTTACAATGATTACTGGAGAGCCGTCTCCCATCACTATAATAGAAGGTTTTACACAACTAAACGAAAAACAACTCGAAAAGTTTCATGCTAATTCTGGCTTAGCAATGGATCTTGCAGATATAACCTTCTTGCAAAACTACTTTGTAAAACAAGGTCGCAACCCAACAGAAACGGAACTTAAGGTTCTAGACACGTATTGGTCCGATCATTGTAGACATACAACTTTTAATACTGTTCTTGAGAATATTGAAATAGAAGAAAGTCCACTCACTGAACCTATCAAGACTGCTCTTTCGGTATATTCCGGTCTTCGAACCGAGTTATATGTAAATAAAAGCAAAGAACTTACACTGATGGACATGGCGACGATTGGAGCGAGAGCCTTAAAAAAAAGAGGGCTTCTTGCAGATATTGAAGAATCAGCTGAAATAAACGCGTGTTCTATCTATATTGATGTAAAAATCACCGACGACTCAGGCTCTGTAACATCCACAGAACCCTGGCTTCTAATGTTCAAAAATGAAACACATAATCATCCCACAGAAATTGAACCCTTCGGTGGAGCGGCAACCTGTATAGGAGGAGCAATCAGAGACCCCTTATCTGGTCGCGCTTGGGTATATCAAGCATTGCGTGTAACGGGAGCTGGAGACCCAACCAGACCTATAACCGAAACAATTCCTGGAAAACTTCCTCAAATTAAACTTACTCGCGAAGCTGCTGCTGGATTTTCTGCTTATGGAAATCAAATAGGTCTCACCACAGGCCAAGTTGTAGAATACTATGACGCTGGCTTTCTTGCAAAACGTATGGAACTCGGCGCAGTTATTGCTGCTACCCCAGTCTCTTCGGTTGTTCGTGAAGAACCTGAAGACGGGGATTTAATAATCATGGTTGGTGGTGGCACTGGTCGCGACGGAATTGGTGGTGCAACTGGTTCTTCGAAAGTACATACAAGTGAATCTGTTACAACAGCAGGAGCCGAAGTCCAAAAAGGTAATGCGGTAGAAGAGCGTAAAATTCAACGCCTCTTTCGCGACCCAAATGTCACGCGTCTTATTCGCAGATGTAACGATTTCGGGGCTGGAGGTGTGGCCGTTGCAGTTGGCGAATTGGCACCCGGCCTCGACATAGACCTTGACTCTGTTCCTAAAAAATACGAAGGCCTTAACGGAACAGAACTTGCTATTTCAGAATCTCAAGAACGCATGGCCGTTGTTGTAAAAAAGGCCGATGCAGAAGCATTTATAGCTGCTGCACAAAAAGAAAACTTGAATGCAGCCATTATTGCAAAAGTTACATCAAACAATCGCCTTGTTATGAAATGGAAGGGCAAGACGATTGTAGATATAGAGCGCGAATTCTTAGATACAGCTGGGGCAACGCGAAGTGCCAAAGCCTATATAGCAGCTCCTTCAAAACCGTGGGACTGGAATAATTCAGGAAAAGATGCCTCGCTTGAAAAACGCTGGAAAACGAATCTTGCTTCCTTAGCTGTCGCTTCCCAAAGAGGTCTCTCGGAGCGCTTCGACGGCTCTATCGGTTCATCTTCCATTTTATTCCCCATGGGTGGAGCGTATCAGTCTACTCCAGAATGCGGAATGGCAGCCAGAATTCCAGTCGGGCCAAATAAAGAAACAACAACTGCCAGCCTCATGACAATGGGATATGATCCAACTGCGGCTTCATGGAGTCCTTTTCATGGAGCTCAATATGCTGTTCTAGAATCTCTGACTAAAATACTCTGTCTCGGCGGAGATCCAAGCAGTGCCAGATTAACATTTCAAGAATATTTTGAAAAAACATCATCTGAACAGGCCTGGGGAAAACCCGCAGCAGCCTTACTTGGAGCTCTTTCTGCACAACTTGCAGCCGGAACGGCTTCTATTGGAGGAAAAGACAGTATGTCTGGTACCTTCCATGACCTAAGCGTACCTCCAACTCTTGTATCCTTTGCTGTTGCGGTAACGGACTCTTCTAATATTATTGGTGGAGCTTTTTCCGCTCCTGGAAATCATATTGTTCTTGTTTCTACACCATGGCTGGCAGATAACACCCCTCATTGGGATGCTTTTCTTAATCAATCTAGGGCTATCTCAGCTTTAAGAAAAACAGGATCAATTCGTGCAGCGTACCCAATTTCTCGGGGAGGCATTGCGGCTTCTCTTTCTAAAATGTGTTTTGGAAATCGAATTGGTATAGAACTCGACACAGATGCGACCAATTCAATTTCTCTTCCACTTGTTTTTGGAACTAAAGGCGAACACAACGTCCTCTTTGCACCCTTATATGGATCTCTTCTTCTTGAAATAGATGGAACTGAAATTTTACCACCTCACACAGGATGGACTCTTATTGGAAAAACAATATCAGAACCTGTAATTATTGCGGGTTCAATAAAAATTCCACTCGATCAATCACAAATGACTTGGGAAAAAACACTTGCCCCTGTATTTCCTCCCGTATCAGGAATAATTCCCGCTGGCACAATGCCGACATGGGCATCGGCAAACTCACCTTATTCAGAATCTCAGTTCCTAAACCGGCGCACCAAAAAGGCAGCAATCCGAAGTCAAAAACCATTAGTGGTACTTCCTGTTTTTCCCGGAACTAACTGCGAATATGATATGGCAAGAGCGTTTAGACTCTCTGGTGCAGAACCTCGTATAATTGTTCTTCGAAACCGCACACCAAAAGATCTTGAAGAATCTTTAATGGAACTTCGAAACGCAATTGATGCCTCCCATATTTTAGCTTTTTCTGGAGGCTTCTCCGCAGGAGACGAGCCAGATGGATCTGGAAAGTTTATTGCAAATATCATTAGAGAAAACCGTATAGCAGACGGAATAATGGACTTACTAGATACCAGAAAAGGTCTCATATTAGGTATCTGTAACGGTTTTCAAGCCCTCATTAAAGTTGGACTCGTACCCTACGGTAAAATTCTTAGCCCCTCAGAAGATATGCCAACGCTTACCTATAATACGATTGGTCGGCATGTTTCTCGCTTTGTTCGCACTCGAATAACAAGCGATGCGACACCATGGGCCAATGGCGAAAACCTGTTACATGGTAAAATTCATACAATACCTCTTTCACATGGCGAAGGACGTGTTATAATCGATGATTCACTTGCTCAAGATTTATTTAAAAATGGCCAGATTTTTTCTCAATATGTAGATGAGTCTGGCGTTCCGGTTATGACTGAACCTGATAATCCAAATGGGTCCATGTTTGCAATCGAAGGAATGACAGATCCTAGTGGACGGGTCCTTGGTAAAATGGGCCACAGCGAACGACCTCTTGGAACTGCATCTGGTCCTCTTTTCTCTAACATCCCCGGTGATACATGTCAAAACATTTTCACTGCGGGTGTAGCATATTGGCAGAACTAACGTATACTGCTTGAATTATTTCTCGAGGAGATTTTTATGAAAAAACAACTTGTAACTGCGATAGCACTTGTCGCACTAACCCTTGTTGGATGTGCAACGCCCCAGAAGACCTGGATCACAGATCTAGATCAAGCAAAAATGGCTGCCGAAAAAAGCAAAAAAGACCTCTTAATTGCTTTTACCGGCTCAGATTGGAATGATCCAAGTAAAGAACTGATCACCAATGTATTTACCGATGAATTCTTCAAGAAGGGAAGTAAAAAACATGTTCTATGTAATATAGATGTTGTTCAAGATGAAACCCTTATGGATCCAGCCTTAATTGAAAAAAACTATGGCATTGCAATGACTTACGGTGTACAGGGACTTCCCTTTTTTGTTCTTCAAACAAGTACAGGCGAAATTTTTGCCTCTGGTGCTATTGAAGCAACAAGTACCGAAGAGTTTTTTAACTTTATAGGTTCTTTTACAGAGACCAGAAATACAATTGTTGCTCTGAAAAAAAAGATTTCTTCTTCAAAAGGAATTGAGCGAGCAAAAAATATTGACGCCTTTATAGACGTAGTGAACCCTTCTCAACGTCAAGATTATGCCGACCTCATTCGAGAAATTCCAACCCTCGACGCAGACGGTTCAGCTGGGCTTAAGGGTGAATACATGCTACAGGTTGCATATCTAGATGCCCTTTCATTGTATCAGGCACAGAATCTTACTGCTGCAGGGGACTGTTTTTTTGGAATTACCGACTCTGAAAGCCTAAGTCCTGCACAAAACCAGGAAGCATGGTACATGGGTGCATATATGTACGCTATGTCTGAAACAGTAGAGAACGAAAAAGTTATTCAATGGCTTGAAAAAGCCATAGCTTCAGATCCAGAAAATCAGGGCGCGCCCCAGATTCAAGCTACAATTGATCAAATTAAAGCTTCACCTGAAGGGTCTTCTCCAGTCAACCAATAAAAATTTAATTGACGATGCATTCCATATACGCTATTCTAAGGATAAAGTATATGGAATCATCAGACCCACCTTCTTATTTTCTTTACATCGTACTCCTAGTAATTTTTTTACTTTTCTCTATGTTTTTTTCTGCCGCAGAAGTTGCATTTCTTTCCGCAAGTAGACTTCGAATACGATATTTAGCAGAAAAAAAAAGTACTGCTGCTCGTAGAGTAGAACGTCTTATAGAAAATAAAGAATTATTTTTAACCATTATTTTAATCGGTAATAATATTGTAAATGTTGGAACTTCTGCATTGATAACTGCTTTAGCTCTTACACTTTTTGGAAACCCCGGGGTAGGAATAGCCGTTGCCGTTTCAACTATTATTCTTCTTATTTTTGGAGAAATCCTCCCAAAATCTGTTGCCCTCATTCGAAGTGAAAGCATCGCCTTAAGATTATCTCTTCCCCTAAGCATACTTTTTTTTATAGCTCGTCCTATTGTACTCATCTTCAGATTTTTTTCTCATTTTGTTCAAAAAATATTCCGAAAAAATATTCGACTTCACGAAAGTGTTGTTACAGAAGAAGACATAAAAAACTTAATAGAAGATGGTGAAGAAGAAGGTCTTATACAATCTGAAAAAAGAAGTATGATGCATAAAATACTTCGCTATACAGATCTCACCATGAGAGAACTCATGATACCTCGTACAGATATTGAAGCTATTTCTATTAATTCCACCTACGATGAAATTCTTTCATTATCACAAAAATCGCCCTTTTCACGATTCCCGGTATACAACAAAGATATTGATGATGTTTTAGGAATCTTATACATTAAAGATCTTCTTTTTGCTCCAGCATTTGAACAAAAAGATTTTAACTTAAAAAATTTTCTCAGGCCTGCTGTTTTTGTTTTTGAATCAGGTAAAATTTCCTTCTTACAATCTTTATTTAAAAAGCAGAATAGCACCATTGCTCTTATTATAGATGAATATGGGGGAACAGCTGGACTCGTTACAACCGAAGATCTCGTAGATGAAATTTTTGGTCAAACAAAGGGGAACCTTGATTCAACAAGTGAAGCAAATTCCGGTGTAGAAAACAATGAAGATCTACCCATGGCACCTTTTAAAATTGATGGAAATGAAAGACTTGAAACCCTTGCGGAGATTATCGGCATTAATCTTGAGTCACAGTTTTATGATACTATTGCAGGTTTTATTTTAGAGAGACATGACGATATACCTGAACCCGGAATAAGCATTAGTGAACAAGGATTCACCTTTACAGTTATTGAAATTCACAATAATAGAATTGAAACCGTCCTTGTAACACCTCCTGAGGAATATAAATGAACAATATTTTTATATTATTCCTTAGTTTATTTTTGTTACTTTGTTCCTCAGCTTTTTTTTCTGCCTCAGAAACTGCCTGCACTTCTCTTTCTAAAATACAATTGAGACGACTTAAAAAATCGAGAACAACTTCTTCTAAAACATTAATCAGATTACTATCAGAACCTTCAAAACTATTAACAACTATTTTAATTGGAAATAACATTGTAAATAACTGGGCATCAAGCCTTGCTACAGCCTTCGCTATCAGCATACTTGGGTCTAATGGAATTGGAGTAGCAACAGCAATAATGACACTCAGTATCATTATTTTTGGAGAAATTCTTCCCAAAACCATTGCGTCAAGGTATAACGAGAAAATAGCTTCTGCCATAGCACCCTTTCTTAATTTCTTAGAAAAACTATTTTTTCCCCTCGTCATGTTTTTTTCTACCATCAATAATTTTTTTATCCATTCTCTTAAACGGTTATCACCGGGATCAAGTCATAGAATTACAGAGGATGAACTTAAAACGATTATTGAAGTAGGCAGAAGAGAAGGCGTTATTGAAGAAGGAGAACACCGCTTACTTCATAAGGCTTGGGACTTTACGGATATTCGATTAAGAGAAATTATGGTACCTCGAACCGCTATGGCAGCAGTAGAAATTAACACAAGTATTTCACAGGTGCGAACAGTTTTTAGAACTCAACGCTTTTCACGTATGCCCGTATATTCAAAAACTTTGGATACTATGATTGGTATGATACATTATAGAGATATACTTACGATTCGAACCGATGATGTATCAACAAGTATTAAGAATTTGGTAAGACCGATTCTTTTTGTACCGGAAACACAAACAGCTTCAAGTTTGCTACAAGAACTTAAAAATGAAGAACATCACATGGCAATAGTAATAGACGAACACGGTGCTACCTCTGGGCTTGTTACCATGAGAGATGCCATATCTGCTGTTTTTGGTGGTATAAAAGACGAGTATGACATAACAGCTAGCACCCCAACAGGTAAGGTAGAAGTTGTTGATGCCCGATATTTAAGACTACCGGGAAGTCTCAAGTTAGATGATTTAAATGGAATGATAGGGACCAATCTTAATTCAGATTTTTACGAAACTGTTGGGGGATTTATACTTGAACAAGCAGGTAAGCTTCCGGAACCAGGAGAGCGAATACGTTATAAAGATATTACCTTTATTGTCGAAGACATAAAAGGCAGAAAAATAACAAGAATTGGTATTTTATTAGAAAACAAGGAAAATCAATGATTAAATTAAGGCATAAATTTCATGAACATATTTTAATTCTCGGTGCCTCTCAAACAACTACTGTTATATTTAATGAGATTTCACAGGCTTATTTAAAACCTGACAAAAAAATAGTTATGCTTGCTCAAAAAGAACCTGACTCAGAATCAATTGCTGAACTTCAAAATAGATTTGTATTTTACAAAGGAAACCCATCTCTTGAGTCAGATCTCCTTCGTGTTGAACCATGGAAGGCGGATGCAATATGCATAAACCTTTTTGGACAACCCGATGGAGATATGCAAACGTTTGCTATCCTTTCAGTCTTAAAGCCCTTGCTTGATTCAAAAAACGCACAACCCCTTCTTATAGCAATAATTGCAAAAGAGCAATACAAACAAAAACTTATTAATTATGGATTTAATGAGGAATCCCTTGTATGTGTGGAAACTCTTTTCCCCTATATTGCAGCACAAGTATGCAGACAAAAAAATTTAAAAGCAGTTTTTAACGAAATTCTTTCAGTTAAAGGAAACGATATATATCAATACCCAAGCACAGACTTCATTGGATCTACATGGAGTAAAGTTCTACGCGCCTTTGAAAATGCTTGCCCTATCGGTATTAAACAAAATGAATCTTTTGTTTTTAATCCAGATCAAAATACTTTGATTACCGAAGAAACAGAGCTCTTAATTTTAGCTTCTGATTTAAACAAAATTAGTATGGCGCCGGCATTTCTTCCCGTTCCAGACTATAACGAAATAGTAAGTGGAAAACTTGAATCAGATAGAGAAGAATCATTTTTAATTCTTGGCTGGGGCACAGAAGGAACCCCTTTAATTTCTAAATTGAAAGAATTGAGTGAAGCCCCTAAAACAGTTCTGATTGTTAGTGAAAAGGATCCCTTAGTTTCTGATTTCAACAAGTCGAATCTTTCTATTGCTTGGCAACATGCAAATCAACATAAAGGCGATATTCTTGAAACAATAAAATTTGAGTATTTTGAAAACATTATTATTTGTGCAGAAGGAGGCCCCGATTCAAGTGCAGAAATTGAACTTTTGCAACGCGTAAAAGAGATACTTGCTCGAACAGGGTTAACAAATAATATAACGATTCTTCTTGGGGCCTTAACACAAGAAACAAAGAGTATTCAAGAAGGTCTTTCTACTGATATAATAATTAAATTAGCAACCCAAATTTTACTTCATCCGCCGCTTTTGCACCTTTCCAGAGAACTTATACAACCTAAAAAGGCTAAAATTTACTTAAACCCTGTAGAAAATTATGTTGGAATTGACAGCGAAGTAAATTTTTATACAATTATAGAAGCCGCGCGAAAAATAAATGAAACGGCTATTGGATACATTACACAAGTGGAAACAGGGACAAAGGTCACCCTTAACCCGATGAAAGATCAAAAACAAAAATTTTATCATTTTGATAGGATCATTGTTTTTTCAAATAAAAACGTTAAATAAAGGCAAAGGAAAAAATGAAACTTAAAAAAAAACTCGGGCTTCTGTTTGTTATGATATCCCTCCTACCTTTTATTGGTGGTATGTCATTTATCGTGCTTAAAACAGGGAAAACGATTCAAAAAAATGCAACAGATTTGCTCTATGAATTTACCAGTTCTCTGGCAAAAGAAACAGGATCTGTTTTTTCTGACAAGATTGGTTTTGTTGGAGCCTTTTCTCTTGATCCTTCTGTCTATAATTTTGACTGGGATAATTCTGGGCCAATGCTCAATTCTCTTGCAAAACAAAACGGTACATTTGATTCATTCCTTCTTGTAAAGAAAGATGGCTCCTATTTCCGCTCAGATAACGCGGGAAATCCCGCTTTTGGCGGTTTAGTAACACCCAAAAACACCGACCCACAGTCAAAGCCAACCCTTTTACTTGAACGAGAGTACTTTAAAAAACTTGTTTCTGAAAATACAAAAAACAATAAGTTAACAACTATTTCAGACCCTTCTTTTTCTAAATCTACTGGAAAAAAACAAATTGTCATTGGAACAAGTTTAATAGATAGTTCCAAAACATGTGTTGGAATGCTTGCTGTAACAATAGATGCTGATATTCTCGCCTACCAATTACTCTCTACGACAAAAAGGCTCACAAATATTTTTGGGAAAGATGCTTCGTTAAAAATAATTTCAAATTCAGGCGCTGTAATATCTACGGTGGTTTACGATAACGCTTTCAATAGTTACATAGAAACTGTTCTTTCGTCTGAAGA
>DATFIA010000296.1:0-5369 GCA_035270545.1 Treponemataceae bacterium
GTTTGCCATAGTAAGACTACAATCTCTATTAGTTTCTGGGAGAATAACGAGAAATTCTTCTCCACCATAGCGACAAAGTACATCTTCTTCTCGAAGACTTTCTCGTAAAAGATTACTTAATTTTCTTAATACTTTATCTCCAAATGGATGGCCTCGAGTATCATTCACTATTTTAAAATTATCTATATCCAAAAGGACTATAGAAAAATCTTTTTTATACCGTGCACTTCGGTTTATTTCTTTTTTAAGAATAATATCCATGTATCTACGATTAAAAATTCCGGTAAGGCTATCTACCATTGCTTGGCGTTCTGTTTGCCTAAATGCATTTATTTCTATAATGAGAGGTGCATTCAATATATGTGTAATATTAGTAAAATAATCTACTATTGCCATAGGGGTGTTTACGTTTCGTTTCAATTTTTTTTGTAGGTGAGCGGCATTTTGAGTAATACCTTTCCAATGAAATCGAGCTTCATCTTCGGTAAAATCGAGGTGAACAAATTCTTTTAGTATACTCGCACAAGAATTTTCTTCTGGTATTTCAAAAGAAGAAAAATCAAATGCTGGAGCGAAAAAACTATTCTGTTTTCTAAAACCGTTTTTTATCTGTGTTTCATTTAAGGGCTCATAGACGGTTGGAGAATGCATGGTATTCATGATACACCTACCCCATTCAAACTTTTGAGTCATTATAACTCATAATACGAGCTTCTGTCGAGTATTTCAAAAACGGCTGCTATTGTAAGAAAAAACAGCCGTATTCAGACCCACTTCCAAAAGGTTGGAACTTTTGAAATACTCTATTTATACTGTCTATTTGGTGCTCTTTTCTAAAATGCGTATTAATTCGTTCATTTTGGTTTCTCTGTCTATTTCATTACCGTCGAGAAAAGATTGGCGAACACAGTGATGCATGTGTGCTGTAAGCACTTCTGTATTCGCCTTTCTTAGAATAGAAGTTGTTGCTTGAATCTGGTTTGATATATCAATACAGTAGCGATCATCTTCTATCATTTTAAGTATTCCATCTAATTGGCCCCGAGCGGTTTTTAATAGCAATGAAACTTTTTTAGTATCTGCTTTCATGGTTATCTGTTTCTCTTAAAAAAATTAAGCCGAAGGGCATTTAGAACGACAGATACTGAACTAAAACTCATGGCTGCAGCAGCAAACATTGGATTGAGTGTCCATCCGGTAAGTCCAAAAAAGACGCCTGCTGCAATTGGTATTCCAAGGGTATTGTATATAAGAGCCCAAAAAAGATTTTGTTTTATATTTTTCATTACTGCTTTTCCAAGTTTAAGAGCTGCAACAGCGTCTCGTAAGTCGCTATTTACGAGAACAATATCTGCTGAGTCAATGGCAATATCTGTGCCGGCTCCTATTGCAATTCCTATGTCTGCAGCGACAAGGGCAGGTGCATCATTTATACCATCCCCAATCATTGCTATTTTTTTACCTTCTTTTTTTAGATTCTGAATTACCGTTGCTTTATCTTCGGGAAGAAGTTGTGCATACACTCTTTCAACTCCCGCTTCTTTTCGTATCGCTTCTGCCGTTCTTTGATTATCGCCTGTAAGCATAATAACTTCTAAGCCTAAGGCTTTGAATTGCGAAATGGCTTCTTTGCTTCCTTTTTTTATAACATCCGCAACAGCAATAATTCCTAATGCACCTTTTTCGCTCCCAAAGCAAAAAGGTGTCTTCCCCTCAGATGCAAGTCTGTTAAGTTCTGGGAGAAGTGCTTCTATTGGAATATTGTTTTCTGAAAGAAGCTGTGGAGACCCGGCGAAGTATCTTTTTCCCTTTACTATCGCTTCAACGCCCTTTCCTGGATGTGCTTGAAAAAAATCTGTTTTTGGAAATGAAATGCCTGAGGCTTTTGCTTCGGCAATAATTGACATACCAAGTGGATGTTCTGAGTTTTTTTCTATTGCAGCTGCAAGAGTTAATAATTCATTATGATCAAGGTCGCTTACAGATATTATATCTGTTACTTTGGGTTTCCCTTCAGTTATTGTTCCGGTTTTATCTAGAACAACCGTTTTTACACTATGTGCAATTTCGAGTGACTCTGCACTTTTAACCAAAATACCATTTTTTGCACCCATGCCTGTTCCGACCATTATTGCTGTTGGAGTTGCAAGACCAAGAGCACAAGGACAAGAAATAACGAGAACAGAAATAGCTATAGAAAATGCAAAAGAAAAGGTTGCACCAAGTAAAAGCCAGGCTCCAAAGCTAATGATAGAAATAGCTATAACTGCAGGAACAAAGTAATTACTTATTCGGTCTGCAAGTTTTGATATCTTTGCTTTAGAAGAAGAGGCTTGCTCAACAAGTTTTATTATACGAGCGAGACTTGTGTCTTCTCCAATTCTTTCGGCCTTGAAGACACAGTATCCATTAAGATTAATTGAAGCACTCCATAAGCGGTCTCCAACTGTTTTCAATGTTGGAATACTTTCTCCAGTAATTGCAGAGGCGTCTACCGAGGTTTGGCCCTCTATAATGACTCCATCGACTGGTATATATTGCCCGGGCCGAATTACGATATGATCTCCAACTTGAATATCTTCTACAGAAATTGTTGACTCTTTTCCATTCTTTAGCAGGGTAGCGGTATCTGGTCGGAGTTTTATAAGACCTGAGATTGCCTGAGTTGTACTTTTTTTTGCTCTGTTTTCAAGATATTTACCGAGGGTGATAAGAGAAAGAATCATGGCTGCCGATTCAAAATAAAGATTGTGAGTATGTGAAAGAGCTACTGCACTGTTTCCTTGTCCAAGGGCTATTGCCATTTCATACATAACAACTATTCCATAAAAAATAGAGGCTCCTGCTCCAATGGTTATGAGAGAGTCCATATTCGGAGATCCACGTAAAAGAGCTTTGCCTCCGCTTTTAAAGTACCCTATGTTAACAAAGGCAACAGGCAGTACAAGTATAAATTGAGTTAAAGCAAAAACAAGAGAATTTTCGGCCCCCATAAAGAACATGGGAATTGGCCAGCCTGCCATATGCCCCATGGCAATATATACAAGAGGGAGGGCAAACAAGAATGAGATAAAAAGCCGCAGCCGCATAGCTTTTTGTGCTACAGCTTCATGATCCTCTTTTACCTCATCAGTTTTTTTTTTAGAAGTATCACCCATGCTTTTAATATCTGCGCGAGCGGTATAACCTGCATTAGTGACTGTTTCAATTATCTTTTCCGTGCTTGCACGACTTTCATCAAAAGAAACCGTCATACTTCCAGTTAGAAGATTAACCTGTACTTCTGTTACTCCTACGAGCTTCGAGACATCTCTCTCTACATGTCCTGAGCAAGAAGCACATGACATTCCTTCTATAGTAAAAAGTTCAGTTTTCATAAAAAACTCCTTTTGTGTTAAGCTTATTTCATAGCTTCTTGGACACCCACCCCGTGGGGGAGGTTATTCATTAAAAATAATACATAGCTATTCGCAAGTCAAGAGAGTTGAATAATAAACAATGCTTTTTTAATGGAAGTTACAATAGCAATACTGTATATTTACACTATGGATTTTATTAAAAAAGTATTTTACTGCAATTTTTATAATGTAAGGTGGAAAAAATGAATCGAAAGCTGAGAAAATCTCTTCTAATAGGAGCCTGCGTCGTAGTTTTGGGCTTAGGCTCCTGCATCTTTAAGCCAGATGCGGTGAGTAGTGCAACTGCCTGGGAAGGTGGGGCCTCAAAAGATACAACAGCAGTAGAAACAGTGACCGTGAGTAGGGCTGTTTTAGTAAATTCTGTTTCTGCCTCCGGTGTGGTTTCTGGAATTAATGAAGCAATTGTTGTTTCAGAAACTCAAGGAATTATTAGAAAACTATCCTTTGCTATTGGAGATAAGGTTGTTGCAGGGCAAGAACTTCTTAAGGTAGACGATAGTCTTGCTGCATTGAATCTTGAGAGGGCTAAAGATCAACTCTCATCTGCTCAGCTTGATCTTTCTGGAACTGAAAAACTTGTCGAAAGCGGCGGCTCTTCTACTGCAGCTCTTTCTCGAGCTCGAAGCACCGAAAGTGCGTCTCGCTCTCAATATGAAACGGCTCTTAAAACATGGAAAGATACCACTTTGCGCTCACCAATATCAGGAATTGTAGCGTATAAAGAAGATGCGGCGACTATAGGAAATATTTTATCTGCCTTTACACGGGTGGCTCGCATTGTAGATAACTCTGCTTTTCGAGTTCAAGTATCTGTTGGAGAGCGGGAGATTGGTTTAATTGAAGCGGGTGCTAAGGCCCGTGTTTTTGTTCCTTCTGCCTTGGGCGATAGGAATATAGATGCCCTTGTATCCGCAGTCGGCGCAGGTGCAGATTCTGCAACGGGAAGTTTTCCCGTTATTGTTTCTTTCGATAACAAGTGGGGAAACTTAGTAAAATCTGGTATGTCTGCTACGGTGGAAATACAGGTTAGAGCAGATGAACCTTCTCTTGTAATTCCTTTAGCAGCACTTATTAAAAGAAATGACCGTTATGCAGTTTTTGTAGAAGAAGAGGGCAAAGCTCGAATTAAAGAAGTTAGCGTTGGCCGCAGACAGGGAGTGAGAGCGGAAATTAATAGTGGCTTAACAGAAGGGGACTCTCTTATAATTAGTGCCTTGACTCGCCTTCAAAATGGAACTCCGGTAACAACTACTCTCCGTGGTGAAAGTGGAACAAGGGAATAGGATACAAAAATGAATATACCCAAGTTTTCGGTAGATAATCATGTACTATTAAATATTCTCCTTATAACGCTTTTAACCTTAGGCTTTATTAGTATAAGTCGTTTGCCTCAAGAGCAGTTCTCCGAAGTTCCCTTTTTCTGGGCAAATATTACGGTGCCGTATCCCGGAGCAACTGCAGATGATATTGAGCGCTCTGTGACAAGAAAAATAGAACAAGAAATGCAGGGCCTCGACAAACTAAAACAAATATCGAGCGTTACAGGCGACGGCTTTTCTATTGTCCGAGTTGAGTTCGACGACGGAATTACCTCTTCACAATTTGAGCGTCTTTTTCAAGACGTTGGAACTCGATTTTCCGGCGTAAAATTACCCGATGGTACTTTAAAAGGTTCAATCAGCGATTTTTCTTCCAACGATTTTCTTCCTGTTATAGAAATTAGTCTTACAGGATCTGTTCCCTATGAGACCTTAGAGCGAACTGCTTCGTTATTACGCGACAAAATACTCGAATTATCCGACGTATCTTCGGTTACTTCAGTAGGAGCTCGAGAGCATAAAATTGTTATTGAAGCCGACAGAGATAAACTTGAAACGCTCGGGGTTTCTTTGAACGACGTTGTGCGCGCTGTTCAGCAAAAAAACGTTTCCATTCCCGGAGGAACCATAG
>DATFIA010000297.1:0-3363 GCA_035270545.1 Treponemataceae bacterium
GTAAAGCTTTTATTGTTTGTGGATGCATTGCAATAGGAGTAAATTTTTTATGTAATCTTTTTTTCGCCAGAGCATTAATTATATAGAAATGGATTGTTTTTAAAATTATAATTAAGGAAAGACTTGCGATAAGAGAAAAAAAGGTCAATAAAATAGAATGTAAGCCTCCTATTCCAGAAAAAACGAACAAAATAATTAAACTTAAAATTAATTCAGGATGGTTGCGTATTCTTTGTGTTTTTTGAGTTGTGAGAAGTTCAATTTTACTATCAGGAAGTAAGATGCCAAAAAAACTAATGAAAATCACAGAACAAATTGCTGTAATATAACCAAAAAACGTATTTAAGGACCAAGAAAGTAAAATTGAAGGAAGAAGAGTAATAAGTCTTACTAAACGGTTTCCTGGAATAATGAGCAACATGCATATTAATACAAGGGTTAAAATAACAGGGATACTTGTAAATCCGACAGAGTCTTCAAGACTCCAGAATTTTGTAATATTAGAAAAAGCTTTTTTAATTTTAATTGAAAGATTAGTAGAATCTGGAATATAAAAATAACGCACATTGTTGTCTACATCAATAAACCAAGAGAGCCTGTTATAATTTGCTTTTTCAATAAGAGGATGAACTGGGATGAATGTATTGTAACTTTTAAGCATAGAACTTGATTGGCTTACATAATCATGAATATTTAGTGAATCAAGTAGATTTGTAACCTGATTCTCTTCAATAGAGAGATCACAAGAAAGAACTCGATAACCATTCCATATAGTTGTTGTAGTTCGTACTGGGAACAAAAATAAAAAAAATATACTTGTAATTAGGAGAGCGCTGAAAAGAATTGTTTGTAATTTTGATGGTAGGGAGAAAAACTTCATTGGATGGCGTTACAAGGTCGAAAAAGCAACACCGATAAAAAAACCAAGCAAAATACCGGCAAGCACTTCCATTGGTCGATGTCCCTGAATCTCTTTAACCGGCTTAAATTGATAACGAAAACGGGTTGCAACCTTGCTTCCCAGTTCATTTAATGCCCGTGCTTGTTGACCACTTGAACGGCGTACACCGACGGCATCTCTAACAACAACGAGTGCAAAACAACATGAAAAGACAAATAAATCAGATCCAACCCCATTTTTAAAACCGATGGTAGTGCAAATAGAACTAACAAGAGCTGAATGACTTGAAGGCATGCCACCGGTTTTCCAAAAAAGAAGCTCAATTAACTCTCTGAAAGAGCGTACTTTTTTTGTAAATAAGGTAATAACAGTCTTGAGAAATTGACTTAGAACCCAGCTTGCAACAGCTGCGAGAAAAATTGGATTATATAATAACAGGTAAACTTGTTGCATCGCTTTATGATCCATCATGATAGTATTTGCGTTAAAAGGTACCTTTTGTCAAGACCTGATTTTAGTATATACTTATTATACAATGAAATTCAATAATTGTATTGTTACAAAAAATGATGCAGGTCGGCGTTTGGATCGTATTCTTAGACGCATGTTACCAGATATTCCTCTTTCAAAATTATACCAACTTCTTCGAAAAGGTTTAATTCGAGTAGATGGTAAACGCGTTTCTCCTGAATCTTGTGTTTCTGAAGGGAGTATTATTTCAATCGCAGAAGTAACAGATACAGAAACACAAAAAAGTACTATTCTTACCACTAAACCCGTTTTTTCTCTTCTCATGCCTGAAATACTTTTAGAAACATCGGATCTTCTTTTCGTTAACAAACCATCAGGAATTGCTGTTCACGGAGAAGGAGGTCTTGATACCCTTGTTCCTCAGTCTCTTGGTGCAAAAGAATCTCTTTCTTTTCGAAGTGGTCCCCTTCATAGACTTGACCGAGATACAACAGGAATTATCGCATTTTCACGATCTTTAGATGGAGCTAGGTGGTTTTCGCAAGGGATGCGTGAGCATATATTTGAAAAATATTATCTTGGAATAATCCATGGATTGTTAAAAAAAAAGACTGAATGGCTTGATTATGATGATGAAGATAAAAAAATGATAACGATTGCATCTCCTTGTGCAGTTTCAAAATCTAACGAAGAGCGGACGCTTGTGCTATTTAAAATAATTACTGGTCGAAAACATCAAATAAGAAAACAAAGTTCCAAACATGGATTTCCTTTATGGGGAGATTCATTATATGGAAGTATATCAAAA
The DNA here is from genome assembly GCA_035270545.1 of Treponemataceae bacterium. Lineage (GTDB taxonomy): Bacteria > Spirochaetota > Spirochaetia > Treponematales > Treponemataceae > Teretinema. The sequence goes on from DATFIA010000297.1 coordinate 2,181, forward strand.
GATAAAAAATTTTTTTTGCATGCATGGCAACTACACTTTCCTGATATTCGTATGCCTGAACTGCCATCTCATCTTGTTGCCCCTCTTCCAAAAGAGTTTCTTTCAGTAATTACCTTGGACTTTCCTGAATATGTGCTTGCGCATATAGAATCAGCCGAACTATACTGGAGAAAGAATGAAGAGCTTCAGTGATTGGTATTGGTTTTTTAAGGGTGTCAAAGTTTATGCCCTTGTTGGTGAAAGTGGTACAGGTAAAAGCTTTCGCGCACAACTACTTGCTCAAAAATATGGAATTGAACTATTAATTGACGATGGGCTGTTGATTCGGGATGACAAAATTCTAGCCGGTCATTCTGCAAAGCGAGAGAAAACCTTTCTTGCCGCAGTTCGTGTTGCATTATTTGATGATAAAATACATAGAGATGCCGTAGCAAAAGCCCTTCAAACGCAGCCATTTAAAAAAATTCTTCTTCTTGGTACATCAGAAAAAATGGTTAATAGAATTGCTGCTCGTCTTCAACTTCCACAACCCCAAAAAATAATTAGAATTCAGGATATTTCGACTCAAGAAGAAATTGAAAAAGCTATTCGTTCCCGTAAGGTTGAAGGAAAACATGTAATTCCTGTTCCCTCAATTGAGGTTCAAAGAAATTATCCACAAATTTTTTATGATCGAGTTAGGGTATTACTCAAAAAAAAACAAAGACCTTTAGTCGGTGGAATTCATTCTAAAGTATATGAAAAATCTGTAGTTCGCCCTGAATTTTCTAAAACAGGCCGCGTTACTATTTCTGAAGCTGCATTAAGTCAAATGGTTATTCATTGTGTAGGTGAATTTGATAGCCAAATTAAGATTAAAAAATTAACAATTAAAACTGATTCTACTGGTTATAAGCTTGTAATTGTTATAGATGTTCCTTTTGGTACTCAGCTCACGGGAAAAATACACAAGATGCAAGCTTATATAGTAGAAAATATTGAACGTTTCACAGGAATTTTAATAGAAGACGTTCATATTATAATAGATAAAATAACAAGAAATTAGGGAGTTTGATATGAAAAAAAATATTAGTGTATTGCTGTTTTTATTTTCTTTTTCAGTATTAGTTGTAGCACAAATATCTGAAGCTGAAATTGAGAGCAAAATTACCATGGCTACGTATTCTTCCGGTGTGTATACATT
>DATFIA010000298.1:0-2118 GCA_035270545.1 Treponemataceae bacterium
AAAAGAATATGGAATGAAACACCGGAAGATTCGCCATCATGAAGCTGGGATTACAGAAATAATAAAAATGTTCGGAGATAACGCCGGAAAAGCTGCGCGGTTGCATATAATATCTGACTTGAAAGAAGAAGGTTGGAAAGAGTGCGACCATTTTCCGCAGGACGAAGCAGGTTATGTAAGAATGGGTTTGTACTGAATAATCGCGGCTTATTACGATGGAGGAAAATATGAATACATATCAGAAGTTTTTAATTGGGTGCGCCTTAGGAGATGCACTTGGGGTGCCGGTTGAAGGCAAAACAAATAAATTTACACCTCGGTACGGCCAAGATCTTATTAAAAAACTGACTTTTTGCAAGAGGGTTCTGTACAACTTTACAGGCCAAGTTTCTGATGATACACAGTTGACAATTCTATTGGCGAAAAATATGATTCAAAATGATGGTTCCAATTCAGAATCACTAATGGATACAATGGCTCATGCCTATGCCAAGAATAAAATTGACGGAGTTGGCACCAGTTGTCGCCTTGCGTTTGAAAACTATTTGAGCAATTCGTTCCGGTATGATAATTGTGGAACTCCAGAAGGGAGATCTGGCAATGGTGCGGCAATACGAGTTGGATTAATTGGGTTATATTACGATGATGAAGATACTGTTATTCAAAAAACGGTTGAGGTTGCGTCGTTAACTCATAGAGACTCGAAAGCTATTGCTGGGGCTGTAGTAATTTCATTAATGGCGCATTTTTTGGTTACTACGAATAGAAAAAATTGATAACTTAGCACAATATTATCTACAATTTGTGCATGATAAAAAAAACAAATGGAAAACTGAAAAGTATTTGATTGAGTTAGGACATGAGTTACTCTTGCATAAAAAAATTAAAGTGTTTGCATGAATAATAGACATGAAGAGAAAAAAACTAATCTTATAGAATAATTTTGAAATAGTTGATAAAGTTAAATATTGATAAGAGATTTAGTATATTATTATAGAATCAGAACAGTGTATTCTGAACGTACAAGTTTGCTTTGATTAGCCTGATAGACTTATTGATGCCATGTTAAAAAAAACCAAAACTAGGAGAAACCCTGTATGGCGCGTGATTTTGTTATTAAAAACCCAGAAGCTTTATTAGAAAATATGGTTCTTATGCAGGAGATTCTTTCTAAGAATAAAATTGTGTGTTTTTTATATTATGGTACCCTTTTAGGTGCAATAAGAGAAAAAGGGTTTATTCCGCATGATGATGATGCAGATATCGGTATATTTGATACTGATTTTGACCGAGTTCTTACCTTGATTCCTACTATTGTTGCGGCTGGTTTTTTATTTAAATCATTGCGCCACGGAACAACACTACAATTCATTCGAAATGATGAACAGCTAGATATATACCAAGCAGTACATGTTTGGAGACCTTTTGGTTATAGATGGACTATTGATGAAAGATTAACGGTTAAGGGAAAACACCTAGACACCCTTCAAAAAATAGATTTCCTTGGGCATAGTTTCTTTATTCCATCTGAGCCCGTAAAGCTCTTACAAATTCTGTATGGAAAAACATGGAAAACTCCTATGAAAAACATCCCCACCAAAACTGGATGGCTCTGGAAATTTAAAAAAATTAAAAAAGCACCATTTAAAATTATTTATTATGCGAATCGATATTTTAAAATGCAAAATATTAAAAACAACGGAAAGTAAATATGAATTGCAATTATTTTAGATGGAAAAGAAAATGAAGCTGTTGCTAATGCATTTACAAAAGCGATAGTCAGACATACTGGTGTGTAAAAAAGATCTGCACCTATACAAATGTCTGGGCGAGAGGGTTTTTTATTTGGCTCATATAATAATGGAACAGACGAAAAACTATGACAATCTATAATAAGTGTTTTTTTATTTGTTGCGAGTGCACGTTCAACTTTATTGTACAGTTTTTCTCCGGTAGTTTCATGAATCTCCTTTTTAACATTCAACTTCTCTTTGTCTCATGTGATTTATTTCAACAAGACTTTCTACAATGTAAGTTGCGGTAACTTCGCCTTCGTCTAAATAATTTGTGCGGCCTTTAAGGGAGCCAAAGTCGCCGGGGGTTAATGTGCCTTGCATA
>DATFIA010000299.1:0-28434 GCA_035270545.1 Treponemataceae bacterium
GAAGACCCAAGCGCTGCAAAGAGTGAAAAGATTTTTGGCTGCCCTGAACATCTTGAAGAAAGCTATATAGCAGCACGCGATTCTATTATTCTTTTGAAAAATGATATTGTGGGTACAGCTCCAGCGCTTCCAATATGTGGAAGTCGCCCCGTAGCTACAAACGAGGCAAAACAAGCAGCCGACGACGCTACCCGTGTAGATTTCACCGGGAGAAAAGTGAACACTATCGCTGTTATTGGCCCAAATGCAGATTCAGTTCGAGCTCAATTTGGTGACTGGACCTTTTTTACCCATCCTCTCCCTAATCTCGACGCTGTTCCGACTTTTCATGTAACCACCATGCTTGAAGGCATAAGCACAGAAGCTAAAAACAATGGAATAAAAGTTCTCAACGACAAGGGTTGCGATATTTTTGATGCAAAAAACCATTCAATTCCAAAGGCTCTAAAAATAGCAGAAGAAGCAGATATTGTATTTTTAGCGGTAGGTGACACGCTATCTCAAACAGGAGAAGGAAAAGACAGATCTAACCTCGCTCTTTCTGGCGCTCAAAATGAACTCGCAGAGGCCTTAGCTACAGTCTGTCGCAAAAAAAGCATTCCCCTTGTTTCTATATTAGTAAACGGAAAACCCCTTGAATTCGATCGTGTTGCTCAGGTTTCCGATGCTATTTTAGAAACATTTAACTCAGGGACATTGGGTGGACGCGCTACTGCAGATATTATTTTTGGAAAAGCCGAACCCAAGGGTCGCCTTCCTATTTCCTTTCCGCGAACTACAGGTCAACTCCCCGTGTATTATAATCAACTTCCCGGTTGGCATGATGGAAAGTATTACGACTGCGACGCTTCTCCTCTTTTTTCCTTTGGAGAAGGTTTATCCTATACAGCTTTTAAATATAACAGCATAACGCTTTCCAAAGAAACAATAAAAGAGGGAGAGACAATTAATGTACAAGTAAGCCTCACGAATATAGGACAACGCACCGGAACAGAAACAGTTCAATTGTACATAACAGATTGTATTGCCTCAGTAGTCAGACCAGTGAGAGAACTAAAAAACTTTGCCCAGATTGTACTGCTTCCAGGCGAAACAGGCTCTGTAACTCTGCAATTGAAGGCGGAAGATCTCGCCTTAATTGATGAAAAAGGAAAAACAATTCTTGAACCAGGCGAATTCCTTGTTCAGTGTGGACACGACTCTCGAGAAATCAGCCTAATTCACAAGACTCTCACTCTTATGTAATATAGTTCCAAGAATGAATTATATAGAAGCAAAATCTGGAATTTCTCGAGGCTCTCTTCCTGAACCTTATTTGGTGTCATTGTATAGAGTTTTATCTCCCTACAGAGGCTGCGGTCATGGATGCCGGTATTGCGATGGAAGAGCAGAAAAATATTTTGTAGAAGGCGATTTTGAAAAAGATATTTTGGTAAGAGAAAACCTAAATATATTTATTTCAAGTCAAATTGCAGAGGGATACCCCTCAAAAGAATGGGGAGCCTTCTGCATGTCTTCTGGTGTTACAGATATTTATCAACCTCTAGAAAAAGAACTCCAGCTTACAAGAAAAACCCTTGAAGCACTTATTCCATCAGAGCTTCCCGTTGTTATATTAACAAAAAATGCACTAATAGAGAGAGATTTCGATCTTCTTGAGCGCTTTCCACAAGCTCTGGTTATACTCACCATTACGACAGTTAATGAAAACCACTCAAAACTACTTGAACCGAATGCATCGAGCCCAGCTGAGCGACTGGAAACTATCAAAAAAGCGCGGCTTAGAGGTTTTCATGCCGGCATTATGGCTATGCCACTATGCCCCGGAATTAGTGCAGAACCAGAATCGGTGAGAGCTCTTTTTGATTCCTGTGAAGCCTCTGGTGCAGATTTTATATATCCGGGCGGACTCACTCTGCGCCCAGGCTGTCAAAAAGAAGAATTTAAATCTCTTTTAGAAAAAGATTATGCCCATTTATTGCCCCTATACGAATCTGTTTATTGCGAAAATAGACCATCCGGAATGCCTAGAAAAGACTATAGCTTTCCTTTTATGAAAAACTGGGATGCCGACTTGCGCAGAAGATCCATTCCTCAAATGATTCCCCATACAGTTTATAAAGACCTGTTGTCACCACCAGACTCCATGTTCGTTCTTTTGTGCCATATGCAAAGTCTCTATATGAGTCGCAATATTAATGTACGCCCACTAAAAGATGCAACAGACCTTTTTTCACTTTGGTTAAAAACAGAACGAACGACACTAAGGCGAAAACGCATTAAAACAGTATCTTCAGACCCTTTTCCCATTACCCGAATACTCACAGAAAAATTTAATTCACTTTGTGAAAACAAGGGAACAGAACTTGAGAAAATTCTAAAAAATAAAAAACTCTCTTCCCTCCTTTCTGAAATCCATACATCCCAATTAGTTTTTAATTATTCTAAACTCTGTGCCGAAAAACCCGTCAACTTGTGATAGTATTAATCTTATGAAAACACATTTCAGTTTACGCCTTTTAGCAGTTGGTGCCGTCCTTTTGATTGCAGCTTTAATTTTTTCAGCTTGCACTTCTTCGCACATGAGCTTCACTACTTCAAGTCTTGAAACAGTTGAAGAAACCAGCACGAGCAGAATTTCAAGAAACGAGAGTATTTTAATTCGTTTTAAAGAACCAATTCAAAGACCAGAACTGATAGAGAAATCTTTTACGTTTTCAAAAAAAAGCCCTGGGAACTTTTCTTTTCCAGACGACCGAACGATAGAATTTACTCCAAAAACGATATGGAAGGCATCACGTTTTGTTCTTTTTGTAGATACCGGATTACTTAACGGAAGCACAGCAGGCATTTCAGGCTTCCAGCTTAACTTTGAAGTAATACCCCCCTCTTTTGAAGTTTTACCCGAGGGCCTAGTTATTGCAGACAGTTCAGACTCTCAGTTTAGTTTTTCAGGAATACTTCTCACCGATATTCCAATAAAACGCAGTACAGCAGAAAAAATGGTTTCAGCTTCGTTGGGAAAAAAACCCGTAACTATTGAATGGAGCGGAGGTGAACTTACAGATTCACGCCGTTTTACTATCACTAGTATTTCACAAAAAACAGAGTCTCAATACCTTAGGCTCTTGTGGAATGGTAAACCCTGTGGAGCAATTGGGAAAGGCGAAAAAACATGGCTCGTTCCGCAAGCTGGCGATTTTAGTGTACTTGAAATTGCAACCGAAAATAAAGAATGTATTCAAGTGCGATTTTCTAAAAGTCTCGACAGCACACAAGATATTCGTGGTTTCATTCGCACGGGAACCGATACCCAACGCTCTGGCAATACAGAGAATCTCCGTTACAGCATACAGGGAAACGTACTTTCAATTTATAATACTGATGAATGGAAGGCAAATTCAGAAATTGAAGTCCTCGAAGGGATTAAAAGCAACTCAGGCCAGATCCTTGCAATTCCGGTGTCTGCAAGTATAGAAGAAAACTGGGAACTCCCCGATAGTCGATTTGCTACTGAGGGAGTAATACTTCCTCCCACATCCGGAGTTATTGTTCCAATAGAAACTATGAATGTGAGTGGCTTAATAGTTGAAGCTTGGCTAATTTCCGCAGATAATATTCTCCAGTTTTTGCAGGTAAATGAACTCGACGAATACCGTGAACTTAGACGAGTTGGTGAGCCAATTTGGTCAGATGCCTTCGATTTTAACTGGGATTCCTCAATGAAAAACAGGTGGGTTCCACGAGGTCTCGATCTTTCTGATCTTGTAAAAAAACACCCCAATGGTATGATTCAGCTTCGAATAACCTTCCGAAGTCGCCATGTTATGTATCAATGCAACCGCAGTCACCCCGATTTTGCTGCTTTACCAATGCCCAGTGACGCTATCACCTTAGATTCAGATTCCTACGATAATAGTTATTGGGACATGACCGGGGACATGGACTGGAAAGTGAGAAGAACCTATTGGGATTACAAAAACGACCCTTGTCATCCGGCCTTTTATCTTGAGGATTACAATAGATCGATAACGAAACGAAAAAATATTCTTATTTCAGATTTAGGAGTTTTGACAAAAAAAGATACCGACGGTCAATTTCATATTACCGTAGCGCAAATTGGTAGCACAGAACCGGTATCTGGTGCAAAAGTAACTCTTTACTCGTATGCAAAACAAGCCCTTATTTCTGCAACGACAGATTCAAAGGGAATGGTCAGTCTTAAAAGCCCAAAAGAGCCATATTTTATAACAGCTGAAAAAAATAAACAAACTTCCTATATTCGCATTGATAGCGGAATGGCTTTAAGTACAAGTCATTTCCAAATTGATGGGCAAAAGGCCATTAAAGGAGTTAAAGGGTTTATATACGGAGAGCGAGGCGTTTGGCGTCCTGGAGATACCATGCATCTTGTTTTTATAATGCAAGATACCGATAAAACACTCCCCAAAAATTTCCCCATTCTTTTTGAACTAGAAGATCCTCTTGGGCGTATTACTCAATCTGCTACCTATACAAACCCTGTAGGTGACTTTTATAGAATCGATACAGGAACGAATCCTGGAGACTCAACAGGTTCATGGACTGCTCGAGTTCGAAGCGGTGGCCAAGTATGGACAAAGAAACTGCGTGTTGAGGCAATTATGCCTAACCGTTTAGCAATAAATCTTGAAGCTAAAAAAACATGGCTTAGTAAATATGACAATGACTTTACACTCTCTGGTGCCTGGCTCCATGGTGCAAAAGCGCCAGGGCTTAAAGCCGATATGGCAGTTACGTTTTTACCTGGAAAAACAACGTTTGCAGGATACGAAGAATATACCTTTGTAAATCAAGAAAAAACTGTTGAGTCAGAACAGCATACCGTTTGGGAAGGCTATCTTGATTCATCTTCCATCGCTCATTTTTCTCTCGCCTTCGATGCAGGATCTAACCTCCCTGGAATGCTGAGAGCACAAATCGCTACACGAATTTTTGAGCCATCGGGACAGTTTTCAATTGAGCATCAAACCATGGATTTTTCTCCCTATGACCGTTATGTCGGTCTCAAACTCCCCAAGGGTGATGCAGACAGAGGCATGCTCCTTACGAACACAAAACATAGGGTAGACATTGCAGTACTAGATCCTGCTGGTAAACCGTATAATTCGGCGATTACGCTTTCTATGGCGGTGTATAAACTTGAATGGAGATGGTGGTGGGAAAAAGACGCACTTACCAGCGCTACATACGTATCAGGACGCTCAACGAAACGCATAACAGAAGGCACCACTGTTGCCCGTAATGGTAGGGCAAGCTGGGATTTAGAAATAGCATACCCTGAATGGGGTCGGTATTTGGTTGTTGTAACAGACGAACAAGGTGGCCACAGCGCAGCTAAAATTGTATATATTGATTGGCCAGGCTGGGCTGGACGCAGCAGTGAAGGCGGATCTGGCTCTGCTTCAATGCTTACCTTACAAGCGGACAAAAAAGAATATCGCACGGGAGATACCGCTACGGTGTCTTTTAGTTCTAATACTGGTGGTACTGCTCTCGTTACAATAGAAAAAGACGGAAAAGTTCTCAAACAAGAATGGCTTGCTACAAAAAAAGACACAACCGTGTACGCTTTCTCTGTTACGGCAGATATGACTCCAAACATTTATGTACACATAAGTTTGTTACAAAAACATTTACAAACAGCGAACAGTTTGCCTATTAGACTCTACGGTATTGTTCCTATTATGGCAGAAGATCCAAATACACGACTAAGCCCTCAAATTGCATCAGCAGATCAATTTGAGCCGGGAAAACCCGCTTCTATACGCATAACTGAAGCTACAGGAAAGCCAATGACCTGTACAGTTGCGGTGGTAGACGAAGGACTCCTCGGCCTTACCCGTTTTAAGACAGAAAACCCGTGGAACGAAATGTACCGAAAAGAAGCTTCACGCTTAGAGAGTTGGGACTTATACCGCTATGTTTTAAGTGCCTTTGGTGGAAAACTCGAAACCCTTCTTTCTATTGGTGGCTCTGAAGATATACTCGATGGAGGAAATAAAAAAACAGAGCGATTTAAACCTGTTGTTCAGTTTTTTGGTCCTTTCGAGGTTGCTGCAAACGGTGATGCAACTATAGACTTCGAGATGCCAGCCTACGTTGGAGCTGTGAGAATAATGGTTGTTTCTGGTAAAAATGCAGCCTATGGTACTGCAGAAAAAACTGTTATAGTTAAAAGTCCTCTCATGATTCTTTCCTCTCTTCCCCGAACGCTTGGAACAAATGAAACTATTGAAGTGCCTGTAACGCTTTTTAATGGAACAGAAACAAACCAAACCGCAATAGTGAAACTACAATCCTCTGGAGCCCTAAAAACACTCCTTACTACAGAACTACTCATTCCTCCATTAGGAGATGCAACAACCGTATTCCGTATTCAAACCTCTACCCCAGGGCAAGCTATTTTTACCGCTGAGGCAACTACCGCCAACGGAAATAAAGCTACATCTACCACAGAAATTGACATTATCTCTCGTGGTACTCCAACAGTAACTGCAGAAAACGTTATGATTTCTTCAGGTGAAACAAAAAACCTTTCGGTAAAAAGTCCCGGTGAAATGGGAACAAAAACCATGTCTGTAGAACTTTCGACATTGCCTGTTATAGACCTTTCTTCTGCAATGAAATTTCTTCTCGGCTATCCCCATGGTTGCATAGAACAAATAACCTCGAAAGCTTTTCCCCAGCTCTTTATAGCAGATATTATGGATTGTAGCGATTCTGAAAAAGAAACTATGAAAACCAATGTTCTGTCAGTTATAGATCGTTACAGTGGGTACCAGACGAGCGGCGGCGGGTTTGCCTATTGGCCAGGTAAGTCAGAGGCTAATATACAGGGAACCAGTTTTGCTGGCCACTTTATGGTAGAAGCCCGAAGAGCGGGATATGCTATTCCAGACACCCTTTATAAGCCTTGGCTTGAATTCCAAAAAGATGAAGCGCGCGCATGGAGATCTTCTGACTCTAATTCTCCTTCTATGCAAGCGTATCGTTTATATACCCTTGCAATTGCAGGAAGCCCTGAGCTAGGTGCTATGAACCGTCTATTAGGACAGCAGAACCTCGATGCTCCTTCCAAGTGGTTTCTAGCGGCTGCTTATACCGTCTGTGGTCAAAAAGCAACAGCGGAAGAACTCACACAAGATCTCTCACTCCGCTCACCATCTTACCGTGAAACCGGATACGCATGGGGTTCAAACACACGAGACATAGCAATTGCTTTAAATACGCTTAATCTTATGAATGACACAAATAGAGCCTCTCGCTTGCTACCAGATGTTGCAGAAGAGCTCGGTTCAGGTAATTGGCATTCTACTCACGAAACCTTCTGGCTCTTGCTCTCACTTGCGCCCCACTACCGCGGAAATAAAAACGTAAGTAACACTTCATGGGAACTCACCACTTCTGCAGAAAAAAAGATGGGAACTGTCGAAAGGAAAGCACTCTTACTTGAACTTGCCGCAGAAGATAAAAATGAACAGAATCTTAGTATTCGCAATACTGGAAAAAAACCACTCTACGGTAAAGTTATAACACGAGGAATGCTTAAACCCGGCGATGAAAAACCCATGAGAGACGGACTTGCATTAACGGTAAACTATGTAAATGCAAATGGCTATTTTATAGACTCAGAAACTATAAAACAAGGAGACTCCTTTGAAGTACGCATTTCTGTTCAAAATAAAACTCAGGAAAAGATAGATAATATTGTTCTTTCAATGCCAATTCCAACGTGTTGGGAATTTGGGAATCCCCGACTTGGAGCAGACAATGAGAATGTTTCAGACAGTGATGAAGAAAATTCAACTCCAAACCTTCCAACTGAAGATTATAGAGATATGCAAGATACCTACATCCGAACCTATTTCTCTTTAGAGCGAAGTAAAACGAATACGTATTCCTATTATGCAACAATGGTTTGGAATGGAAATTACAGAATACCTGCAATTAGAGCAGAGGCAATGTATAATAATGAAATTCAAGCGGTAATACCTGGACGCTCTGCATCTCAAACAACTAAATCTGTTATTCCTGCAGTCCGGGCCGGAGCGCGATGACTCAAGGAAGCCTTACATGGCCGATACATATTCGTATCGGCCGCGCGCTCTGTCTTTCTGCCTGTATAGCCTTAATTTTATTGGCTAGTCTTCTGCATTTTACTCCCACTTTTAGAGCACCAGTATCCTTTGCAATAAAAGATCGATCTGGGGTGCTCTTAGGAGCAAGCGTCGCAGAAGACGGGCAATGGAGACTCACATCTTCAACAGGTGAATTATCTCAAAAATATATAGCAGCTCTCATTGCGTTTGAAGACAAACGTTTTTACTTGCACCCAGGCTTTGATCCTCTAGCGCTTTTTCGCGCGCTGTATCTCAATATAAAATCTAAGGGTATTGTTTCGGGTGGCTCAACTATAACTATGCAAACAGTTCGTCTTGCAAGAAAAAATCCAAAGCGAACAATAAAAGAAAAAATTCACGAAATAATTTTAAGTTGTTTATTAGAAATTCGTTATTCAAAAAAAGAAATTCTAAGCTTGTATTCTTCGTATGCTCCATTTGGTGGGAACTTTGTTGGACTCGAAGCGGCCTCCTGGAGGTATTGGAACCGTCCACCTACAGATCTTACCTGGGCAGAAGCAGCAACTCTCGCAGTTCTACCTAATCAGCCATCTCTCGTACATCCAGGTGCTAACCGCGATATTCTAGAAACAAAGCGTAATATTCTTTTAAATACCTTAATGCAACTGGGTCACCTAAATTCAAGTGAATTAGTACGCGCTAAAAGCGAACCCTTGCCAGAAAAATATTGGTCTCTTCCCCGCCTTGCGCCCCACTATCTAGAGCGGTTAAAAAAACAAACACGAACTAATGAAAAGAGCCCTTTTATTATTACTACAATTGACAGAAATCTTCAAAAAAAACTTGTTCATACTCTTGAATCTTGGTCAGCTCGCTTTTCAGATAGAAATATTTTTAATGCTGCTGGTATAATTCTAGACACCGCTTCTGGTGAAATTCTCGCTTATGCTGGAAACACCGGAGAAGGTCGAAGCAATGGTAAAAATCAGGATGTAGATATTGTTACATCGCTACGAAGTTCTGGAAGTCTATTAAAACCTTTTTTATATGCAGCCCTACTCGATTCTGGACTCATGCTTCCAGAACAGCTCATTGCAGATATTCCCACAAGGATTGGAAGTTATAGACCAGAAAATAACTTGCCAGTTTTTCTTGGAGCTGTCCCTGCAAACGAAGCTCTCTCACGCTCATTAAACATACCAGCAGTACGAGAATTACGCCTCTATGGAATTTCTCCCTTTCTTGCCATTCTTCAAAAGGCAGGGTTTTCTACTTTTACTCGTTCTGCAGATGAATATGGGCTTCCCCTTATCCTTGGAGGTGGAGAGATTACTTTGGAAGAAGTAACGCGCTCCTATGCAGAACTCATGAATCGTGCCTTGGAAGTTTCTACAGATAATCCAAAAAAAAAGATACTAAAGAAACAAAATCTTCAATCTTCACCCTTTTCTGTAGGAGCTGCATGGCTTACTTTGGAAGCTCTTCTTAAAGGAAATAGACCAGAAGAAGAAGCTCTCTGGCAATCCTTTGCATCGGGGAGAAAAATAGCTTGGAAAACAGGAACCAGCCAAGGAAACAGAGATGCATGGGCTATTGGAACAACACCTGCATACACCATAGGAATATGGATTGGGAATGCAACTGGAGAGGGCAGACCTGAACTTAAAAGTATCACCACTGCTGCCCCACCTCTTTTTGAACTTTTTTCAGCCCTTCCTCGTACAGAATGGCCCTATATACCAGAAGTTGAATTAAGACAAATCACCGTATGTGCCTATTCTGGTTATGTTGCAGGTCAGGATTGCGAGCAAACAAAACAGAGTCTAACTCCTGTTACAGCCCCCCTAACAGAGCCCTGCCCCTATTGTCGCAGTGTAAGCCTTTCACCCGACGGTTTGTTTCAAGCGAGCGCACAAGATCTTAAATCTCAACATGGATCTATGCCTCTTATTCAAAAAAGGTTTGTCCTGCCTCCGGTTATAGAGTATTGGTATATTCGCCAACATATTGGATATGAACGTCTTCCTCCTTGGCTACCGGGAAGCAGCGCAGCATTAGCAGAGACAGAACTCACAATAGCTTTTCCAGAATCTGGATCTAAGATATATATACCAATTGAACTAGACGGAAATTTGGGTGAGCTTATTCTTGAAGCCACTCATCGTGACAGTGCAGAAATAATATATTGGGATATTGATGGCGAGTTTGTTGGAGAAACGAAGGTGTATCATCACATAGCAGTTCGCCCGGAAAGAGGGTTTCACACAGTTACCGTTACCGATACTCGTGGGAACCGCTCTAGCCGGCGATTTGAAATTCTATCAGATTAGCCTTTTGTAAATGCTAGATCTATCACTTCTTCCATGCGACTCACGGGGTGAAAAGTAATACCCTTTTTAACGTGATCTGGTATATCATCGAGATCTCGCATATTTTGAGCGGGGATAATAATTTGCTTAATACCGTTTCTCCGAGCAGCAATAGTTTTTTCTTTTAAGCCTCCAATAGGCAAAACTTGTCCGGTTAGAGAAAGTTCTCCCGTCATCGCTAAGGCCGATTTTATCGGTTTATTCTTTACCAAAGACATAAGTGCTGTTGCCATGGTAATACCCGCAGAAGGACCATCTTTAGGAGTAGCACCCTCTGGAATATGTAAATGTACAACCTGTTTTTCATACCATTCAGGGCTAACCAAGTTATTGGAAGAAACAAAGTGTTTAACCCAAGACCAGGCAATAGAAGCAGATTCTTTCATTACATCGCCCATTTGTCCGGTAAGATTTAAGCCTTCCTTTCCAGGGTTACTAATTGCTTCTATTACAAGGGTATCACCACCCATGCTTGTCCAAGCAAGACCAACTGCAGTACCGGGAAAATCCGCATTTTTTCCCACATCTTCTGGAAAAATTGGTTTTCCTAACATTTTTTCAATTACTGCATTGTCAGGTGTAAAAACATGGTTTTTTTCTTGTTCTTCAAACACTATTTCAGTTGCAAACTTACGGTGTATTTTATCAAGATTTTTTTCAAAATTACGAACACCTGCTTCACGAGCATAACTATTTGCAATAAATAATAAAGAATCTTTAGAATATTTTACCTGTCTTTTCTTAAGACCGTTTTTATCAAGGCTTCGAGGAATTAAATATTTTCGAGCTATTTCAAGTTTTTCAGTATCTATATAGCCAGAAAGCTTAATTATCTCAGCTCTATCCATAAGAGGGGCGGGAATCGAATCGAGCGTATTAGCGGTCAAAATAAAAAGTATATTAGAAAGATCAAAAGGAAGATCAAGATAATGATCGCGGAAAGCAATATTTTGCTCAGGATCAAGCACTTCGAGTAAGGCACTTGAAGGATCCCCTTGGTAACTTTGGCCCATCTTATCTACTTCGTCTATCATAAAAACAGGAGCTTTGTTTTTGACTATCTTAAGGCCTTGAATTATTTTTCCAGGCATTGCCCCTATATAGGTTCGTCGGTGTCCTTTAATTTCTGCTTCATCTCTCATACCACCAACAGAAAATCTAAAAAAAGGCTTATTCATGGCTCGAGCAATGGAACGACCAACACTTGTTTTTCCGACCCCAGGAGGTCCTACTAATAAAATAATTGAACCTTTTGTGTCTTTTTTAAGTTTTCGAACTGCAAGATATTCAATAATACGTTTTTTAACATCATCGAGGCCGTAATGATCTCCGTCGAGTATTGCACGAGCCTCTTTTAGATCCCAAGATTCAAGATCTGGAGCATCCCAAGGTAAATTTACAATAGTTTCGAGATAATTTCGAGTTACAATATATTCCCCAGCATTAGAGTCCATTAAAGCAAATTTCTCGAGTTCACTGTCTACAACTTCTCTCACTTCTGGATCGAAGGTAAAAGCATCGAGTCGTTCTTTGAATTTAATATAATCTGAACTTTTTGCATCGGTTGTCATCCCGAGTTCTTCTTTAATAGCCTTTAGTTCTTCTCTTAAGAAATAATCTCTTTGGTTTTTTTCTATACGTTTATTAATTTCACTTTGAATTTTTTTCTGAACACGCAACAGCTCTTGTTCTTTTTTTATAAACACAAGCACCTGTTCCATTCTCTGACGCACATTTTGCATTTCAAGAATTCTTTGTTGATCTTGTTTATCAATATTTAAAATGCTTGCAATAAAATCTGCAATCTTTCCTGGATGATCAATATTGATCATATTTAATCTCATTTCTTCAGAAAAAAGAGGATTATTTTCAGATATTTCTTTCATTTCTCCCACAAGGGCTCTTGTGAGTGCTTTAACCTCAAAGGTATCATCTTCGGTATCCTCAAGATACTCAATAATTGTTAGCATTGGATTTTGCTCGTTAATTACCTTTCGCACTCGAAATCGTTTTAACGTAGAAATAAAAACATTAATTCCACCATCTGGTAAATTAATTTTTTTAATAATACGAGCAACAGTTCCAACTTGATGAATATCACTCACCGTATGTTGATCTGTGTCTGTTTTCAACATACAGATACCGATGAATCCCTCGGCTGAATACGCTTCTTCAACAACCTTAACATCGTCTGGGTTATTGATCATTATTGGCGTAAAGATTCCGGGAAAAATTGGCCTACCCATGAGAGGGATGATAAAGAGTTTGTTTGGCATTAATTGCTCTAATGGAATAATTGTTTGTTCTGACATTCATTTAATATCCTCAAAAAAATGAGAAAAGTCAAACGAAGGATTTGTTAAAATTGCATCTCAATGCAATACATGATAAAATATATATATGAAAGAAAACAAGGATCAATACGATAGACCTAGTTGGGATGAATATTTTATGGAAGTCTGTCATGCAATAGCAAAAAGAGCTACTTGCGACAGAGGAAGATCGGGTTGTGTAATAGCACGAGATAACCAGATTCTTGTTACCGGTTATGTTGGCTCACCCATGGGACTCCCTCATTGCGATGAAATTGGACATCAGTTCAAAAAAATGCAACATGAAGATGGATCTGTAACACAACACTGTACCAGAACTGTTCATGCAGAACAAAATGCAATATGCCAAGCTGCTCGAAGAGGAATTTCAATTGATGGGGGAACACTTTACTGTAGCATGACGCCTTGCCGAACCTGTGCCATGCTTATTATTAATTGTGGAATATCTCGAGTTGTGGCAGAAAGAAAATATCATGACAGCGCAGATACAATTGCTATGTTTACTCAAGCTGGTGTTGTACTCGAACATATTCTAGATGAAATAAAATCATACTCAAACCAATAACGATACTTACGTTTAATAAGCCTGCAAATTCTTAGATTTGCAGGTATCAGTTTATTTACACTCTAATGCTATAATTCTCGACAAGAGCCTCGTTTTAGTAAAATGGCGGGAACTCGAACTGTTTCCACTTCTGTTGAACCTGTAAGTTTTCGTAAAATGATTTCCGCAGAGGTAATACCTATTTTTTTTGTATCTTGTTCCATTGTAGTGAGGCCAGGAGTCATAAAAAAGCCAAGGTCATCTCCATCAAATCCAATAAGAGATACATCATGTGGAATATAAATACCGGAATCTTCTAGGGCAAGTTTTACGCCACCCGCGAGTGAATCATTGGCAGCAAACACAGCAGTAAACTGAGATGTGCGAGTTAAAAGTCGTTGCATTGCCTCATAACCAGATTGACTATGCCAAAAAAGACTTTCCTCAACTAAGATCTCATTAAATTGAATTCCATTTTTTTCAAGAGAATCTTTATATCCTGCTAAACGTTCAAGGGCTGCAGGAGCGGTTTGAAGATAAGGCCCTGAAATATATGCAATTTTCTTGTGCCCAAGATCAATTAAATGTTGAATAGCATCGCGTGCGCCCTGTCTGTTTTCCGTAATTACCGAGCTTATTCCAGGTATCGGTTCATTAGAAGAAACACAAGGAATACCGCTTTCTACCATGCGAGTAACCTCATGATCGCCTGGAACCGGATTAAGAATTAAAACTCCGTCCAAATTGCGAAATTTACAATGCTCTGTATATGTCATTTTACGCTCACCAAGAGTTCGAGATAAAAATAAAAGATCATAACCAGCATTTTCTATAACAGTTCTAAAATTATTCAAAATATCGCTAAAAAGAGGATGCTTAAATCCTTTAAGCATATAATAATCTTCATATATGACACCAATTAAATAAGACCTATTTGTACTCAAGGTACGTGCAGTCATATTCGGCGTATAGCCCATTTCCTGAGCTACACGCAAAATAACCTCTCTAGTCTCCAGACTTAACCCACCCGTTCCATTTAAAGCTTTAGAAACAGAAGGAGGGGAAAAACCTGTTTTTTTTGCGATGTCATATATGGTAATCATGTGTTTTTTGTCAAAACCTTATAATCAAAATACTGAAAATGAGCGACAGCAGAATAATTTACAGTATCTACACTGAATACACCCGTAAATGCGCCTGTAAAACCTAGTCCACCATGTTCATCTGAAAGAACAGCAGATTTAAGAACTGGCCGCAAAACATTCCATGTTTTTCCGTCTAAAGAATATCTAAAACTACCAGAAGATTCTAAAACTCTCAGGCCAAGGTATACTGGAATATCTAAAGGAATAGCTATTGGATCGGTATGAGTGAAAAGTCCATCTATTATCGTGAGAACAGATATGACTCTTCCTTTTACATCATCATACGTTACAGCCAATAAATATTGATTCCTTTCATCATATCTCCAGCATAAACCGGCAAGCTGTTGAAAATTTGTCGGATTATATTCAATCTTTGTTTCAACTGCAAAGGAAAAATCTGTTTGTCTTCTAGCTAAAAGAGATTGGCCCCAATGAGAAACAGGAGATGCTCCCCCACGCAAACTTAAAAAACCCTTGCGTGTTGTAAGAGAAAATACTGAAAGATCACGTTCCCCACGTAGATTTTTAAAATCTAAGGGAATCTTATCATCATCGAATGTGTAACGAATATTTTTTGTTGCAGAAGGGAATTTTCCGTCTCCTTTATATTTTTGATCTATAACAGGAGGCTCAAAACTTGAAGATGGCCAGTTTTTAACAGCTCCATCTACAAAAAGATCTTGCCCTGGTTCAGGCTTAAGATAGGGCCAATCATTTTTCCATTCCATTTCTACAATTGATGTTTCTCTACCAAGAACACATTCACGCCCATCTTTGAGAGGACGTCCGCATAGAAAAGCAAAATACGATCTGCCATCTGGAGTATCACACCAACTACCATGTCCTGCCTTTTGCAAGGCAATTTCTGGATGCCCATAACTGGTTAAAAATGGGTTATGAGGATGAAATTCATAGGGCCCAAAAAGATTTTTTGAGCGCCCAACAGTCATGGCATGTTCATATGAAGTTCCGCCTTCAGCTGCAAACACATAGTACCATCCATTTCTTAAATAGATATGAGGTCCTTCAACTAAACCAATTTCAGAACCTTCATATATTTTGAAAACATCACCTATGAGTTTTTTTTCTGTTGTACAATATTCTTGTAAAAGAATTCCAGAAAATTGGTGCGCACCTGTTTGACGCCAATCCCATTCCATACTTACAAGCCATTTATTTCCATCTATGTCATGAAACAGAGACGGATCAAATCCGGAAGAGTTAAGATATATAGGATCTGACCATGGTCCTTCAATAGAAGGAGCTGTAGTCAAATAATTTGGAGTGTCCTTCCAGGGTCCTGAATTCCATGAGCGAACATTTGTATAAATGAGCCAAAATAATCCATCTGAATATGACAAACAGGGAGCCCAAATTCCACATGATGCAGAGGCGCCCTCCATGTCAAGAAGGCGTTTTTCAGATAACGGTGAAGGAATTTTTTCCCAAGTAACCATATCTGTAGATCGATGTATTTCTACCCCTGGATACCATTCAAAAGTTGAATTAGCAATATAATAAACGTCATCTACTCTAAGAATTGAAGGATCTGGATGAAAGCCCGGCAAAACGGGATTCTGAACACGAAACATAATATAAACCTCCAGATACAATTACTCTTTTACACCACCCATTGTGATACCTGATATAATAAATCGAGACATAAAAGAATAAAATATTATAATTGGGATGATGGAAACAGCAATACCTAAATAAATTCCACCATATTCAGCTCTGTATATATCACCGCGTAATTTTTGAACAAGCATTGGTAAAGTAGCCTTGCTCTCTGTAGAGATAAGTACAAAAGGTGTAAAAAAGTTATTCCAAGATCCAACAAAGGAAAAGATACTCTGCGCTGCAAGTGCTGGAGTTATGACTGGTATAACAATGATATTAAATATGGTAAATTCGCCCGCACCATCAATACGCGCTGCATCTATCAATTCCATTGAAAGAATTGAAGACAAATATTGGCGAATAAATAAAACCGTACCTGCAGAAGCAATACTTGGAATAATGAGAGCCAAATAGTTATCTGTCAATTTAATTCGAGCCATAAACTGATAAAACCCAATAAAGGACAATGTAGTGGGTAGCATCATAATAAGTAAAATTAAGCCCCATAAATAATTTCTACCACGAAACTTATAGACGTGAAGACCATAGGCTGTCATTGCAGAAAAATACACACTAAATAAGGTCATCCAAAAAGCTAGAGTCACACTATTATAAAAACCTTGTTGAAGCTTAAAACCTCGACTGGTAAGTGCTTTCCAGTTATAAATAACTTGATTCTTTACTTGGGAAAAAGTTCCTGGAATGAGAGTTAAGCCCTCATTAATTTGTTCAGTTGAACGGGTAGCATTTATTAAAAGAACATAAATAGGCACAATTGCAAGTAAAAATAAAAATATCATTAAAAAATAAATAATGGTACGTTTTACTACAAAAGTAGTTGGGTTATGACCGCTCATTATAGTCCCCCTTTAGGTGTATTTACTTTTTTTGCATGTTGCTTTAAGTCACTACGGTCTTGTAGGAAGAAGAATATGAGAAGAGCCAATGTTATTGTAATTATAAAAACGCCAATAGCTATAGCAGCTGCATAGGCATAATCGTTTCTACCCTGAAAGGCCATATTATAGAGATACACACTTGTTGTGCGAATCTTAAAATCGGGACCACCTCGCATATCTGTAAGAAGGAATGGTATATCAAACATTTGCATACCACCGATCATTGATGTAACTAGAATATATAGCATCATGGGCCGAAGCATAGGAAGTGTAATATACCAAGTAGTTTGACGACTATTAGCTCCATCTACGACAGCAGATTCATACAAAGAAGTCGAAATACTTGTAATACCAGCCATGAGCATGATGACTGTATGGCCATACCACATCCACCATTGAATAAATGCAACTATAAAACGGGAAGCAGTAACATCTCTAAAAAAGTTAAAAGCTTCTCTTACTACAACACCATCGCGAACTACTTCGCGAAAAATGCCAAGATTTTGTTGTAAAAACTGGTTTACTGGACCAATCGGATATGCAAAAAGGCTGCGAAAAAGTAAGGCAACAGATGCAGCAGTTAAAAGATTAGGCATATAGATTACAGCACGGAATAAAGACTTACCTTTCAGTTTTAATCTGATGTCGGAAAGCCAAATTGATAAAATAAGAGCAACTCCCAATTGTGGAGCAAAATTAATTGCCCATATAATAAAGGTGTTTTTTACAGCGCCCCAAAAATACTGATCTTTTATTAGCTTACTAAAATTTTGGAGACCTACAAATATAAAGTCTGATCTTAATCCCTTTAGATCAGTAAAAGACAATAAAAACGTATAAAGAGTCGGATAAAAATTGAATGCAAAATACACTAAAACAAACGGAAGTACAAAAAAGTACCCCCACCGATTAATGCGCTGTTCAGTTCCTACACCAGCTTTAAGCTTCATCGGTTTCCCCCCATTAGAAAAATATTTATAAAAAAAAAAGGTACGGATCTGGTTAGAACCTTCACCGCACCTCTAATAAGTACCACTAAAACCTTTAAGTTACATGCATCGCGATCTAGCTAGATGCGATGCATGTTTTTTAGGAATTAGAGGCCGAGTTGTGAACTAACCTGACTCTTAAAGCCTTCAAGAGCTTGATCACGAGTTTTTTCACCTTCTGCGTATGCAGTTACAGCTTCCTGGAAAAGGCCTTCAATAGCCTGATCAGTTCCCTGTGTAAGTTTTCCATCAACATTCTTTGCCATTTCAACAAAGGATGCATAATGATTCTGTCCACCAAGGAATGGTTCGCTGAAATTATCTTTGATTTTTGCAGTTACATTGGTATTAGAAACAACGTCACCAGTGTCTGTTGCCCATTGTTCGATGAAACCGTCGTCAGAAGTTATGTATTTGATAAAATCTTTGGCAGCTGCAGCGTTTTTTGTTCCCTTGTAAGCAGCAACCCAGGTACCACCCCAGCGATATGGAGCAGGTCCAGGAATCATTGCCCAGTCACCGGAGGTGTCAGGAGCATTTGTTTTCAATACATAGTGAAGGCCCCATGTTGGGAGAAGATATGAGAATACTTCTACATCGGCACCACTTTCGTTCTTAAGAGTTCCCTTCATACCATTGAACCAGCCTTCTGACCACTGTCCAGATCGGCCTTCGTAGCCTTTATCTTTAAGTGTCTTAGCCATTTCCATGTAAGAAACCATTGCAGGATCAATTACGAGCTTGCCATTAACAACCCAAGGATCTTTACGAGCGCCCTTGAATGGGAAAAACATATCTCCAGTTGAAGAAACAACTACGCACTTGCCCTTAGATTTATCTTTAAGAAGAGCGGCTGTTTCCATAAACTTATCGAGGTTAGCCATATGCTTCTGTACTTCTGCAGGATCATCGGTTCCAAGATATTTTTTAGCTAAGCTGCGGCGATAGAACATAGCACCAGGAGTTGCCTGCCATGAAAGACCGTAGACCTTACCATTATAGGTTCCAACTTCCATTGGATAAGCAAGGCTCTTACCTTTAATTTCGTTTGCAAGGTCTGTCAAATCAAGAAGAAGTCCTGATTCGATATATTTACGAACGAATGCATCTTCAAGTGCAAATACGTCTGGAGCACCCTGGCCGGATGCAAGAACAGGATCAAGTTTGTTTGGGAACTGATCGGTAGGTGTAAGTGAGTAATCAATTACTACACCAGGATGAGTTGGCAAGTAGTACTTATCAACCATAGTCTGTAATTCATCTGTGAATGACCAAACTACCAATGGAGTGCCAGATGCAGCTTGTTTAGGTGCTGCTGCTTCTTTTTTTGCACAACCGCTAAGCAAAACTACTGCTACGGCGAGTACAATCAGAATCTTTTTCATTTTTCTCTCCTCTTTTCTCATTGACAACCGGTTGCTTTAATATGGCAACCGGTTGCTTTTCATTAATCTTATACTACACTACTCTTTTTGAAGCTGTCAAATGAATTTTTCATTTTTTTCTGTTAGTAAACCGGTTATATGCTCCAAAACGTTATTTAATTCGTAATTCATTACGTAATACCGATCTTATAAACACACCTGAAGGAGAAAGATCTTTCTCTTTCCATTGTCCTTTACCCTCTCTATCAGCATTAAATTTCAAAATACCAGAAGCTTCTCCTTTATTATTTACAGACCAATTTGCCCAGGAAAGATTGTTTTTTTTCATAAAGGACAACCATTCTAACGATTCAGCGGGGAAATAATCCCCCCCTCCGGTATTCAGTGTTGTTCCCCATTCGGTAACAAATAGAGGAAGACCTTTTTGAATTGCAAATTCAGCTTTTTTGCGAAATCCTTCTCCATGACTTCCCGCATAAAAATGCAAAGAATACATTATATTGTCCCATCCTTGTATAGGATCCAAAGCGGCGCTATCGACATCTTGGCTCCAGGAAGGAGTCCCTACAATAATGATATTATCACTATCATAGCGGCGAATTTCCGAAATTACAGCTTCTGCATAGGGTTTAATTGATCCACTCCAGGTAACATCGTCTCCATTAGGCTCATTGCATATTTCATAAATAACGTTTGGATATTTTCCATACCTTTGAGCCATTTCTGAAAAGAACTCAAGCGATTGTTCTTGGTACCGGGATGGGTCGCGATCATGGTGTACATGCCAGTCTATAATGACATAGAGTCCAAGATTCAATGAAGCTTCAACTGAATCAATAACTTTTTGTTTAAGAACTGGATTTGTTATATAGCCGCCTTCGAGTAAATACATAGCTGCGCGCCATAATTGCATATTCCAGTCGTCACGAAGCCAAGAAAGAACATCTTCATTTGCATACTTGCCATGCCATTGAAGACCATGAGAACTCATTCCTCTCAATTGAACAGGTTTACCTTTTTCAGAACAAAGATTTGTCCCAATAACCTGCAATTGGCCATATCGCTCAACAACGGTTCTCCCTTTTTTATCAACTGAGACATCTGCATCATTTGAATTATTTAATAGTAAAAAAATAATTACAACAGCAAAAACGACTAGTAACACCGCTAATGAATATACAAGGTTCATTTTTTTAATCATAGATTAATTCCTCCAGGGCGCATTATATCATAATCAGATGTTAGTTGTAAAAGGAAACTTATATAAGGAATTTCGAAATTTTAAAACTCATAAAACAGATAGTTTAAGAAAAATCTACAACTTGAAGGTAAGTTTTTCTGTATTCAAGAGGTGACATTCCTGTACATTTCTTAAAAACACGAGAAAAATGAAATTGATTTTCAAAACCAAACCAAAGTGAAATTTCTCCAACTGTTTGGTTTGTTGAGATCAACAAGCCTGAAGCGCCTTCTACTTTTAGTCTTGTAAAATACTGATACGGAGTCATACGGACTTCATCCTTAAATATTCGGATAAAATGTTCAGCAGAAAGATCGAGCTTCCAGGCTATATCTTCAACAGTTAACTTTTTTCGCACTTCTTTTTCCATATATGCTAACGCTTTTTCAATATGAAGTTGTTTTTTTTGATCTAAACTTACATCTTCAGGTCGAGAATTTCGACCAAACCATCTAAGAAGAAAACTCGAAAGTAAATATTTCGCAGAAGCTCTAAGCGATTCATCTGGAGATCGTGAAAGTTGTAAAAGATCTTCAAATTGAAATCTAAAATTTAAGTCTATAGAAAGAACAGTAGAGCGACTTGCAAGACTTGAATCCAAATGCTGTTTCAAAGAACTATCTTCTGCCGTCATTTTTCTGATAGAATTTTCGTTAGGAAAAGAAAAAAGAACTGCATACCAGCTTAAAGGTGAATACGTTTCCTCAGGGAATATAGAATGAAATTCTCTGGGGCCGGTCAAGAAGATTCTGCCACCAGAAATAGGATAGCGAGTATGATTAGTCTGAAAAGAACCTGTTCCTTCAATAAAAAAGTGGAGCTCATATTCGCTAGAATCATGTGCATGATACCGTCCATGCCAAGAAAGGCGATCGCCTCCAGACAAGCGGTATACAAATACCATATCGTTTACCTTCATAACCTCATTATACAAGAGAAAGCCCAAAATATCAATTTTAGATATATAAAATCAGGTTTCCCTATGTTTTTATCTCAGAACCACTCTTATACTCAGATTATCTGATGGAGGGAAAAGATGAAAACAGTAGCCGGAATTGACATGGGAACCCAAAGCATGAAGGTTATTCTCTATGATGCAGAAAACAAAACCATTTGCGCAACTGCTCAAGAGCCAATCGACCTCATTGCTAAAAATGATGGAACCCGTGAACAAAAAGCCGAATGGTATGATGAAGCCCTCGCAAAATGTTTCGCTCACTTTACACAAGAGCAACGTTCAAGTATTCAAGCAATTGGAGTCTCAGGTCATCAACATGGCTTTGTTCCTCTCGATTCACAGGGAAAACCCTTATACAACGTAAAATTATGGAACGATACCTCAACAACCGAAGAATGCAAAATTCTTACAGAGGCTGCAGGTGGAAATGATGCAGTAATATCTGAAGTATGTAATCTCATGCTCCCAGGTTTTACCGCGCCAAAAATACTCTGGCTTAAAAGAAATAAACCTGAAGCATTTGCAAAACTGCACTATATTATGCTTCCTCATGACTATCTTAATTTCCTCCTTACTAATAGCTATACAATGGAATGCGGTGACGCATCCGGAACTGCACTGTTTAACGGAATACGTCGGCAGTGGTCTTCACGAATATGCAACCTAGTCGATCCAAAACTTGTTAGTCTCCTTCCTAACATAATTGATTCCGACAAAGCTGCCGGGAAGGTTTCTCGGGATGCCGCAAAACTATATGGCATTCCGGGAGATATTCCCGTTTCTTCCGGTGGTGGAGATAATATGATGGGAGCTATTGGAACTGGAACAGTTCGAGATGGATTTCTCACCATGAGCCTTGGAACTTCGGGAACCTTATATGGATACTCCGACAGCCCGCTTTCTAATCCTGAAAAAGGTCTTTCTGGTTTCAATTCATCAACTGGAGGATACCTACCTCTTTTATGCACCATGAATTGTACAGTTGCGACTGAAGAAACCAGAGCTTTATTCGAACTTTCTGTAAAGGATTTTGATGCCTGCGCAGCAACAGCTCCCATTGGTTCAGAAGGCGTTGTTTTTCTCCCATTC
The DNA here is from genome assembly GCA_035270545.1 of Treponemataceae bacterium. Lineage (GTDB taxonomy): Bacteria > Spirochaetota > Spirochaetia > Treponematales > Treponemataceae > Teretinema. The sequence continues at coordinate 22,695 of DATFIA010000299.1, forward strand.
TTCAATGGAGAGCGAACACCAAACCTGCCCAATGGCAGAGCAAGTATTACAGGTCTTACTGCTGCTAATTCCTCAAGAGCAAATATAACTCGCGCTGCTATGGAGTCTGCAATTTTCGGAATGCGAATAGGTCTAGAAGCTTTTCAAGCTCTCGGTTTTCGTGCAAAAGAAATTAGAATTATAGGTGGTGGCGCAAAAAGTCCATTATGGAGAAACATTGCAGCTAATGTAATGAACTTACCGGTAAAGAGACCAGATAATGATGAAGCCGCTGCAATGGGAGCCGCAATTCAAGCTCTGTGGTGTCTGGCTAACGAAACGGGAAAACCTGTTTCAATAGCATCACTTACAGAATCTCACGTAAAAATTAAAGAAGAAGAGTCTATTAACCCAGACCCTCAAGCGGTTACCGCCTATGACAAAGCGTACCGCGAATACAACAAATATTTAGGAGCTTTAGCTCCTTTATATCAATAGTTTATTTCACTATATGCATTAATGGAGGTGCAGTATGTCTATTTTCAAAGGTAACAAGGAATATTTTGCTGGAATTGGAAAAATCGGCTACGAAGGGCCACAGTCAAAGAATCCACTAGCGTTTAAATACTATGACGCTGAAAAGGTTGTTGGCGGAAAAAAAATGAAGGACATTCTTCGTTATGCTACTGCCTACTGGCATAGTTTCTGTGGTGACGGAGCAGACCCTTTTGGCTCTGCTACTCATGATTTTCCCTGGAATACATCAACAGATGCAATGGTTAATGCAGAATCAAAAGCCGACGCAGCATTCGAGTTTATTACCAAACTTGGAACACCTTATTATTGCTGGCATGATCGTGACATTTCTCCTGAAGGTAAAAACCCAGAAGAAAGCTTAAAAAATCTTGATAAAATTACTGATGGTCTTAAAAAACGACAAGATGAGACGGGAGTAAAACTTCTATGGGGAACTGCCAACGCATTCTCAAGTCCTCGTTTTATGAATGGAGCCGCAACAAATCCAGATTTTGAAGTAGTAACACAAGCAGCATCTCAAATTAAGGGAGCTATTGATGCAACTATTAAACTTGGCGGACAAGGATATACATTCTGGGGCGGTCGTGAAGGTTACATGAGTCTTTTTAACACTCAAATGCAGAGAGAGAAAGATCACCTAGCCCGCATGCTTACTATGGCCCGTGACTATGCTCGTGGAAAAGGATTCAAAGGAACCTTCTATATCGAACCAAAACCAATGGAGCCAACAAAACATCAATATGATTTTGATGCTGAAACTGTAATTGGATTTCTCAAGGCCCATGGACTCGAAAAAGACTTTGCTTTAAATATTGAAGCAAACCATGCAGAACTTGCAGGTCACGATTTCTACCATGAACTAACCGTTTGTGTAGAAAATGGCATGCTCGGCTCAATTGATGCAAACCGTGGAGATCCTCGAAATGGTTGGGACACAGACCAGTTCCCAAACAGTGTTTTTGAAACAACAATGGCTATGATGAGCGTTCTTAAAATGGGTGGATTCAAAACCGGCGGACTAAACTTTGACGCTAAAATTAGACGAAACTCAATTGATAGAGCAGATCTTTTCATTGCACATATTGGTGGAATGGATATGTTCGCTTATGGCCTTGAAAAAGCCCAAGCAATTATTGACGACGGCCGAATCCCACAAATGCTCAAAGCACGATATGCTTCTTTTGATTCAGGTAACGGCAAGAAATTTGAAGATGGTAATATGAAACTTGAAGAACTTGCAGCCCTTGCTACAAGCTACGGAAACAGTGGTCTTGTATCTGGTCAACAAGAACTCTACGAAAATATATTTAACCAAATTGTATTGGGTAAATAAACACAGCTAAAGAAAAATTAAAAATAGCAATAAAAAAGCAGGCTGTCATACGACAGCCTGCTTTTATTTTTAAAACGTAATGTTAAAAACAAGGTAACAACACGAACTTTTTTATAGATTCTGAATAAGCCATTCCCTAAAATCCGTATATGAAGTTGTCATGGGAGTAGAGTGATCTTCAAGGTTCATAACTCTTTTTAAACGCTCAGGGAGAGAGGGCTCACGTCTCGTTGCTTGTTTTACTGTTTCTCCAAACTTAGCCGGATGTGCTGTTTCCAAAATAAGAGAAATACATTTTTTATCCGCACAATCTCTCGCCCACTCAGGAGCAGTTAAAACAGAACCTTGTAAACCGGGAGTTCCCTCCGGAATGACTTTACCAGCAAGAAGAGAAGCCATAGCTCCAGAGCGAATATCGTCCCAAGCCTGCCAGGCAACAGCTCCATGAGGGTCCATAATATATCCGGTGCGATCATGACATGAAAGAAGTGCTTTCAAGGTGCCTTCATCGTCGAGCCAGTATCCAGCAATAAGACGACGTGCTTCTTCTACAGAAAACATAGAAGCAATGCGCTCAAAATTACTTGGCTCACCTACATCCATTGCATTTGAAAGAGTTGAAATTGAAGGGCGGGCTCTATATGTTCCTGTATTTAACCAGTCAGGAATAGTTCTATTAGCATTAGTCGCTGCAATGAACCCACGAATTGGCGCTCCCATTTTTTTCGCCATCAGTCCAGAGGTGAGATTTCCAAAGTTACCAGAAGGAACAGTAACAATAAGAGAAGGATTATCAATTTTACAATCGTATCTGCATCGCTCCTGAACTATCAGAGATCCATATATATAGTAGAAAGATTGTGGCAGAAGGCGTGAGATATTAATGGAATTAGCAGAAGAAAGACGCAATCGCCCTCGTAGCTCTTCATCTGTAAATGCTGTTTTAACAAGTTTTTGACAGTCATCAAAAGTTCCACTCACACGGAGAGCTCTCACATTACCATCGAAAGTTGAAAGTTGTTTTTCTTGAAGCGGAGAAATTTTCCCTTGCGGATACAAAATCGTAACATCAATACCACTAACGCCATGAAAAGCACTCCCAACAGCACTTCCAGTATCTCCAGAAGTTGCTACCAAAATATGCAAAGGTTCAGTTTCGTCTCTATTAAAATAGGACATCATTCTCGCCATAAAACGAGCACCAAAATCTTTAAACGCACAGGTAGGACCGTGGAATAATTCAAGAACATAGGTTGTAGGATCTATTGGTGTAACGGGCGCCGTAAAAGGGTATGCATCTGCAATTATTGCCATAAGTTCAGAGTCGGGAATTTCACCCTCCATAAAAGGCCGCGCTACTTCGTAGGCAATATCTCTAAAAGATGGAGCCGGGTTACGAAACAAAAAAGATTTCGGTAAAGCCGGAATTTCCATGGGAACATATAAGCCACCAGTCTCTGGATCCATTCCCTGAAGAACCGCTTGTTTAAAAGAAACTTGTCGGGAAGGATCCCGAGTATCACTATATTTCATGGCTACCACTATATCACAAAAATCTTTAACGGAGCAATAAAAATGCGTTAATGAAATTAGAAGGGGAAGCACATGGATATACACGGTTTTTATGCTGATCAGCATAAAACGTACAGTAAAAGACGCGGCTCCCCCTGAGCTTCAAAATCCTCAGCCCGCGGTTTATGTAACTTAAAATTATTGTTTCGATTTATAAAGAATTTTTTTCTCGCGCGGGCTTCCGGGTTTTTCCGCTACCCCCTCGTTTTGTACATGAAGATGTTTTAAAACGAGTCTAAATCACTCACATTCCACTTCAATGACAGAGAACAAAAAGCACGAGAATGCTCCCTATATTGCCCAAATTCTGATTTAACCTCACCACTAGGAATTCCAAGAGCAAAAGCTAACTCACCCTGAGTAGGAATTTTAACAACAGCTGTTCCCCCAAGAATATAACTTCCATCTTGAAGAGACTGAGTCCAATCTATACTGAACCACAAAGGAATAGGTAAAGGCCGAAAGCTCGCAGAAATTATACTAATTCGTGAAAATGTCGGAAGATTTAACTCATTAGGAGGATTTATTGGTACAAGATATTGAAGTTTCGCAGAAATTTCACAAAAATCGCTCTCAAAAGGTCGCTGTACAAAACGCGCAGAAAGGTCAAAGGAATCCATAGAAACAGGAATAGTCCAATCCCCTTCTATATTTACATTTTTCCCTTGCGAAAAAAGTCGGCCACCGGTCCAAGCACCACCCATTTGGATATCCCAAGCGGATGCAAAGAGTTCTGCTAATATTCCGCCACCATAAACGACTGCAGATTCCTGTCTACAACTTAAATTGAACTGATCTAAATGACCCGCTACGCGATACTGAAAGCTACGTACAGGAAAGCGATCAGGTCCTGCAAATCCGAATAGGTAAACCGTAAACATCTCTTCGGCTACACCAGTACATACATAGCAAGCTGGGTTTAATTCCAACTGCCCCATCTCATCAGGATAGTCAAACACATTAAGAGTATAAGTTGAAAAGACACTATTTACTTCACTGTCTATTTGATACCAGTCAAATAAAGGGTCTTCGGGAGAAGAACGTGAAAACTGTGGAGCGAAAGGAAGAACGGCTATGTGTGCAAAAAAAGAATTATCTTGTAAGGAAAACTGAATAAGATCAATGTAGGAATGTGTCGGGGCTAGCGGAGTTATGAGTGAGGAAGGCGAACGTGCCCCGGAAAGCCAGCCTGATGGGTCAGGTCCAACTGAGAAAGCAGAAACTCGGCCAAGTCGAAACTGTACACCTTCTTGCCATGCAGTAGTGATCACAGATTCTCGCAATTCAACTGTAGGAATACCCTTCGAAATAAGGGAGATTCCTGCCCCGAACTTTAAAGAAAAGCGAGATGCTAGTAACTCTGCTTTTAGAGCAAAATTCGAAGCTCCACCCGAGAGAGGAATGTCTGAAGACTTTGTTTCAGTTTCTTGAGCAATATCGCTTCGCGAAAATGAAGAAATATCGACAAAAAACGCGGAAGATTCAGCACTAAGGCTATGAGATAAGAATAAAAAAGCTGCAAAAATTATATATCCGAACGTCCTCTTTACACCATTCATCTTTTTATTATCTTCCTTATAGAAAAAAGGCGACCCTCAAAGGGCCGCCTAATAACCTAAAACCAATAAAGATTTTAGTTAAAAACTATTTACTAAGCCAATCTATTAATTTCCAATCGTCGGAGGAAATCTTTAAAAGCCCCTCATAATGAATCGCAAGCGGTATAAAGCCAATTCCATACTCAAAAACTGAATCAGGGACATTAACCAATTCACGTACACGATCAAGGTTAATCTTCACCCCACTTCCAATATATTTTGGGCTAGGAGTCCCTTCTGTAGGTCTTACAACTTCTTTCCAAACTTTACCATCCTTTTCTTCAATAAGACCATAGAGTTTAATTCCTGTTGGGTTTGATTTCGTGCCAGATACCTCAAAGAGGCGAGCTGGGTTAAATATGTCTGTAGACCAGAGAGCTGAGGGTTTGCATTCCATGGCACCTTCTACAGGTGTCTTTGAAAGAAGATCTGTAATTGACCCACCATTCATTGCAGCAGGATTTATGAATAAAGACCCACTACCTGTTATCGAACTCCTTAAAGTAGTAAGTAAGGCTAAAGCATCTCCAAGACTCTCAAGTATCATCGAAACAGCATCAGGATCAAGCATTGCAGAGGCCTGATACGCAAGAGTCGAAGAATCTACAATATCAGCTTCAAAGAGAGACAGCGAGTCGGTTAAGTCATCTATAGCAGCTAAGAAAGTAGCTTTTGAAGCATCACGAGTTCCTTGATTTCTGTTACCAAGAAAGCCTGCTTT
>DATFIA010000300.1:0-4079 GCA_035270545.1 Treponemataceae bacterium
CCCTACTCATTGCGTGCGAAAATCCTAATAATGTAACAACCCCAGATGCAAAAACTCCATCTGAAGCAGAAAAAGAACCAGAAAATGAACGTATTTACAAGTCTGCTAATATTGGAACACTCAAATACATCAACCCCGGTAAATTTCAGTATGATAAAACAACAACAAATATTGCAGAAATAACAAAGCCGTACCGCATAGGTGAAAAAGAAATTACCCGCGCGCAATTCAAGGCTATAATGGGTGCTGATCCAAGCACTCTTAACTATAATACAAATATGGATGATTATCCTGTTGAACATGTTTCCTTCTACGCAGCAATAATTTTTTGCAACAAATTAAGTATTAAAGAAGGGCTTACTCCTGTATATAGCATAGAGGGTTTTGACTTTGGTGCATATGAATACGAAGAGAAAGACGCAGTCGATTTGAAAACCTACTGGGAGAAAACTTTAAACAAACAAGAACTTATCTGCGACTGGGAAGCAAACGGATACCGATTGCCAACAAACATGGAATGGACTTGGGCTGCAATGGGCGCTCGTGTAGATGCAGCTAACCCAGACGCTATCGACACGACTTCTTGGAATAAATGGTATGCAGGTGACGATTTAAGTGATATGTATATGATAAATATACCCAATTTTGCAGTTGTAAATACTCTATCTAAACCATCAAATATGGCGAAAGTTGGATCAATATTTTCGAATGAGGCTGACCTTTATGACATGAGTGGCAATGCATTCGAGTGGGTGTGGGATAAGGCTGGTACCCTCACAGGAAATATCACAGATTGGAAAGGTTCTCCTAGTTCTGGAGTAACCAGCCCTCGCTTAATAAGAGGTGGCGATTTTTCTTCTCCACAGAATTTGGTCGGTTTAGCCACGTCATTTGTTGAAAGTCCTCCGTGGACAGCTTTTACCGAAGACACTCGTCTCACTCTCAAAGCCAAATGGGTTGGGTTCCGAGTTGCGAGAAACTAACTTTTAAAAATACTTTCTTCATACTATTTAAAAAACACTAGGGGCTGAAACGGATTGCAAGACCGGTTCAGCTCTTTTTTTTTGTGAAGAAACGCTTACTAAAATTTTACGACAGAAGATGTTCTGGCTATTTTCTCTTTAGCCGACTATAGTATACGCTAGAATGAACTCAGTTCCAAAAAGGTGTACAGCTGAAGTTTCGACCTACTGAGTAAAATTTTGGAGGGGAAGTGTATGGATGAAAAATTATTTAAAGAACTCGGTTACCATGACGCGGCTTGGTTTCAGCAAAAAACTGATTCATACACTAAACGGTGGGATGCATCACCTTGGCATGAGAATGCAGACCGTACTCTAAAATCTATCGCCAATTCTGTGCGCTCCTACATGTCTATAATACAGACATTTCCTGAAAATTTTCTTTCTTCTGTCTTAGATCAGCATCTTGGACTGCTCTCTGAGGCGTATGAATACCAAGCCCTAGATATATTAGAAGATCTGGGCGATGACAGATATATATGTAGCAATGATATTGGTGAAATTTTTTGTATTTGGTCAAAAGCTCTCGGCCGTAGTTTGGATACTGGCGGTATAAGCTTCCTGACGGCAATTATTCGCCTTGTAGATACAACAACTAAAAAAGATGAGTGGTACGTTAAAAATACTCCTATTCCAGCAATTGTGTATGGTCCTGTCTTCGTTTGGAAATCATTGGTGTCCAGCGATTTTTCACAAATTGCAAAAGAAATTGCACCCGATTTATATAGGCTAAAGGGTGTTTCGGCTGTTATCAAACAATACCCAGCTCCGTTTTGGGCTCTTTGGTCATTGGCTGAAATTCCTCGAGTCATGCATAAAACTGAGGAAGTTTGTACCTGCTGGTTTGAAGGTCGTTTTACCGAAGACCCTTCTTCTTTCTTAAAAGGTCCATGGAAAAAAGACTCTATTGGAAAGCGCGTTCGCTATATAAAAAGCGGTTCAAAACCTTTTTTTCAGCAGATGATTATCTTTGACGTCAAAACACTTCAAGGTATTGTCTTAACAAGACGAGCGAGTTATCTCGAAAAGCTTATGGATATACTTTCGGGCGTCTTTACACCGTCAACCGAAGATCCGTTCTTCATTACAGTTACTATGGAAAAAGTATACTCAGAAATTCTTAAAAAGGACCTACCTCATAAAAAGTGGACTCATGCCTTTGATCAAGCCGATAAAGTTGCAGAGGGAAAAAAGAGTGTAGATACACCTGAGCGTACCAAGAAAATAGATTCTTTAAATATGGCTTTGAATGAACTCTCCCCACTTATAAATGCGAAAATAGTTCCTGATTGGAATTCGTTTGCCACAAAATACTCTTTGGATTCTGAATCTATAGAGTCTTTAAAATTGATATATAAGAAATATTGTAAGAAATAAACTCGACTTCTCCCCTAGATAGTCTTTCTCGCCGGGAGGACCGTACTCGGTCCTCGGGGCTCCGGCCTTTGCCCGTCGCTCATCGTCCCTTTTTCTGCCTCAGTTTTAAAAGTCTTTATTTTATTAGCTAACTCATCTGTCTATGAAAAAAAATTCGCAAACAGGACGTCGTTTGCGGCGCGATTATAAGTGGCTGCCAAGTGAGGCGACCAATGAACGTTTCTTCCATGCAAGTGGGGTTTCACCCGTTAGATTCCTGAATACCCTACCGAACTGGGTAAGGCTACCGAATCCGCTCATGTAGGCAATATCCGACACCGTCATATCGCTCGATAAGAGGAGCCGGCACGCTTCCTTCAGGCGAACTGTTGAAAGATATTCGATAAAGGTAAATCCTGGAGACTGATGAAAGGCCCTACTCAAGGAAGATTCGGCCATTTTAAAAGTTTTAGCAGTAGCTGAAAGAGTTATCGTTTCCCGATAATGGGCATTAAGCCAGTCAATCACTTCGGCGATGCGCGGATTCATCGGATTCCGGATGTCTGCAAGGGTAGGTCCTGCATAGCGCGCTACATCAACCAAGAGTTGATACATAATACCCCAGGCCATCTGTTCATAGCCGGTTTTTCGCCCGGAAAGTTCATGAGCAATGTCGGTAACCATTTTTGCAAGCCTGAACCGTTCAACTTCGGGCACTCGTATAATCGGATTATCCGGGGAACTGCATGCTTCCAGAACCGGAAGAATCCGTTGAAAAAGTGGATGTGCAATGTTGCTGAAATAGATATTTAAAAGTTCGCTCACCGTCCAAAATATATAAGATTTCCCAGGAATCATGAAAATGTCGACTCGGGTTGGTCGGTGCATGAGTTTTTCCTATTAGCATTAAGCCTGCATCGGTATCTGTTCCTCTGAAGTTTTTTGCAGCCATGTCAAATTATGCACATAATTTGGTTAAAATAGCAATAAATCTACAGTATATATTGCATGATTTTAGTATTCTAATGCGTATGGCACACCAACTCGGAAAAAAAGACGCAGCACGGCGTTTATTCATACTCGAAGGCGACATGTGGAATGTTCTTTTTACCATCGGCCTTCCTCTTGTTTTTTACAATGGCATTAGTCAGTTTTTTCAATTTTTCGATACGATCATTGCCTCTAATATGAGCGCGAACGTTGTTTCGACTGTCTCTTTTATTTCGCAGATCCAGTCCATGCTTGCGGCAATCGGCTCAGGGCTCGGAATATCCGGAGGTATCATTATTGCTCGCTTTTATGGTGCGGGTAATATGGAAGAAGTAAATAAGAATATTAGCACTATAGTGTTTCTCGCACTTGGTATCGGGCTCGCACTGCTCGCGGTAATCCTTCCGTTTTCAGTTCAGTTTCTCCGTTTTTTTGGGATGCCCGAAGATCTGATCACTGCCGAAAATATTGTGTATTTTATGTTCGAAATTGCAGGTCTTGTATCTGTCTTTATCAACACAATCTATTTTGCAATTGAACGCGCCAAAGGTAAAACCAAAACCATTTTTTGGTTTAACATGCTCGTGCTTGCCATCAAGTTTTGTCTGACTCTCTTTTTTGTGTACGTACTTAAAAAAGGCATTATCATGCTTTCTCTTTCCTCATTTATTGCCCAGTCACTGCTTACAATTATCGCGATAAGGAGTCTTG
>DATFIA010000301.1:0-3466 GCA_035270545.1 Treponemataceae bacterium
AGTCTTAGAGGTTTAGTGTTGTATCCTGTTTCTGACTTTGGAACAGCCGAATTTGATGCTCTTTCTGTAAAAGAAGAGGGCAAGGTTCTTGTTGTAAGCTTTGTACACCGAGGAACTGCTTATCAACTTACTACAAATACAAAAGGTCAATTTGATGTTTTAACTGGCGCAAAACTTGCAAAAAATCTTGCAGACAATGTTGGTGGTGCTTTTGTTCTAAAGCCAGAATTCGTAAAAGCTGGCGGAGACGCAACAAAGATGGCAGATCTCGACTGGTCAAAGGTTACCCTTGTTCCAGATACAAAAGATCCAGCTGCTAGCCGCTGGTATGAAGGTTCTTTAGCATTAACTTTCAAGAAAAATATTCTTACTGTAAAGGGTACTCTTACAGAAAAGAAATAATTTTTTTCTATTAGAAAAAAAAGTTTTCAATAAAAAAGCGTTTTCACTTTGGTGAAAACGCTTTTTTTATACTCGAAGTAATAATTGATCGCTAACAAGATCTTTCTTTTTAATATCCTTAAACCTTTGTACCACTCCATCAATAGTTAATTTCGATTTTTCGGCTTCTGCAATATCGAGAACAATTTCTCCACTGTCCATCATAAGCAGTCTATTTCCAAATTCTATAGCATGGTTCATATTATGAGTAATCATCATAACAGTAAGATTATAGCGTTTTGCAAAATCACGAGATAAGTTCATTACAATTTCTGCATTTCTTGGATCCAACGCCGCAGTATGTTCGTCGAGCAAAAGAATATCCGGCTCAGAAAGTACAGACATAAGAAGGGTGAGGGCTTGTCTTTGACCGCCTGAAAACTGGTTAACATTGTCTTTTAATCTATTTTCTAGACCCATATCCAGTTCTCGAAGACGACTGCGAAAATATTCTCTCAGTTTTCCATTTAAGCTTATTCCAAGACCCTTGTAGCCTTTTTTATGACAGATTACCATATTGTCTTCTAGACTCATATTTCCCGCTGTCCCTAGAAGTGGGTTTTGGAATATTCTACCAATCCAGCGTGCTCTGCGGTATTCTGGACTATGGGTTACATCTGTATCTCTAATAAAAATGGAACCTGAAGTAGGGGCGTAGGTGCCAGCAATTACATTATATAAGGTAGTTTTTCCAGCTCCATTAGAACCTATTACTGTTACAAAGTCTCCTTTTTTTACAGTAAGTGAAACATTAGTTAATGCATGGTTTTCATCTGGGGTACCAACGTTAAATGTAACGCTGACTTTTTCTATCTTCATCATTTATGTGCCACCTTTTTATTAAAAAATGGACTTTTACCATATTTTGACAGTATAAGGCAGAGGATAATTAAAACGCCAGTAATTAATTTAAGATCGTTTGCGGTGAGTCCAATAAGGTATCCGTAACTTCTACCAGCAAACATAATGCCGCGGTATAGAATTGAGCCAAGAATTACACGGAATGTGAGAATTCCTATTTTATTGGAACGTAAAAGAAACTCACCAATCATAACTGAGGCCAGTCCTGCAACAACTGTTCCTGTTCCAGAGTTTACATCGGCAAAGCCTTGATACATGCAGGCAAGAGCTCCAGATATTCCTACTAAGCCGTTTGCTATACAGATTCCAACAAGTTTAATAATTTCTGGATTCATTGCCTGCGATGTAATCATTTGAGGGTTTGAACCAAGTGCTCCAAGGGTAATGCCAAAATCGGTATGAAAAAACAAATTAACTAATACGAGAATTATTGTAACAATAAGAATAAGAAAAATGAGAATTCCATATTCTTCTTTCATATATGGTGAAGCGACAGCTTTAATCTGTTTAAACAAGGTATCGTATTTTAATAATGAAAGATTGGCCTTGTTTCCCATTATTCTTAAATTTACAGAATAAAGCATTGTCATAGTGAGTATTCCAGCAAGAAGCCCAGGAATTTTAAGCTTTGAATGAATTACTGCGGTAATTGCACCGGCTCCTGCTCCACAAAGGAAGGCTATGCTTATGGCTATAAAAGGGTTTACACCAAGGGTTAATAGTACTCCTGTAACAGCAGCACCGAGTGGAAATGAGCCGTCTACAGTCATATCTGCAAAATCTAGCACGCGAAACGTTATAAAAACTGCGAGGGCCATGATGCTGTACACCAGGCCCTCTATTAATATGCCTTGAATCATAAAAACGAGTATACCTCTATGTTACTTTGTGGTCAATTTACCGTTTTCAAAAATCTTTCCAGCACTTTCTAAAATATCTTGAGGGAAGGTTATCCCACAATTTTTTGCTGCATCAAGATCAATAAGAAAGTCCATTTCAGATGGTTCACTTAAAAATTTTACCGGAATGTCCGAGGGCTTTTTCCCAAGTAGTACATCGGCAAGAATAACCCCGGTTGCGCGTCCTGCTTTGTAATAATCAAAACCACTTGCAATTAAGCATCCGCCTTCCGCTGCAGAAGTTGTATCAGATGAAAATACAGGTTTTTTATTTACTGCTGCAACTTCAAGAAGGGCAGGTAAGGCCGAAAAAACGGTGTTATCTGTTGTTAAGTAAATTCCGTCAACTCTTTTTATAAGCGCCTGAGTAGCTTGTTTTACTTCAGAAGAATTATTAATTGACTGCGTAATTAATGTAAGTCCAAGACTTTTACAGGCTTTTTCAATTTGCTCAAGAGATGATGCAGAATTGGCCTCTGAACTGGTATAAATGTGACCAAGCGTTTTAATTTTTGCAACCCGAACAAAGAGTGTCAGATGCGAAAGTACATCAGGCATGTCAGATAATCCCGTAACATTCCCCTGACCTTTTAAATCTGCATTTACAAGACCTGCAGCGACTGGATCTGTAATAACAGAAAAAATAACTGGCTTATCTTTTATGGTATTTGCAGCAGCTATAGCATTTGGTGTTGCAATGGCTACAACTGCATCTACTTTGTCTGTTAGAAATTTTTGAGCAATTTGTGCCGCTGTATTTACATCTCCATTTGCATTTTGGAGGTCAAACGTTACGGGTATTCCTCGTTCTGCTAGTTCATCTTGAATACCTTGTTCTGTAGTGTCTAAAGCAATGTGAGAGACGATTTTAGATATCCCAACTCTGAATGTTCTTGGTCCAGATAGAGAAGCCGTTTCTTTTTTTGTACAACTTCCAAAGCCAACAAAAATCACTGTTATGGCGATAATTGCGCCAATTATTTTTTTCATAAATTACTCCTTGTTACTACGTGTAGTAACAAGGAAACTATACAACTTGGATTTTCTTATGTCAATAGAAATTCGTATTATTAACCCTTATTTGACAAATAGCACTTTCTAGATGTAAATTTAGAGAGATTTAAGTATGAGAAAAAACAAAGGAGTTACATGTATGGGTAAAACTGGTTCAAAAAGATTGTCTGCTATTATGGCAACCCTATTCTTTTTTGTAATGGTGACGGTGAACGGTCTTGCTAATGCCCTTCCTCTTAACGGGGTAAATA
>DATFIA010000302.1:0-12462 GCA_035270545.1 Treponemataceae bacterium
TCATAAAAACTCCTTTGCACGTATTGTGCATACAACTATTACTAGCAATAATCGTGCCAACTTTAAACCGCTGTATTTTAGGTGTTTAAATCAAATTTTGTACTTTTAGTTGCGTTTTTTGGGAAAAAATTACCCCTTCAGTGGGAAAAAATTACCCCTTCAGTGGGAAAAAAATACTCATTAAAGAAATTAGAGATTTTATCCTCTTAATATTTGACAAACCAGTGAACTAAATTGATAATGGTACAGAATAGAGAAACAACAATGAAAAAATACCACAGAGTAGATAATGTTCTTTTTAGCATCGCTGGGTTACTCGTATTGCTCTCGATATTCCTCGCGTATCTTCCAGGAAAAGGAAAATCTCTCAATGAAAATGGGATTGAGTTTTTTTCTGTCTTTGAAGATACTCAAAATCTTTTTACTTTTGAAACCATCCACCATCAAGATTCAGAATTTACTCCACTTGAAAAATCGACACTATACAAAAAACGAACCCCTTCAGCTTGGTGGATTAAACTCACTCCTCATTCGAGAGAAACTATTAATGAAGACAAAATTATTGAAATTTCTGGAGCAAGCCTTGAACTTATAGATGTATATTTTTCCGACGGTACAAAAATACAAGCCGGAAAGAAAAGACCAGTTTCCAACTTAAAAATTAAGTCCCGTATATGGTATTTTTCTATACCAAAGACAAATAACGATGAAAATCCTATTTATATTCGAATAAAAACGAACACTCTTATGTGGGTTCCTGTACGAATCGTTTCAACAGCAGAATTAATTAATAAATCTACGAGAGAAAATATTTTATTTGGTTTTTTCTTCGGTATTATTCTTGCAGTAATAGTTGTAAATCTTTTTTCGTTTATTTTTATTCGCGATTCTTACTTTATCATCTACCTTATGTATCTTATATCTCTTTTTATATATCAACTTCGAGTACACGGATTTGTATATCTAATACCTATGCCATTCGCTTTGCTAGAAGCCATTCTTTGGCTCAGCCTAAGTGGACTTGGTATTTTTATGATTTTATTTGCAAAAAAATTCCTTAACTTATCAAAAGCTTACCCAATAATTAATATAATTCTCAATATAAATATAGGTTTTTTTATACTTCAAACGATTTCAGGAATATTTTTCTCTTCCTACATTGCAAATCAAATAGCCTATATTACTGGAGCACTTGTACCTCTCATTTTAATTGCAACAACAGCATTTCGCTACTTTTCTGGACACAGAGAGGTTCGCTACTATTTAATCGCATGGTGCGCTATGTTCACAGGAACATTTATATGGTCATCTACTGCCTATCTTGAAGCGAGAATTTCTGCAAATTACTTTTTTCTTATTGGGACCTCTATAGACTCTCTTCTTTTTACACTTGCTATATTTGACAAAATTAATATAGAACTTCGAGAAAAAAAACTGATGGAAGCTCGCGAAGCATACTACAAAGACCAAGCGCGCACAGATCCTCTCACGGGGCTCTATAACCGACGTTATCTCGACGAAAAAGTTAGAACAATGAACAAGGCTGGAAATTCGCTCGAACAAACATCTTTAATGATTATAGATCTTGACCATTTTAAATTAGTAAATGACACCTATGGACATTTAAGTGGAGACTTGCTTCTCGCAAAAATGGGAACAAAAATTCAAAAATTCATACGAAAAAGTGACATTGCTTGTCGTTACGGTGGAGATGAATTTATTATTCTTTTACCAGGTGCAGACCTAAGCGTAGCACTGAGTATTGCACAAGCACTACACAATTCTGTAAAAACCGATGTTTTTTATACAGAAAGTGGAGAGCAAATTTCCTATAGCGTTAGTATAGGAGTCTCAGAAATACGAGTTGACGATACCTTCGACGGACTCTTCCTTCGCGCAGACGCTGCCCTTTATCAATCAAAACGTCTTGGTAGAAATAGAATTTCTACCCTATAATCGACACATAATAGCCCCCTTGTTTATTGACTTTATTTGATATCAACGCTATATATAGTGTCATGGAGAACAGTATGGCACAATGGATATGGGATCAATCGATAAGTAAAGAAATTTTTATGCAAAAGTATTGTTTGCATGGCGAAACCTCAGCAGAACAGGTATTTAGTGGTGTTGCAAAAGAAATAGCAGCTACTGAAAAAGACGAAAAATTAAAAGTTAAGTGGGAAAAAATATTTTTTGAAGAACTAGTCTCTGGAAGATTACAACCTGCTGGCCGTATTTTAGCTAATGCTCGCCCAGACAGCCCCATGAAAAACTACAACAACTGTTTTACAATAGACATTGAAGACTCCCTTGAGGGAATTTATGAGTCCTTAAAAGAAGATGCCACTATAAGTAAAATGGGGGGTGGGGTTGGTTTTGATATTTCAAAACTACGTCCAAAATGTGCCCCTTTATCAAATGGTGGGGTTTCTTCTGGTGTAATTTCTTTTTTACGTATATTTGATCAATCCGCCAAAACGATTATGACCGGCGGACAACGACGTTCTGCCCATATTGCTCTTTTAGATATTTCACATCCCGAAATTGAAGATTTTATAACCGCAAAAAAAGGTGAAGAAAACAAAGAACTCACGCAGTTCAATATATCTGTAAAAATTACCGACGCTTTTATTGAAGCAGTAAAAACAGATTCTGATTGGGATCTTGTTTTTAAGGGCATTGTCTACAAAACGGTAAAAGCACGAGATCTTTACGACCTTTTAGCAAAAAACGCATTCTTGCATAACGAGCCAGGAATATTTAATGCCGACACCGTCGAAAGATACAATAACGGGTGGTGGGCTTTCAAAATGGACAGAGTTAATCCTTGTGGAGAACTCGTTATGCCTCCCTATTCACTTTGCTGTCTTTCTTCTGTGAACTTAGTTTCATTTGTGTCTCATCCTTTTACCCCAGAAGCGAGTTTCGATTTTTCTGCTTTTGCTCGAACCTGTGGTATTGGAATACGCTTTTTAGATAACGTCCTAGACGCCACAGATTATCCCCTCGAAAAAATACGAACCTTTTCACGACAATGGAGAAGAGTGGGCTTAGGCTTTACCGGCTTAGGAGATGTATTTGCCATGATGGGAATGAAATACGGAGATTCACTTTCTTTGAATCTTGGAGAACAAATTGCAAAAACACTCCGCGACGCCTCGTATGAAGCATCTTGCGATCTTGCAGCTGAAAAAGGATCCTTCCCTGCCTTTGATGCTGAAAAATACCTTCAGGCCTCATTTATTAAGACACTTGAACCAGATTTAAGGGAAAAGATTCGTTCCCATGGTATTAGAAATGTCCAAATGAATACCGTTGCTCCTACAGGCACAACTTCCCTATCAATGGGTCAAAATTGTTCCTCTGGTATTGAACCCATTTTTGCCCTCTCGTTTAAGAGAACAATTAGAACCGGCAATGGCGATGAAACTCGCACAGAAGAAGTAAGCGATTATGCATGGAGATTGTGGAAATCTTTGACTGGGAACGAACATCTTTCACAGGAAGAAATTGCTATCCCCGATAGTTTTGTTACTACAGTTGACATTGATCCCTACAAATCAATTGACATGCAAGCTATATTTCAAAAATATATTGACCACAGTATCTCAAAAACGCTCAATTTACCTCCCGCAACTTCCTTCGATGAATACAAAAATCTATTTATGTATGCCTACGACAAGGGACTTAAAGGCTTTACAACCTTTAATCCTGAAGGAAGTATGAAAGGAATACTTGAATACAAAGATAAAAAAGAAACGGGAGTTCAGCGCCGAGTTGCTCCGGAAAGACCAAAAGACCTTCCCTGCGAAATACACCGTATAACTGGTGACAAACGAAGTTATCTCGTCATTGCTGGGTTTTTGAACGGTACACTGTACGAATTATTCGTTATAGAAGATTCTGAAAAGAAAATAATTATCGAAACAGATCGCAAAGCTCTAGTGCGAAAAACAAAAAAAGGTCAGTACGATCTTGTATTTGTAAATGGTTCTGAAGAAATTGTTCTAGAAAACTTCACCCATACCTTTGATTCACCAGATAGTTCTCTTGCCCGGTTTATTTCTATGGCTCTAAGACACGGGACTCCCCTTCAGTTTATTGTTTCTCAACTTCAAAAGGACACAAACTTTACTGATGTTGAAAGATCAATAGCACGCGTATTAAAACAATATATTCGCGATGGAGAAGAAGTTATTACCAGTGATAATGGATGCCCGGAATGTGGAGAAAAACTCTCTTTTAGAGACGGTTGCGTAAGCTGCTTTAGCTGTGGATACAGCAAATGCACGTAAGGGAATCGTTTCTTAAAAGTAACATCCCACTCATTTTTGCCCATCGAGGTTCCATGAAAGTATTTCCTCAAAATACTATAAAAGCGTTTACACACGCGTGGAATCTCGGTGTAGATGGAATTGAGTTAGACGTACAATGTACAAAAGATGATATTCCCGTTGTATTTCACGATGATAAACTTAACACTCTTACAAATGGAGTCGGTTCGGTGGGAAACTTTACCTTTGAACAGATTCGCAGACTCGATGCAGGTTCTCATTTTTCACCTGAGTTTTCAGATGCAAGAATTCCTTCTCTTACAGAAGTTTTATTAAAACGTCCTATTGGTACATGGGTAAATATTGAACTTAAAACAGAAATTGAAAATGTACATTATTTGAAAAAGATTCTTAAACCCTGGAAAAAATACCCTCGGCTTGAAAGAAACCCCGAGTGTGCCAGAGAAATTGAAGCACGACGAACGGCGTTGTTAACAGCAAAATGCTTACGCGAACTTTCAAAACATATTCCTGATTTACTATCATTTATTATTATTTCAAGCTTTGACCCTATTGCACTTGAAGCTTTCTCACACGAAATGCCAAACATACCTATCGGGTTTTTATACTGTATTGAAATCAAACATGACACACGGCCTCTAATGAAAGAGATACACTATGATGGTCTACATCCTGCTGTCTTTGAGACAAGACGTAGAACCATCAAAGAAAACCAAGAGCAAGGAAAAGCAGTACTAGCTTGGACTGTAAACTCAAAAACTGCTGCTAAAAAACTGTTCAAATGGGGAATAAACGGGATAATTACAAATTACCCCGAAATGATGCTTAAATTACGAGACAAAATGTACGGACCAAAGTTTCACTCCTGAATATCAACAATTTTATCAGCCAAAATATCACTTTGTTCTTGAAGTTCTTCAACTTCGTTACCAGAGAGAATTTTATTTATATTTAGAATCATTATAAAATTTGAATCAACATGACCCATTCCCTGAATAAAGGCAGTA
Source organism: Treponemataceae bacterium (assembly GCA_035270545.1). Classification (GTDB taxonomy): domain Bacteria; phylum Spirochaetota; class Spirochaetia; order Treponematales; family Treponemataceae; genus Teretinema. The sequence continues at coordinate 5,306 of DATFIA010000302.1, forward strand.
TTTATAGAGACTCCAATTTTTGGCGGAGGTGATATTTGGTCTGGTTCAATAGTTATAACTTTCTGAACTTCATCACTAAAAATACCAATAATGAGTTCTTCCTTTTCACCAGAATCTCCCAAATTTTCCATCTCAGTCACAATTATACCTGTAGATTGTGTTATGGTGGTTTCACCCAAGCCAAATTTTTTGCATAAATCTAAAACAGGAACCACCTTTCCGCGAAGGTTAATAACACCACTCATAAAGGCTGGCATTCTTGGTACCTTTGTAATTTTCGATACGCCAAGAACCTCTTTTACATTTGAAACATTCAAAGCATATTCTTCTGCTGCAATTTTGAATGTCAAATACTGATTAATTTCATTTTTCTTTATCTGTTCCACAATATTCTCCTAATGAATTTTGTTAAAATTCTTGAAACTCGTTGTCCAACGAATCTCTTCCATGTGTTTTCGTATCGTCATCGAGAATTAGATTTATTCCGGGTAAGGCAATGGCTCCCGGAGAAACATCCTTTTTTACCGCAGGTTTAGATTGTTCCAATTTAACCGTTTTGGTTATTTTGGGCTTAGATGACTCAAGTGAAGTTGTTGCCCCTGCTACAGGCTTAGGTGGTTCCTGCTTAGACGTCGCACTTGGGACTGGCTTAGGTTGTTCTAATTTATCCGTTTTACTTGGAACTCGCTTCGATTGATTGATCCTAGCCTCAACAGTCGGTGTAACGGATCCTTTCTGGGAACGAGATCCTTCTATCTTGCTAGAAATCTGTTTTAGTGGAAGTTTTTTTTCTTCACCACTATTTAAACGTACCGTTTCACTGGGTTTGATTTTTGCATCTTTTTGTTGAGCAATTTTGAAAAAACTCATTGCATTTTGTAACTGATGCGATTGACCAGCAAGCTCTTCAGACATGGCGGCAGACTCTTCAGAAATAGAAGCGTTTTGCTGAACAACCTTGTCCAATTGTAAAAGAGTTGCATTAATTTGATCTGCTCCTTCAGACTGTTCATTGCTGGCTGCACTAATTTCTTGAACTAATTCAGCAGTTCTTTGAATCTCTGGCAATATTGCTGCGATGGTACTTCCTGCTTGTTCTGCAATACTAACACTTTCAATAGAAAGTTTACTTATTTCTCCTGCCTCTTTTTGGCTTCGCTCTGCAAGCTTGCCTACTTCTGATGCAACAACAGCAAACCCCTTACCATATTCTCCAGCTCGAGCTGCCTCTATAGAAGCATTTAGGGCAAGCATATTAGTGGAGCGTGCTATTTCTTCAATTATACCAATTTTAGATGCAATTTCTTTCATTGCAGATACTGTAGCAAAAACAGCCTTACCACCTTCCTCTGCCGATACAGCAGATTGCTTGGCTAACTTTTCAGTCTGTAATGCATTGTCTGCATTTTGTTTAATGTTTGAGGCCATTTCCTCCATAGAGGAAGCGACTTCTTCTACCGATGCCGCTTGCTCAGTAGCTCCTTGAGATATTTGCTGCGAAGCAGTACTCAATTGATTGCTTCCAGATGAAACATTCATTGTAGCCATGTTTACTTCTTCTACTATTTTCCTTAGTCGAACAAGCATATTTTGCAAGGCAGATCCAAGTTGACCAATTTCATCAGCTTGATCAATATCTAACTCTGCTGATAAATCACCTCCAGCAATAAGAAATGCAAAATTTATACCTTTTCGCATTGCAACGGTAATTCCGCGGGTAATAAATACAGCTAAAAGAATTCCTGCTAAAATAGCTATTACAGAACTAATAAATACAAGCCAGCTAATAATTAAGATAAGGTCTACAAGTTTTTTCGTAGATTCATCATTAATTATTTGTGCATTATTTGTAGTAAGCAAACCGCTTTCAGCGGCCTTACCTTGCTCAATTATTTGTTTGTCAGTTCGAGTTACATATTCATCCACATACCCATCAAAATCTTTTAATGCGACTAGAATTTTTTTAATCTGTTCTTTATCCTCAGCTTTTACTAAGCGGGCCTCTAAATTCTTAGATTGAGCAAGGGCTTCATTAATAGTTGCTTTTGTTTTATCAATATAAACCATGTCATTTACATGTATATACCGCTCGTAATTAAGAGCACTTTGGTAAATTAAAAACATGATATTTGCAACGTCATTCATTTTGGTAACTCGATCCAAAACACGTGCAGAGGAAGAATTCGTTCTCTCAAGATTAATTAAATCTGATTCATGCCGAGCATGTATTTCCGAAAGATTTGTTAGAAAGAAAGAAAAAGCCCTATCTAGATTGTTTATATACCCTTCTTTTTCTTTATCAAGTTGCGAAAAGAATAATATTTCATTGTAATAATTTTGAGAGCCTTTAGATATATCTTCTAGTAACAAAAATGTTTTTTGATCACTAAAAGTTTTTTGTAAATTTTTCACTTCCACGTCAATTTTTTCAATATTTTTTTGTACATCTGCTATGTAGGAATCGTTTTTTAAAATTGCATAGTTTTTCCCTGCAATGGTTGCTGTTTTCATATAATTTAAGATACGAGCAGAAGCAGCTGTAGCACCATTTGTTTGCTTAAGTCTTTGAATTCCTATAATCCCAATACACGCAATACCAAAGGTTAGGATTAAAACAATACCAAAACCGCCACCAATTTTTAGTGCAAGACGCATATTTTTGAACATAAGAAACTCCTGATTTAACAACTAATAACAAACAAATTTTAGATTATTTTATTCCCTAAGTCAAATTCACAGAAAGCTGTACAGATATGAAAAAAAGACCGATAATGAATTATTATGAATTGCACTTACGAAGCTCAAAAAATTGAAAAGCATCTTTCCCTTATTATGGGTAGGCCAGTTCGCCTGCATAATCCAGAGGTTTTACTTCTAAATCCTACGTTATTTAAGAAAGCATATTACAACCAAGCACAAAAGTATCATCCAGATAAAGCAGCCAGCCGAGGTCTCGACCCAGATTATATGGCAGCAAACTTTAGATCCATCAACGAGGCCTATACTCATGTCCTGGAATCTTGGAATTCTGGAGACTTCAAAACACTTCTTCTAAATCGTCGCCATCAATCTAAGCCTACTTATTACACTCAGGAAAAGGCGCGAACGCAAACACAAACGCGAACGCAAACCAAATCCGATCCAACACAAGCTCAAAAAAAGGCGAACACAACAAAAACCGGATCCAAAGATTTTATAAAACCTCTGTATCACGCAGCTAGCATCCCCAATATGGAATTGCGATTTGCTCAATATCTCTATTATTCGCGCAAAATTGATTGGAAAACTCTCATAGACGCCCTTTCCTGGCAGTTCAAAACGAGACCTAAATTTGGCTCACTTGGAATTGAATTTGGATTTTTAAATTATGATTCAATTCTTGACATTCTCTCTAACCGAATGCAGGCAGAACTTTTTGGAGACACCGCGATCCGTCTTGGTTATTTAAATACAAAGGAACGTTTTATTTTAATAGGACGACAACGCCTATTCAATCTTCCTATTGGGAGCTATTTTACAAAAAAAGGTATTCTCAATGAAGAAGAAATTCCATCCATCTTGGAAGCAATCAGGAAACATAATTACGCTGTAAAAGCTAACAAAAAATATTTATACGACTAAGAAACAGACCTTTGTCTTACTTCTACATCTCAAGATAAAATGATTGCTTGAATAATTTCCTAAAATATGGTCTCTTGTAGTTCAACAAACTACATTAATTGATAAAGGAAACTTATGGCAACGTTTATTTTAATCCTCATTTATATATCTTTCATCAGCTTAGGTCTTCCCGACGGTATGCTTGGAGCCGCCTGGCCAATAATTCATGTAGATTTTGGAGTGCCTCTCGGTTATGCGGGCATAGTCTCTTTATTAATTTCTAGCGGAACTATTATTTCGAGTTTATTCAGTGTCTCTTTAATCAGACGTTTTGGAACAGGAAAAATTACTACTATTAGTGTCCTGCTAACTGCTATCGGTCTTTTTGGTTTTTCACAAACATCATCGTTATGGCCTCTATTAATTTTTGGTATCCCTTTAGGGATTGGAGCCGGAGCTGTCGACGCAGCATTAAACGGCTACGTAGCTGAGCATTATTCTGCAACTCATATGAATTTCCTTCATGCATTTTGGGGAATAGGCGCCGTTTCTGGTCCTCTCATAATGTCTGGATTTATAGGGCGCTCTGGGAATTGGGGTTACGGTTATCTCTCTGTGTCAATAATTCAGATAGTGCTCGTGACGATTCTTTTTATATCCCTTCCTCTATGGAAAAAAGCAGAAAAAATTCATAAAGAAAGAGCCCTCTCTACAGAAACTGCGAAACCCGAAGAGCACCAAAATCACAAAGGAATAGCAACAACCCTTAAAATAAAGGGGGTAAAACGAATTCTAGTAAGTTTTATGATGTACTCAGGGCTTGAACTAACCATGGGCTTATGGGGTGCGACCTTTCTAACCCATGTGCAAAAATTTACACCATCTCGAGCTGCTGCTTGGGTTTCGATTTACTATGGAGGTATAACAGCGGGAAGACTCCTCTCTGGGGTTCTTGCTACAAAGTTTACCAATAGGCAACTAATAAGAACTGGTGAAATACTTGTAATAGCGGGTGTCTTGAGTTTACTTACTGGAACCTTTCTTCCCGGAGGTTCGGCTTTCAGTATTATAGGCTTTATTTTTATTGGTTTAGGCTGCGCGCCAATATTCCCCGGAATGCTCCACGAAACTCCTGTCCGTTTTGGGAAAGAGAATGCCCAGGCAATAATGGGCTTTCAAATGGCAGTTGCTTATACAGCAAGTACAATTCTCCCTCCTCTATTTGGAGTACTTGCCACTCTTATTTCACCAATAATGTTGCCAATTGTTTTAGCTCTGTATGCATTTCCTTTATTAATTCTTACAGAAAAAGCGAATAAGGTTTTGCCCACAAAATAAATAACAGAATCATAGAGGTAATTGCAAAAGTCGGATGCTTTTACAATTACCTCTACATTATTGGAAGGAAGACTGCAATAGTCCTGAAGAGGCCGGTAAAGCCGGCCCACTCCCCTCTTACATTTATTTTCCGCTATATAGTAGGAGCGTTAATCAGTGATGTAATATATTCATGTATGATTGGTACTTCAGAAACGTCCGTTAATATAACAATATAATCGCCACTTTCAATCTTAGTTTCCCCTTTAGGCAATATTTCACTTTGGCCACGTCGCAAAGAAACGAGTAAACAAAGGGGCGGCCAGGAAACATTTCGAACCAAGGTGCCATCTAAAGGTGAGCCGGCTTGGACAACAAATTCAATAATAGTCCTACGTGAATCGTGTACATTTTTGTGACGCACTCCACGACTTTCCAATAAGCGTTCAAGTAAAGAATCATAGACCGGTTTTGAGCCGAGTAAATCTGCAACAATATAGGCAACAATACAAACAACTGCAAGAGAAAGAAAATGATCGAGAGAACCAGTCATTTCTGAAATTAAAATAATACCGGTTATAGGGGCCCTAACAATTGCAGTAAAAAGTCCTGCCATGCCAAGAATTATAAAATTTGCAGTAAATGAAGAATCAATTCCAAACCATGTAGATAAGGCCGTTCCCCAAATTGTACCAATAACAGCGCCAAGAGAAAGCAAGGGTAAAAAAATTCCTCCAGGAGCTCCTGAGCCATAACAGATCATAGTGAAAAGAAATTTTCCTACTAATAAGATCATAAGAAAGCCAAGAGTGAATGGATGAGAAATAACTTCGATTATTAGTTCATGCCCACCGCCAAGTAATTGAGGAAGAATAAAACCAAGACCAAGAGAAAAAGCGAGGGGAACAAAAACTCTAAAATGAGCAGGCAGCCATTTTCTTCGAGCATAAAAACGCTGAAATTTTAATAAACCCGAATTAAAAACAGCCCCGCAAACACCTAATACTACACCAAGCCCAATAACGAGGAGATAAAGATTTAAGGGTATATGTTGTACATTAGCAAAAGAGAAAATTGGTTGTAAACCAAAAAAGTCACTTGCAACATAACTAGAAGTAAGGGCAGCTGAAAGAGCAGTCAACAAAACAAGAGGTGAAAAATTTTTGTGTATTTCTTCGAGTGAAAAAAGCACGCCTGCTAATGGAGCATTAAAGGCAGCGGCTAAACCAGCACTTGAGCCGCCTGTTACTAAATAATTTTCTTCAATATGAGATCGTTTAAATATACGGCTAAAGCCAAGCCCGACAGTAGAACCAAGTTGAACAGAAGGACCTTCTCGCCCCAGAGAAAGACCAGAGCCAATCGAAAGAACTCCCCCGACAAATTTAGCAAGCAAAATGCGCCACCAACTCATTTCCAACTTTCCAGATAAAAAACCTTCAACCTGAGGAATACCGCTTCCGCTAATGAGTGGATTATATTTAACCAAAAAACTAATTATTAAACCAATACAAATTAAAACAGCAACCCAAGGTATTATAAACATAGGATCTTCTAAAAGCTTTATACGCACAAATCCGAAAAAAAGAAAGGCCTTTTCAAGTGAAAGTCGATACGCAACTATCAACAAACCAGTTAAAAAACCAATACAAATACCTTCAAAAATTAATTTCAGCCTAAAACTATACCATCTACGTATAGTATGAGCTGTTGTTTCGCTGTCCATAATTTCTCCCAATCCATTTTAAGTAGTATACCGAAGTTAATCCTACTACTCTAGACGAAATTGGGAGTAAGTGTTTATTTAGATAGCCTTAAGAGCTTCTAGTGCTTTCGCATAATTGGGCTCTTGTTTAATCTCTGGAACTTGTTCTGCATAAACAACCTTATTGTCTTTATCCAACACAACAACCGCACGCGACAGTAATCCAGCCAAAGGCCCTGTTGTAATATTAACACCCCAATTTTTTCCAAATGATCTATCTCGCATTTGTGAAAGCGAAATAACATTTGAAAGACCTTCTGCCTTACAAAATCGAGCCATTGCAAAAGGCAGATCGTTAGAAACAGTAAGCAAAACAGTATCATGCAAGGCCGCAACCTCATGATCAAATCTGCGAGCACTTGCCGCACAGACATCTGTATCGAGACTTGGAACAATATTTACAATCTTTTTCTTTCCAGCAAAATCTGCAAGTGTAACATCTGATAAATCACTTTTTGTAAGAACAAAATCTGTA
>DATFIA010000303.1:0-7033 GCA_035270545.1 Treponemataceae bacterium
TTACATTCTTGGGGCTTAAAAATGTAAGCCGGAGTGAATTGGATGGTCTTTTTGTTTCTTACCAGGGCAAGAAATTTAATGATGAACTCTATTGGGAAATATTGCAGAAAATGTATGCCCTAGAGTATTTTGATGAAATCATACCTGTTGCCCTGCCAGGCGATGCAGATCGAAAAACAGTAAATTTGCAGTTCACCGTTAAAGAGCGACCTGTAATAGATGTGTTAAAATTTACTGGCAACGATAAAGTTAAAAATAATGAGCTTATTGATAAAGTCACCTTAAAAAAAGGTGATGTTTACAACGAATTGAAAGCTCGAATGGATGAAAGAGCAATCAGGGATTATTATCTTGAAAAAGGATATACCGGTGTAAAAATTCTGTCAGAAATAATAGAAAATGAAAAAAAAGGCCTTACGTTGAATTTTTCAATAGTAGAAGGCAAACAAACAGTTATTTCTTCAATTTTATTTGAAGGCAACAAAGTAGTTGCTTCAAAAACATTACAAAAAGCTATTCGTCTTAAAGAATCAAAATTTCTATCATCTGGCACTTTTCAAGAATCAACACTTGAATCCGATAAAGTTGCGATTCAAAGATATTACGTTGAACGAGGCTATGTAGATGCACGTGTTGATTCTGTGTTGCGCGAACTAGATTCCGTGTCGTCTGAAGACAAAAACCTCTTAACTTTGACATTTGTAATAGCTGAAGGGGATCAATTCACTTATGCCGGAACAACAATTCAAGGAAATAGTATTTTTGATTCTGAGCGATTACTTGCAAACATACGTCTTCAATATGGCGATGTAATGAATCAAAATCGCTTTGATGAAGGTTTTCAGGCAATTGCAGATGTTTATTTTGAAAATGGCTATACTTCAAACTATATAACTCGTAATGAAGTAAGAGATAATGAAAAAAAGAAAATTTCATGGACTATAAATATTGTAGAAAGTGAACGAAGTCATATTGAACACATTATTATTAAAGGAAATACAAAAACAAAAGAACATGTAATTTCGCGAGAAATTCTCCTTGAAAATGGTGATATTTTTTCAAAAACAAAACTTCTTTCAAGCATTCGAAATATTAATAACCTTAGATATTTTTCTGTAGTTGCTCCTGAATTAGTACAGGGTTCTGAAAATAATCTTGTAGATATAATCTTAAATCTTGAAGAACAATCAACTGCATCTCTTCAGTTTGGAGTCACCTTTTCTGGAGTAGCAAATGCCGACTCCTTTCCTCTTTCAGTTTTTCTACAATGGCAAGATACTAACTTTTTAGGTAATGGACAGACTCTTTCATCTAGCCTTACTGCATCTCCGGATACGCAATCTCTTTCTCTTGGATATTCAGAAAACTGGTTTTTAGGAAGTCCTTTGACAGTTAGTTTTGACTTATCTATTTCGCATAAATCTTTATATGCCTATCAAGATATACAGTTTCCTCTCTTTTACGATGATAAACCAATACCTGATCCTTATTTGTCTTATGAAGAATATTTAAGCTCAATGTCCTTAGATGATAATTCCCGTATGAAATATGACCAGTGGTCTTATAGTATTGGCTCTTCAACTGGCTATAGATGGAACCCTGGTTTTGCTACTATTACTTTACGCGGGGGAATTAATTTCTCAGTTATTCAAAATTTTTACGATGACGTTTTATACAGGCCGGCAGATAAAAGTATCCGCGATCAACGAGGTGTTTGGGGATGGGATAATTCAATATGGTCAAGAATTTCGCTCGATCATCGAGATCTGAACTATGATCCTTCTTCTGGATGGTTCTTAAGCCAACAAATAACACTAAATGGTATAATTCCTGAATTTGAGACAGACTATTTTGCGGGTTTTGAAACAAAGGCAGAGGCGTATATAACTCTGTTAGATTATCCTCTTACATCAGTTTTTAATTTAAAATTTGTTCTTGCAGCCTATTCAAGATTTGCATTTCAACTTCCATATACTGACCGTCCAGTAAGTGATTCACGCACCTTGTATGTAGACGGAATGTTTGTTGGTCGAGGTTGGAGTTCCCTCTATTCAAATACTCAAGCAAAAGGATCCGCAATGATTAATCATTGGCTCGAATTACGCATTCCTGTTGCTCCTGGAGTCCTTGCATTCGATTGGTATCTTGATGCTGTTGCTGTAAAGAAAACTCTTTCAGATATGTCTTCCTTAAGTCTTAATGATTATTATTTTAGTCACGGACCGAGTTTACGATTCTCTATTCCTCAGTTTCCTCTTCGTTTAATGCTTGCTAATACGTTCAGATTTGAAAATGGTAATCTAAAGTGGACTGATGGTAACGCTAATCAATTAAAATTTGTTCTTTCATTTAATATCGCCAACTTATAAAAAGGAGTTTTTCTATGTATAACCGACGAGTTTTGTTTTTAGTATTTTTATTTGTAGGTTTATCATCTCTGTATGCACAACAGATAACAAGATTTGGTGTGGTTGATACAGCTCGAATCTATACTGCCTTTTATCGGGATTCCCGAAATGTAAGAGATTATGAGTCAAAGAAAACTCTGTATCAGGGTGAAATTCAAAGAATGGCTGAGGAAATAAAGGCCTTACGTCAACAAAAAGTCGACGCCGAAGCACTTGGAGATCAAGCGAGGGTATTAAAACTTGATTCTTCAGTTCAAACAAAGACAGCCACTTTACTTGAGTATTCAAAAGTAAAAAACTCTGAATTAGATGGTTTAAAGAAAAAACTAACAACAGATGATGAATTTTATTCTGTTTTATATGAAGAAATTAGGCGAATATCAGAATCAGATGGTTATAGCATGATTTTAAGTTTACAAGAAGGTGCTTCCATAATTTGGTATAGTCCTACTGTTGATATTACGGATAAAGTAATTCGAAATATGACGTCGCGACAATAAACGTTATAACTTTATATGTTAGAATCTACTCCAATGATGAAACAGTATCTCAGCATAAAAAAAGATCACCGCGATGCGGTGCTCTTTTTTCGCTTGGGTGATTTTTATGAAATGTTTAATGAAGATGCTATAGAAATAAGCAATCTTTTGAATCTTACATTGACACATCGCGGTAAAAATCCTATGTGCGGAATTCCTCATCATGCTGCACGAGTTTATATTGCGCGTTTATTGCGTGCTGGAAAAAAAATTGCTATTTGTGAACAAGTTTCTCTTCCAGGACCTGGAAAAGGTATTGTTGAAAGAAAAGTTGTCGAAATCATTACACCTGGTACTGCAATTGAAGATGAATATTTAGATCGCACAGAAAATAATTATCTTGCTTGTCTTAGTCATTCCCATTCTCCTAAGGAAACTTTTGGATTTTCATACATTGATATAACTACTGGTGAGTTTGCAGCTACTAGTTTTTTTAAAAATGAGTACGAAGAACGCTTTAGAAAAGAATTAGGTCGAGTACATCCCCGTGAGATTTTAATTCAACAATCTGTTTTGGATACAAGTCCTGGTATTTCATCAATTCTTTCAGATTATTCATCAATGGTTGTAAATCGTTATCCTGACTGGAGTTTCAATCAAGAAGCTGGGTATAAGAGAATGTGTTCTGTTTTTGGAACTGCAAGTTTAAATGCATTTGGCCTTTCTGAAAACTCACCTGAAATTCCCGCTGCTGCCTTGTTGCTTGAATATCTTGAAAATACTGCGTTTTCATCTATCGCACATGTTTCAACAATTTCTATTTATGGTGAATCAGACTTTGTTTCTATAGATGATTCAACAAGAAAAAACCTAGAATTAGTGCAAAATTTGAGGGATGGAACTCCCTCCTATACCTTATTTGAAGTTCTTAATAATACAAAAACAGCAATGGGTACAAGACTTTTACGATCTTGGATTCATCATCCCCTTACAACAATAGAGGCGATACAAGAGCGTACAACTTTAGTGGATCAATTGTATCGGTCTCAAAAACTTCTTTCACGCATAAGAGACCATCTGTCGACTGTCTTAGATGTCGAGCGCTTGGTTGGCCGAGTCGCGATGGAAAGGGCTCATGGAAAAGATCTTATTGCTCTTAAACAGAGTTTAGACTCTTTTTTAAAAATTGATAGTTTTTTTCAAACTGAAGAAATCCTTCGCTTAACTATATCTGATACAGATCGCGAAACTATTAAAAGTGTGTTTTCTCTTATAGATGAATCAGTTCAAGAAAATTGTCCCACTGTGTTTAATGAAGCTGGATTAATTAAAGATTCATGGTCACCAAAACTTGATGAACTTCGTTCTCTTAGAGATAATTCTCATGAAGTTCTAGAAAAATATCTGACTAACGAGAGAGAATCTACAGGAATCCAAAATCTTAAAATCAGATATAACCGTATGAATGGTTATTTTATTGAAGTTTCGAAAGGAAATATTTCTTCTGTTCCTGATTATTTTATTCGTCGAAGATCTCTTTCAAATGCTGATCGTTTTACAACAGAAAGACTTATTGAACTTGAAACTCAATTAAATAATGTTCATTCTACTATTATAGAATGCGAGCAAGAATTATTTTTTGATGTACGAAAGAGAGTTTTTTCACATCTTAAAATTCTTTCTTTTATCGCAACTCTTATTGCAAAAATTGATGTTCTGCAATCATTTGCACATGCGGCAACACTAAATGCGTGGGTTGCTCCCAAGTTTATACAAAATGGAACAATGGATATTCAAGAGGGTCGTCATCCTGTTGTTGAATCTCATTTGCCTCCAGGTGAGTTTATTCCTAATAGTTTGACCTTATCGAGCGATATACATGAATCTCTTCCAACGTTTGCACTCATTACCGGACCAAATATGGCTGGTAAAAGTACCTTTCTTAGACAAACAGCTCTTATTATGATAATGGCACAAATTGGTTCTTTTGTAAGTGCTAATTCTGCAACTATAACTCCAGTAGATAGAATTTACTGTAGGGTAGGGGCTACTGATAATCTTGCACGGGGCGAATCTACCTTTTTAGTTGAAATGACAGAAACCGCACATATTTTAAGAACTGCAACACAAAATAGTCTTGTAATAATGGATGAAGTTGGAAGAGGAACCTCTACAGGCGATGGGCTTTCAATTGCACGTGCAGTTACAGAGTATGTTTTGGAACACATTGGATCAAAAACCTTGTTTGCAACTCATTATCATGAGTTAGCATTACTAATTCATACTCGTCTTGCAAACTATTGTCTTGATGTTAATGAATCTGAAGGGAAAATAGTTTTTTTAAAAAAAGTTCGCCCAGGTGCTTCTGAAAGTTCCTACGGTATTCATGTAGCACGACTTGCAGGAATTCCAGAAACAGTACTTAAACGAGCTGCTTTGTATCTTTCAAATATAGAAAGCACTGGACTTTCACTGTACAATACTGAAAAAGAATCTGTTGCTTTAAACAAACCTCCTCAACTCTTTCCTGAAGAAGAACTTGTTATTAATGAGTTACTTTCTTTAGATATAAACAAAGTGACACCTTTGGAAGCTCTTCATTATCTTGATTCATGGAAAAAGAAACTTTATCCTTCTTAGTTCTTAGGCAAAAAATTAAATAAATCATATAGTACAACTGTGAATATGATTCGTTTAAATAAAATTCAAAATGGTATCGGTTTTCTTTTTTCACCATCTCTGTGTCTTTGTTGCGAAAAAACATTGGTTCATTCTGGTTCTCCTCTATGTCCTTCATGTTTAGAAAAGTTCTTTCTTCTACCAATACAACATTTAAATTTTAAATCATTAGATTCTCAAAGATGCATAAAATGTGGAAGACCGCTTATTTCAGAACATGAACTCTGTACCACATGTAGAACTACTCCCTTTTTAAATGTAATAGATCGAATAATCCCTCTATTTCCATATACTTCATTGGGTCAAGTATTATTAACCTCATGGAAAATTAAAGGATGTCGAGGTCTTTCCCTTGTCTTTGCTCAGTGTTATGTTGCAGTCCTTAAATATTCCGATGTAGTAGTTGTTCCCGTTCCTCCGAGACCTGGAAAAATTCGCGAAAAAGGGTGGGATCAAATGGAAGAAATTTCTGTTTTTTTAGAAAAAGAGTATAAAATAAAAATTGCACGGATATTGAAAAGAAAAGAAAGTTTTCAGCAAAAAAAATTAGGTAGAATTGAACGAAAATTGAATTTAAAAGGAAAAATAACAGTGTTACAAGATGCTATAATACCTGAAACTGTCATCTTAATTGATGACCTTATGACAACAGGTTCAACTTTAGATGCTTGTGCAGAAGCATTAAAATCTTGTGGAACTCATATAGTATATGGACTAACTCTCTTCCATGATTAAGCGTATTGACATGAGGTTTTCTCTATGTTATCTTCATACGAGAACATTTTTATCCTTTAAGAGTCGGGAGTCGTTCGAACGGCTCCTTTTTTTATCGAAAGATGGTCCTGCATAGGACTGTTTTAGGAGCTTAATAGTAGTGGATTATATCGCACCGGAAAATATACCGTATTTTACCGATTGTGAACCCCTTGTGAATGGGTTCGGTTTTAAATTAGTTGAATTAAGTGCTTTTAAAAGACAATCAACTTGGCAAATACGGGTGGTTCTAACTGGACCAAATGGAGTTGGTATAGCTGACTGCTCTCATGTTCATAGAGCTTTGTTACCCCGCCTCGAAGCAGTTCTTTCTTCACAAGATATGTATGTAGAGGTTATGTCTCCGGGCTTAGATCGTATATTAAAAAATGCGTACGAATTTACTGTTTTTTTAGGAAAACAAGTAAAGGTGTGGAATACAGATATCACTGATTGGGTACAAGGGACTGTAGTATCAACAGATACTAATTCAGTCTGTCTCCTTGCATCTCAGGGTGAAATAGTAATTCCGTTTACAAAAATAGCAAAAGCAAAACTTTTTAGTCAGTCTTAAGGCTGACTAATTGACAAGGAGTTTTTCATGTCCGCAGAAATGGCAGAAGCAATACGCCAGCTCGTTCAGGAAAAAGGAATCGACGAAGATCTGGTTTTTAGAATGATCGAAGATACCCTGAAGGCTGCATATAAAAGAAA
>DATFIA010000304.1:0-71652 GCA_035270545.1 Treponemataceae bacterium
GAAACCCTTTGTAGCATTGCTATACATCATACAGAAACTCTTATGTCTGGTTACACTCATGTGCAACGTGCCCAACCAGTTACCCTTGCGCATCATTTATGCGCCTGGGCATGGATGCTAGTTCGCGACTGGGAGCGTCTAGGAGATGCCTTAAAGAGGCTCGATGAAATGCCTTTAGGATCTGGAGCTTTAGCAGGGAGTGGATTGCCTCTAGACCGTTCTATGGTAGCTGTAGAACTTGGCTTTTCTCAATTGACCCGTAATTCTCTTGATGCTGTTTCTGATCGTGATTATTGTCTTGAAATTGTATCTGATCTAAGCATCCTCATGACTCATCTTTCAAGGTTTTCAGAAGAAATAATTATCTGGTCAACAGAAGAATTTAAGTTTATAAACTTATCAGAAAAATGGTCTACCGGTTCTAGCATTATGCCTCAAAAGAAAAATCCCGACTTTGCAGAACTCATACGAGGAAGAACTGGCCGAGTCTATGGAAACCTTATTGCCTTATTAACGATGATGAAAGGTCTTCCTCTTTCCTATAATCGCGATATGCAAGAAGATAAACAAAGCTTGTTTGAAGCTTGGGACACCGTGTATTCTTGTTTACGGGTATTTACCCACATGATTGGTACTGCTCAGTGGAATACAGAAAGAATGAAAGCTTCTTGCACCGGCGGGCATGCCAATGCTACTGACCTCGCTGACTATCTTGTTCGCAAAGGTATGCCATTTCGAACAGCTCATGCAGTGGTCGCAGGCGTTGTTCGAGAATGTATAGATTCCAATATTACAGACATGATCGATCTTCCCCACGATCGTATGCGTAGTCACTCAGATTTGATTTTACCTGATGTCTATGCCCATTTAACACCTACCGCCTGTGTCTTCTCGCGAGATTTACCCGGTGGCCCGAATCCACAGAGGGTTAAAGATCAACTTTCTGAATTAACATCCTTCGTTAATAAAAATAGAAACTGAAACTCATAGATTTTTAATGTATAAAAATATTTTTTGTTAGGCATAATTATAAATACCTCCTATAACAATGACACACAGGATCATTATCTCCCAGGGTGAGCGCGCCCCGTGGGAAATAGTATTCTGACTATTTTTTTGGAGGAATATCAATGAACTCTCTCAACTCTATTCTTATTGAAGGTAACGTTGTTCGCGATCCAATTCTCAAGGAAACCCCTCGGGGCAGTACGGTTTGTAGCTTTTCTATTGCATCAAATCGCTTTTACAAACAAGACGATGGATTCGAACAAGAAACATCTTTTTTTGAAGTTGAAAGCTGGTCTAAACTTGCGGAGTCTTGCAGTAAAAATTGTGGTAAGGGCAGGGGCGTGCGGGTTGTTGGACGTCTTAAACAGGACCGCTGGGTAGGTAGCGATGGAAAAAATTTCAGCAAAATTAAAGTTATTGCAGATCATGTTGAGTTTAAACCTCGTTTTAAAAATTCATTAACTGACTCAAAAACAGAAACTGAAATAGAACTTACTGAGACAGATGATGAAGGGGATACTTCACGCATGGTTGCAGATCTTTGTGCAACCGAAACAAACCTGATTTTTTAATTACACATATCTTTCCGGCAAGGTATTGCAACCTTTTTCTGCATAGATTACCTTGTCCGGGGAGATCCTTTTTATGATAATGGGCTTGCCTCTTTTCCTTCTTTTTTCTGTATACGGTGTTGTAAGTGCCTATCTGCCTATATTGCTTTTCCGGCTTGGTTATACACCAACTTTAATAGGCGTCTTACAGGGCTTTTTTGAGGCATCCGGATTGTTGTTTCCTATTTTTGTCACATCACGGGTAGGTCGCAAAGGAAATTACGGGCAAGTTTTAATTTTTCTTACCATTTTTATGCTTATTGTTCTTCCTCCCCTTGTTATGCTTAAAAATTTCTGGATAACAGCGGTTGCTCTTTCTGTATTTGCAATTGGATTTAAAGGCGCTGTACCTGTTAGCGATGCTCTCATTAATCAAATATTAACTCATAAGGATTCTAATTATGGGAAAATTCGCGTTATGGGCAGTATTGGATTCGTATGCATAACATTACTCTTGCAGTTTACTCACTTGCTTAATGCCGATTCTCCTTCATCTATAGCATTGTGGATTGCCATTCCGTCTTTTTTGTTTATTTTATCAATTGTTTTAATTCCAGGACTTTTATCTCGCTATCCACCCGATGAATCTGAAAACGAAATACAGTCTCCTGAAATTTCAGATACTGATAATCGAGTTTCTGTATTTAAGGATTTTCCCTTATCTTTTTGGGCTGGTATTGTTCTCATCTTTTTTGGTTTTCTTGGACTAACACCATCTCTTCGTTTCTTTTCACTATATGTCCAAGAATATCTACTTCTTAAATCCTATGCCGGTTTGTGGGCTATCTCTGCAGCTGCTGAGATTCCTTTTATGATTTTATCTGGTTGGTTTATCCGAAAATGGGGAACCGAAAAAATTCTCCTCCTTTCTCTTTTTGCTATTTCCTTAAGAAATATTGTGTATGCAGTTTTTCCTGTTTTTGGTGGTGCCGTTGCAGGGCAGTTATTTCATTCAGTTTGCTTTGGACTCTTCCATCCTGCTGCTGTTGTTTTTGTTTCAGAGCGAACAAGTAAACGATTGTTAGTCGTTGGATTAACTTTGTATTCTTCTGTTTCAGTTGGGCTTGCAGCGGTTTTGGGAAGTGTATTGGGTGGAATCATCATAGACTCTCTTGGGTATCGTGCCCTTTTTTACATATTTAGTATTTTTCCAATAATAGGCATAACTATTTTTGTAGCATCTAGAAAACGATTTTTTTTCTATCATGATTGACATGGTATATACCAGACGGTAATATCGCAAACATTATGTTAGGAACTATTGTTAATTCGATTGCCATTATTGTAGGATCTTTAATTGGGATTATTTTTTCTAAAAAAATATCTGCAGAAATTTCAGATGTAATAAGTTCTGCTGCAGGTGTAATAACTCTTATTATTGGCTTTCAAATGGCATTTCAAATGCAAAATATCATTTATATAGCCATATCCTTAATTTTGGGCGGTATTCTCGGCGCCTGGTGGGATATAGATGGTAAAATTCTTTCAATTGGTCGTTTTTTAGAACATCATTTTGGTAAGAAAAATATTTCAGAAGGAAATGAATCTAAGTTTGCTTATGCTTTCTTAAATGCCTCTGTCCTTTTTTGTGTTGGTGCTATGGCTATAGTTGGTTCCTTTAAGGCAGGAACAGAAGGCGACTATACGATGCTATACACAAAGTCTGTTCTCGATGGTTTTATGTCACTTGTTTTTAGTGCTGCAATGGGTATAGGTACTGCTTTTTCTGCTCTTACAATTTTTGTATATCAAGGTTTATTAACACTTGGTTCTGCGTTTATTAAACCTTGGGTTAGTCCGCAAATGATCGCAGAATTGACAGGAATTGGTGGTGCATTTGTTATTATGATAGGTATAAATATACTAGATTTAAAAAAATTGAAAACTGCAAACTATCTTCCTGGTTTAATTGTATTAGTTTTTTTTGTTTTGGCCGATCCATTTCTTCAAAAAATAGCAGCCTTTTTAGTTTGACAGATTATCTTTTTACCCATACAATGGTATTTATAAGATAATCTAGGAGGCCTTAAATGGCAAAAGTAGAACTCAAAGGTATTGGCAAGGTCTATGATGGCTCAGTTCGAGCAGTGGACAATTGTAACATTACAGTAGACGATCAAGAATTCGTCGTATTCGTAGGACCATCTGGTTGTGGTAAATCTACAACTCTTCGAATGGTTGCAGGTTTGGAAGAAATTACCGAAGGTGATCTCTTTATTGATGGTGAAAGAATGAATGACGTTCCACCAAAAGACAGAAACATTGCGATGGTTTTCCAGAATTATGCTTTGTATCCTCATATGACTGTATATGATAACATGGCTTTTGGACTCAAAATTCGTAAAACAGACAAAAAAGAAATCGAACGCCGTGTAAATGAAGCTGCTCGAATCCTTGATATTGAAAAACTTCTAGACCGCAAGCCTAAGGCACTTTCTGGTGGACAGCGCCAGCGTGTAGCAGTTGGTCGTGCTATTGTTCGTAACCCAAAGGTATTCCTTTTTGACGAACCACTTTCCAACCTTGATGCTAAACTTCGTGTACAAATGCGTGCCGAAATTTCTGATCTTCATCACAGACTCAAAGCAACAATGATTTATGTTACTCATGATCAGGTTGAAGCTATGACTATGGGTGATAAAATTGTAGTAATGAAAGACGGAAAAGTTCAGCAGATCGGTTCCCCCTTATACCTTTACAATCATCCAATAAATAAGTTTGTTGCTGGATTTATCGGATCTCCCCCAATGAACTTTCTTACTGTAAAAATTTTAGAGAAGGGCGGACAGCTTGTTGCAGATGAAGGTTCCTTCGAAATGGTTCCTACTGCAGATCAGCAGAAAATCCTTAAAGATTATATTGGTAAAGAAGTACATTTTGGTATTCGTCCTGAAGATCTTATTTTCCTCAAGACCCCTGCCGCTAAAAATAATATGCAGATGAAAGTAAGCGTTAAGGAACCTCTTGGAGCAGAAACTCATTTGTATCTTACAACAAAGACACAGCAAGTTATTGTTAGAACTGCTGCAGACATTGTATTTCAGATTGGTGATACCGTTAATTTTGAACCAATTATGGAAAAAGGTAAGTTCTTTGACAAAGAAACAGAGCTTAGTATCTGTGACGACGTAAAATCAGAGTAGTTTGTAACTTTAGTTGTGTTTCATTGGCATTAACACATGCCAAATGCATATAACAAAAAATCTTAGTACCTGTCAGACCGTGTCCCTTTAGGGACACGGTTTTTTTATAGTGGAATAAAAGAAATAGTTTGAGTCGGTATATGTATATTTCCTGCGCGAACCTTGATAGTGTCATTTAACGAATATTCTTGAGTAAGAGTCGTTTTTGTTTCTCTGGCAAATTCTGGAATTAAGAGAGTTGCTTGGGCTCCATTTTTTTCAACAACAATTGCATCACCTATCCATTCTGGATTTTGTAGTAAATGATATAAAATCCAATGCATATTTGTTTTTCTTTCTGCAAGAGTGCATTCTCGGGCTGCAGAATCGCCTGCTGCAATTCGCATAAGCATATCTTCTGTATCCATGAGTGGTTTGTTGTCTAAAAAAAGATGTAATTGTTGGTGGGCTACAAGATCTCCATAACGACGAAGTGGACTGGTGACCTGACTGTACATGCCTATTCCAAGACCCGCATGGTCGGCAGGTATTGTGCCCACTTTTCGAGATTTCATTGCTCGTCTTTTTCTATATTCTCCTGCAAGACCTTCAGGAATTTCTTTAGGCAAATCTGGTGATTCTTGACTTACATATTGAAAGGGTATTTTGTGTTTGAATGCAAAACGAGCTGCACCTTCTCCAGCGAGAAGCATCATTTCTCTTACCATATCTGCAGAAATTTGAGGGTGAAGTAACTCTGCCTTCACCGTAGGATAATTATTATCATCTCTAGTTACTGTAAGATGAATCTCTGGTAAGTCTATGAATACAGCACCAGCAGCTTTTCTTCTCTCAATATTGCGTTCGGCTATTGCGAACAACTTGGCAAGTCCCTTATCATTTTTTTTGTTTAGGGCTTCTGCATAACTAAGACGGGTTACTTTTACAAGTGTTCTATGTATCGATACTTCATTAATTGCGCCTGTCTCTGTAAATGAGAGCTTAAAAGAAAGTGCTCGAGATGAAGCTGTTAGTCCCAGAGCAAAAAGTTCAATAGAAGAATCTGCTAGCATTCTTGCAGCTCCTTCTGGAACGTATAATGTTGCTCCTCGAGCTCTAGCTTCAATATCTGCAGGGCTATCCGGTAAAACAGTACTTGCCGGATCTGCAATATGGACCCATACGGTTTCTCCATCGACAGAAACTGCATCGTCAGGATCAGCGCTCCATTCGTTATCTATGGCCCAAGAATCAAGATGTGTAAGGTCCAGCCGTTCTTTAGTATCTTCAGGGACTGGTATATTCGTTAGCGCGGAAGTAAGGCTGTGTCCGTGACGTACTGGCCAAGGATTAAAATCTATATTCCAATATCCTGTTTGCATGAGGAGGGCATGAGCCGCTTCCGGAGTTTCAGTAATACCTGCCTCTTTGAGGGTTCGCGATTTTTCTGATTTTCCAAGTGCTAGTGCTTCAACATCTTGGAGATATTTATGATCCTCATTAGAAATAGGCAAAGCGTCTTTTTTTCTACATGCTGCAAGACGTTCATGAAAAGCTTTACGCTCTGCCCCTTCATCTTTTTTCGCTTGTGCCTTTGCTTGTGACGCTTGTATTTCTTCTTTTGATCTTAAGTGAATTGGTTCTGTTGGGCTGGTGCATTTAAAATAAAAAGAAGTTGAGATTTCCTTCCAAATTCCCCAAACCTCTTCTGCCTTATAATCGCCCCAAATTAGTTCACTTAATTCTTTGAAAGAGGGAGTTTCACCTAAAAAGAACTCATAGGCTTCTTCTATGTTGGCTTGAGGTTGGTCTGCATTAATCAATGAAGAAAGATTTTTTACTGGACCTTGATGCAAAATATCTATGTCTTTTTCTCGTACTTTTTTGCTTCCATTTGAAGTTGTAATTTCAATCTTATCCCCTACTATAGAGGTTACAAGAGCAGGTTGAGTTTTATATAAAACAACATAGTTTTCTTTAATTTTCATGATGTACTTTATCATTCACAGCCTTATACAGCAATAGACTCTTGTCATTTATTCATCACTTTGGTATATTTATTCACAAGTTAATAACATTGTGAATAAATATTGATATTGGGGGACGTATGATAGTAATGAAATTCGGAGGGTCTTCTGTAGCTACTGCAGATCGCATCCGTCATGTAGCTGGAATAATCAAGAGTTTTGAGCATAAACGTCCTATTGTAGTTCTTTCCGCAATGGGAGACACAACAGATGATCTGTTATCTGCTGCTGATGATGCATTAAATGGTATTATTACTGTTGATGCTGTAGAAAAACTGCACAAAACAACTGCTAAAGAACTTAACATATCTGTTGTTGAAATAGATGTCCTTCTCGAAGAGTTACGGACTCTTTTAACTGGTATTTCGATGCTTCGTGAACTAACTCCTAGGTCTAAAGATTATCTTGTTTCTTTTGGTGAGCGTTTATCAGTTAGGCTTATGGCAGGATATTTAAATACACAAAACGTTAGAGCAGAATTCTGTGATGCATGGGATGCTGGTTTCACAAGTGATTCGAATTATACTAACGCAGATTTGCTTCCAGAAACCTGGGAAAATATACGAAAAAATCTTGGCCCTTATGCTAATGGAAAAGTAAATGACGGAAAGTATATGCCCATTGTAACTGGTTTTATAGCAAAGGATACCAAAGGTTTTATTACAACACTCGGCCGCGGTGGTAGTGATTTAACCGCTACTTTTATAGGAGCCGCCCTTCGTGCAGAAGAAGTTCAGACATGGAAGGATGTCGACGGAATTTTGACGACAGATCCACGTATTGTTAAAGAGGCTCGAACAGTACCTGTTGCAACATACGATGAGGTTGCAGAACTCGCTTATTTTGGAGCTCAGGTTCTTCATCCACGATCTATGCAGCCTTGTTTACAAACTGGTACTCCAGTGCGTGTAAAAAATTCATATAATATTGACGCTCCAGGATCAATTATTGTAACACGACATGAGACAACGCCCCCTCCTGTTAGGGCTATCACCTCTAAGAAGAATGTCACCTTAATTGATATTGTATCTACTAGAATGTTGGGTCAATTTGGATTTTTAGCAAAAGTTTTTGAATCTTTTGCTACGCACTCTATCAGTGTAGATGTTGTTGCAACTTCCGAGGTTTCAGTTTCGTTAACAGTTGAGAGTAATAAAACCCAGTTTTCAGCTCTTAAACAAGATTTAGAAAAATATGCCTGTGTTGATATTAAAAAAGATAAGGCTATAGTCACAATTATTTGTGATGTTCGCCGTTCCAGTGAAATCTTGGCGGCAACTTTTGAAGTATTATTTAAAGAAAATATAAATATTCAAATGATTAGTCAGGGAGCTTCTAAAGTAAATATTAGTTTAATTTGTGATACCTTGGAATCAGATCATGTAATTCAAATATTACACGATAGATATTTTGGCACACCAGTCTCAATTGGATTAAATTCTTGTGGGGTAGCTATATGAAAATTGCCTTAGTTGGTTTTGGTAAAATGGGCCATATGATTGCAAAGGCAGCAGAATTACGGAATCACGAAGTGGTGTGTACAGTAGATCTTTTTGCAGAAGATGCAAGTTGTATTACTCATGACACCCATGTGATGGTCGAAGCTATTAAATCTTCTGGCGCACAAGGTATTATTGAGTTTTCGCACCCTGCTTCTGTTATCCCAAATATTTCCGCTTTAATTCCGACTGGTATTCCCCTTGTAGTTGGAACTACAGGTTGGTTAGATAAGCTCGAGGAAGTAAGTAATCAAGTTTCTGCAAATTATAGTGCCTTGCTTCATTCATCAAACTTTTCAATAGGTGTAAATCTTTTTTATAAAATGGTGAGTGATGCTGCTCATTTAATGGCAGAATTTGAAGAATATGATATTGCAGTATTTGAATCTCATCATAATCAAAAAGCCGACAGCCCTTCGGGAACAGGCTTGGATATTGCAAAAAGAATTCTTCAAAATATTCCTCGTAAAACAAAAGTCATTACCGATTCTTTTTCCAGAAAACCAGAAAAAGAAGAACTTCATCTTGCAAGTTTGAGAATTGGATCTGTTCCGGGAACCCATTCGGTTATTTTTGATTCCCCAGCAGATACAATTGAGCTTACTCATACCGCCCGTAGTAGGGAAGGTTTTGCTATTGGGGCTGTTAGAGCTCTTGAATGGCTCTCTTCCCCGGATTCTACAGGTATGTCAAAATCCGGAGTTTTTACTATGGAAGATGTCTTTCAGGATTTATAAACCTGCAGTCATATTTCGAATTGTGCCGTAGAGATTACAAACGGATAATCTATTTTCATCTATTAGAAATACATATTTATCACCAGTTTTATATACATGGTTTCCAAAAGCCTTTATAAAATCATCAAATGAGTCTCCTGTTCGGATATCTTTACCCGGTGAAACAGGAGATCCGTTTTCTATTCGTATAAGGCTTATAACAGGTTTAGTACTTGTTTTTTCTAATGTTAAAAGTACAGATGTTTTTAATGATGGAAAAAACCACGTTTCTGTAAAATAATTATATACAATCTCGGCTGGTCTTCCCCATGCTTCGGTTAATATATCTTGATTGTCCCCAATGCGCACGTTTCTAAAAGAAGAAGTTCCTTTTTTCTCTACGGTTTGAGTTTTAAAAATAGGAAGTATTTCTTCTGCTTTTTTTATATCAGTTAATGAGCGTAATATGAGTATTAAATTAAGTAACATATCTCTACTGTCTCCAGGAAATCCTGATGAGACAAATCTATTAGTTTCTGTATGAATTGTTTTTGTTTCTGCAATTAGGTCTTCAAGTATATATTGACATCTAAGGTAATCGCTACCAGTAAGATACAGCAGATTTGCAAAGTTAGATCTTGCTAAAAATGATTCACTTCCATTTTCCAATCCAGCAGATTCTTCTGCAATACGCATAGCCGATTTACGAACTGATGTATTACCGGACCAAATTAATAATTGCGCTTGTGCAGAGGCAATTAAGGGATCATCCATATAAGTAAGTGTTTTTTTATAGTTTTCAGATGCTTTCATAAAATACTGAATATTTCCAGGAATCGAATCCTGATCTTCCATATAGTACTGTCCGGGATGTTTTTGAGGAGTCTGTGAAAGAAGTTTTATAAATTTTGCACGAGAGAGATCAATTTCATCCGCAAAAGGTAGCATAGGTTTAAGCATAAGAGTTGTTTCTGGAACGCTTTCGAGCCAGAGCTTATGATTTACTAATGCAGAAAGCCTAAAGAGGTATGTAGATTTTGGATAAATTTCAGTTAAGTTTGTTAATAGATCCGAAGCATCTTTTAAGGCAGTGCCAGTTTTCATAGATGCTAGAATGAGTGAATATTCTGAAGAAATGTTTTTTATGTTTATAAGTGAGTTTGAAATAGATTCTATGCGTATAGCAGGAGATGGCTTGCTTTGAAGCCAGGATTTGAAGGCTTCGGTTTCAGTTCCCTTAGAATATAATGAGGAAAGATTTTTTAACCATATTGCATACAATTTAGGATCATAACCTGCAAGAGATAATATAATTGGTGCAAACCTGTCGGCTTCTAGCACTTGTTGTGAAAGTCGTGGCGCATTTAGATTTTGTCCCAAGGCGAGGGCTGCAATTTCTGGTACGAGAAATTGAGCGAGCATGACTTCTCTTTCATAGTCGATTGTTTGCATTCTTCGTATAGATATGGCTTCATCGTTAAAAAGGCAAGAATCAATATAATCAAGGAGACCTGAAGAAATAACAAAGGTTCCGTCATTATATAAAGAAACCACTATTTCTTTTTGATCCGGAACTAAGATGCGTAAAGGGCCTCTGTAAATTTCAGTTGTCCTAGCTAGTATAAAAAGTGTCGAATGGATAACCGTTTGCCAATTACCTAATGCGTCTGCCGAAAGGGCTTTTTTATCAAATTCCTGTAATTCAAAGCGCATATCAGATTCACCTGCTCCAAGGGATGCAGGGTTTGCTAGTACAGGAAAAGATAAGATCAAAAAACAAGAGGCAAAGACAAATAATAGGCGTGATTCTTTCATATACCTACAATAACACACCAGTTGGCGTAAGGCAACAAATTGGCTATAATTTAGAAATGACAGACAAGCAATGTGTAGTGCAATATAACTCAATTCTAATACTTGGCGCTACTGCTTGTGGTAAAACAGGCCTTGGTGTTGATCTTGCACATTTTTTAGAGGCTCGAGGAATAAAAGCAGAAATAATTTCAGCAGATTCTCGGCAGGTATATAAGGGACTGAATCTTGGTTCTGGAAAAGATCTTTTTGAATACGGAGATCTTCCGTATCATTTAATCGACGTTGCAGACCTAGCTAATGAATACAATGTTTTTTCTTTTCAAAAAGATTTTTATCATATTTTTTCACAACTTAAGTCAAAAAATATTTTGCCTTTAGTCGTAGGTGGAACAGGTATGTATCTTGATTCTGTTGTTAGAGGCTATGATTTTGTAGAGGTTCCAGTAAATGCGATATTGCGCAAAGAGCTTGAGCCCTTAAGTCTTACAGACCTAGCAGAGCGCTTGCTTTCATTAAAAAATGAAATACATAATAGAACAGATCTTGATGAAAGAGAGCGCCTAATTCGAGCAATAGAAATTGTAGATTATAATATTAATCACAAAAAATCTGCATCTGCTCCAATTCGCCCTTTAATTAATCCTCTTATTTTAGGCGTTAAATTTGAGCGATCAGTTTTACGTTCGCGTATAAAAGATAGGTTGGAAGAAAGAATTAGGCTGGGTTTAGCAGAAGAAGTTCAAGGCTTATATGATAGTGGAACAAGTTGGGAAAGGTTAGAACGCCTTGGGCTTGAATATCGCTTTACTTCAGAATATTTACAGGGCAAAATTAGCAGTGAACAGGAATGGATTTCTTCTCTCTATACGGCAATATGTCAATTTGCAAAAAGACAAGAAACATGGTTTCGTGGAATGGAGCGAAAAGGCGTCTCTATACAATGGATTCCAGATGGAGATCGCGAAATCGCCCATTCTCTTGTTGAACCATTTTTTTCATAATACTTATGCTATTGCTGCTACTCTTGTTTCTGCTATTTCTACAAGATAACCTGTTCTTACACAACTTTCAAAAAGAATGCGAGACATGAATTCTTCTATTATTTTTTCGTAACCGTCGAGATCACGATAAATACGAACCATATACCCTTCATCGGTTTCGCTAATTATAGACAGATAGTCTGTTGAACCGGGGTTGCTTTTAATGCAGTAGTTTTTCATCAAAACCTCCAGATATTACATTTTCGGGCAACAAAGGGACTCCCTTTAGCGTTATAATAAGTTTTATGTATACAGACGCTCATCTTCATCTTAAAGACTATGTTATGATTTCAGGAAATGAACCTATTATTGGTGAAAATGATTATATCTGTGCATCTGCTCATAAAAGTGACGAGTTTATTTGGCAAGAGAATTTTGCTTTAAAATATCCAGGCCAGGTTTTATTATCTTTTGGAATTCATCCTCAAAATCCAGATAATTCAGAATTTTCTTTTTTAGAAGACCTTGTTCGATCAAAGCGAATTTCTGCAATAGGTGAAAGTGGTTTTGACTTGTATTCAAAAGAATTTTCATTAAAGGCGAAATCTCAAGAACTTGTTTGGAATATTCAGCTTGATTTAGCTATTAAGGCGCAACTTCCCTTAGTGATTCATTGTAGAAAAGCTTTGCATCTTCTTTTTGCCGATTCAAAAAGGCTCTCTTTGTTACCTGCAGTAGTATTTCATGGATGGTCCGGTTCGGCCGTAGAAGCTCAGTCCTTTTTATCTCGCAACGTGCAGGCTTTTTTTTGTGTTGGAAAAGCATTGCTTCGAGGGGATCGCTCCTTACTAGAAACTATTAAAAACATACCTATGTCACAAATTTTAACCGAGACAGATGCTCCTTACATGACTCTTAAAGGCGAATCTTTTTCTATGCCTTCGGATATTGTCGCGGTTTCAAAAGAGGCCGCTTTAATTGCAGGATATTCAGTTGAAGGTTTTTGTTTTAATGTAAAAGAAAATTTTAAACGAGCGTTTAGTATGTAAGTACAAAAACTATTACCTAGCAGCTCTTTAGAAGTTCTAGCAGCTTGTGATGTTGCTTATAAATGCGTAAAAGTCTTCCCCTTTATCATTTATAAGCACAAAGGCAGGTAGGTCTATAAGTGTTATTTTTCGAACAGCTTCCATTCCTAGATCGGGGTAATCGAGAATTTCACTCTTCCTAATGTGTTTTTCCGCTATCAATGCTGCAGCTCCCCCGACTGTTCCCAGATATGTTCCTCCATATTGCTCACATGCTTTACGCCATGACTCGCTCCTATTTCCTTTTGCAAGAGTCACGAGGGAACAATTTCTACTCATCAGTTCTTCTGCATATTCATCCATGCGACCTGCAGTTGTAGGGCCAAAGCTTCCGGTAATGCAGCTAGGAGGTGTTTCTGAAGGTCCAGCATATAAAATTGCATATTGTGTAGTATAAGAGGGAAGAGGCATGCCAGCGCGAAGATTTTCTCTCCAGCGTGCATGGGCTGCATCTCGAGCGACTAGAATGTCTCCAGAAAGAAGAACTGGAGTGCCAGGAGAAAGTTTAGAAAGAATTTTTCTAACATTTTCTATTCCTTCGTCAAGGTTAATTAAACAGCATCCTGTTAAACCGCTTTTTGTATACTTAGCCGCTTCTAATAAACCCGGTATAGAGGCAGGGTTAGAAACAGTAGCTTCAAGGTGAATCCCTTCTTCGTCAATAAAGCCGTGAAGATTTCGGTGTGCAGAACAAGAAACTCCAATTGATACTGGGCAACTTGCACCGTGGCGAGGCAGTCGAAAAACACGAGCAGATATTGCGAGAGCCTTGCCCCCAAACTGCGCTCCAAGCCCTGTTTCTTCGGCAATCGTAATAACTTTTTTTTCCCATTCGTGAATGCGTAGTGGTATAACGCCGTAAACACGATAGTCCCAACCCGAAAGTGTTTGATCAAAATATCCGGCAGTAGCAAGCTTTAGCGCTAGAAGATTTTGTTCTGGGCTTAAACCGCCTACTATTATACAAATAGAATAGGGTGGACATGCTGCTGTCCCAAGAGCTTGTATTTGTTTGCGAAGAAAAATGGTAAAGGCTTCTTCATTCAATAATGCCTTTGTAGCTTGAACAAGATGTGTTTTATTTGAGGATCCGCCACCTTTAGCGCAAAAAAGAAATCTCCAAGTTGGTTTGCTTTCTTTTGTATTATTTCCATTAAAGAGAGCTATTTGAACAGGTAAATTTGTTGAAGGATTAGTTTCTTCGAAAAGACTTGTAGGTATTGTTGTTGAAAATCTAAGATTTTTTTCAGTCCATGTCTTTGTTGTTCCTTCTGAAAGAGGTTCTATTGGGTCATATCCTGTAAAAATAGTTTCATCTTTCCATGCAAAAATTTGTGCAATTCCTGTATCTTGGCAGAGGGGATATTGTTCTTTAGCTGAAATAAGAGCATTTTGAAGTAAAAAAGATGCAACTAGACGATCATTTACGCTGTTAAGCGGTTCATGAACAATTGCAGTTAGGTGTTCTAGGTGTTTTTGAGTAAAGGTAAAGGAAAGCCTTTCAAAGGCTTTTTGCGCGATTAAAGAGAGCGTTTCAGGGGGGATAATGAAAATATTTTCGCTCGGTTTATATTCACAGGGTGGAATTAGAGTGTTAAAAGTATCAAAATCCATAGAAAAATAAGTATAGCCGTCATGGTGACTTTTTGCTATACTTTATTTTTATAAAGTTTTCTGGAGGCTGTATGTCTTTATTGTTGTATCTCAATGCTATAATTGCACTTCTTTTTTCTGCAACGTGTTTTATTCCTGCGCTGGATATTTCTTTTTTTGGTTTCATTCTTACAACAGCTTTTTCAGTGTTTTCACTTTTTCTTTCAATACGATTTATTTCTAATCCAGATCGTAAACGTCTTGGCCTTTTGAGAAAATTACTCGAATACCTTCCTTTTATACTATTTGCTGGATTTATTTTGCGTCGATCTGGTCATGCAGATGGTTTTTTTCTGTTAGATCTTGTTTCAGTTCTTTTTTGGATTTGTTCTTCAGGCTTGATTATGTTTATTTCATTTAAACTTTCAGATAAGCGTGTAGAAAAACTATATCCTGATCTTGAAAAACAAAAACCGAGGAACAAAAGTATTCCTTTTCAAGCCTTAGAATGGATCGATGCCCTTTTACAGGCTGCATGCCTTGTTGTTTTACTGCAACTATTTTTTTTCCAGTTGTATATTATCCCTTCAGAATCTATGGTTCCGGGTTTTATGATAAAAGACAGAGTTGTGGTTGTAAAAACAACATCTGGTCCAAAGTTTCCTCTTTCAAACGTTGGTATTCCACTCCTAAAATCTTACAAGCGCGGTGATATTGTTGTTTTTAGCAATCCTCATTATAACGACACGAAGGAAGCGCGAGTTCGATCCTTCGCTTCCCAGTTTGTGTATATGCTAACTTTTACAACAGTGAATATTAACCGCGATGAATACGGCGAATTAAAGGCAGATCCTTTAGTTAAAAGGGTTGTAGGAGTTCCAGGCGAAAAACTGATGATGGTAGATGGAGTATTGTATTCCAAAACAGCAAGCTCAGATGATTTTATGCCTGTTCAACAAGATTCACGTTGGGCTGCTTGGAATGTCGCTGCCTTACCACGTTCTGAACTCGCTCTTGTAAAACAAATTCCCCTTACATCAGATCTATTTATGCGTATGGAGTCTGTTGAGTCTATTCGAGCCAATGTTGATCCTATTCTTTATGAAGCAGAGGCACTCGCTCTTGTTAAAAAATTTGAATCGTTAAAACCGAGTCGCGATACTGTTTCAGTTGCACCCGATTTATTCCCTCGTTCTCGACGAGAAATTTCTTCTCTTTTCTTATCAAATGATGAGGTTACTCGAATTTTGTTGACTACAAATGGAGGTTCTCTTTGGTTTAAGGAGTTTATGACTGCCTGGGCTGTTGAAAAAAATAGAGAGAACCTTTTTGAGACTCGCTCAATGCAGATGAATTTACTCTTAAAATTAAACTTTGGTAAACTCGTGGTACGGAATGCAGAACTTTTAACTGCTGGAGTATCTACTGAACAGTACCAGATGGATGGAGATAGAGCTGCTCTCTTTTCAGATGCAGAATCTCTTAGGTTTTATATGAATTTACATGATCAAAGAAATATGGGTGAGTTTCCAAAAGGGAAAAATGAATTTATTCCCTCTCATTCATTTATGATGATGGGCGATAACCGATTTAATTCATTAGATATGAGACATTCCTATGAAGTCCGTCTTGCCAACATCGATGACATGGATCCGTATTCTTTTGTATATCGCTCAAATCTTGCTCCTCAGTATGTACAGGATAGTAAAATCCTTGGTACAGCTGCTTTGCGATTTTGGCCTATTTCTCGATTCGGCATACCTGAATAAAAAAATGCCCCCTTGAAGCTTTTGCTTCTAGGGGGCATTCAGAACTTTACTTGTTGTATTGATTATAATTTTTATTGCAATCCGTTTTGTTCAGTAAAAGATTGAATTTCAGAAAGGGTAGGAGACCATGGAAACCCATCTGCTCTGTCTTCCTTAATATCTTCAAGCAGTTTTTTACCATCGCTTTCAACGAGTATTCTTTTTACTGGTTGTATGTCAGAAACAAGCCATCTGTCTTTTACCCATTTTAATGTAATTTTGTCTTCATAGGAATACACACTAAGTTGAACAAAGTCTTCCGTTTGTTCTTCTGTGTAGGGCATCCATAAATAAAAAGAAGCCGTATATTGGGATTCAGAATCTGTTTCACCTATTCTCTGTATATGTAATCTTGTTATTCCATATATCATTCTGTTGTTCGTTTTCTTAATTACATATAGTTCAGCAGGAGAGAGCAGCCCTCCATTTCGCTCATAGGCTTCTCTCATTTTTGAAGTAACGAACAAGTTAGTTATAAAAGAGTCGTAATCTGTTTTAAGACCTTTTACTGCATATGTAGTAGAAATTTCTTGATCCAGATTTTCAATACCTTTGTAGTATCCCAGTACTATTTCAGAGGTATTCATGTTTTTTGTGTTTGGCTTGTTTTTTATGTCTGAAAACATTGTTAATCCAATTAATGATCCTATAAGAGCAATAATTCCCACAATCATAAGAACAGAACGACGTTTTCTGAAAAATTGTTTTCTTTTTAGGCCCGCATTTCTTTTCTTTTTTGCAGATTCCCTTTGAGCAATAAATGTTTCAGAATTTTCTATTTCTGCACGACTTGGGTCGTAAAGTACAGATATATCTGGGCC
Organism: Treponemataceae bacterium; assembly: GCA_035270545.1. GTDB lineage: Bacteria > Spirochaetota > Spirochaetia > Treponematales > Treponemataceae > Teretinema. The sequence continues at coordinate 17,089 of DATFIA010000304.1, forward strand.
AAATGCAAGGAGTGTTTCTGTTGAGGCTGCAGATGTTGCTGTTATGAGAGAATCTACCGCCTGAGCAGCAGCTGGTTTTAAGGATCCTTTTGCAAGCAAGAGTTCTTCAAAAATCCCATTTCTCATTTTTTCGGAAAGACTTTCTCCCATATTTTCAAGATCATCACCCTCAAAAGGTAATTTTCCAGATAATATTCTATAGGCACAAACACCTGCCATAAAAGAAATAGCCCTCATAGGATTATGAAGGCGGTGATCAGGATGAATCCAAGCAAGTCTATACGCAATTTCTTTTTCTGCTCCATGATTACTCGTGCAGCGGGAGCATAATTCTCCTGGAAGTAATAAAATGCTATTATCATTTCCATAAATTATAGCCATGGGCCCTGCCGAGCCCAATGCTGTTATAAATGAAGTGCTAAGTTTTTCGGCAATAATAGCCTTGTTAATGCTACTTATAGTTTGATGAAGAATATTCCATGCGTGTACACTATCCTTCAAAATAATATCGAGCAAAGATTCACCATCAAAGAGTGGGCCCCAGAACTCCATTCGTTCACGGTTCCCATCAGTATTACACCGCGTTCCTTCAAAGTGCCAAGAAGATATCTCACCGTTAGGAGAAATGATAAAACCTTCAAGGCTTTGTAAACGCGGCATACTGCTTTGAGCAAAAGAGCGAGGAGTCATGCCTGTATCTATTGCAAGAACAGCTTTGCCCTCATGCTGAAGCTTTTTAATTAATCCCATTTCTTAGCGACCATTTGGAGCATAAAGATATTTAAAGAAATCCATATCAGTTGACAGTACTTTATCAAAGTTTCCAAGAGTAGTTCGATATGTTTCTATACTTTTCCAGAAACTGTAAAATTCAGGATCTTTATTATAAGACTCTGCATATATACGAGATGCTTCAGCATCTGATGTTCCCTTCAAAGTTTCTGCTTTATTGTAGGCACTTGAAAGGAGTGTTTTCCTTTCGTTTTCTAGTTTACCCATCCATTCTGCTTTCTTTCCTTCACCGGTTGAACGGAAGGTTTGGGCAATTTGGTTTCGCTCTTTAACCATTCGTTTATACACGCTTTCAGTTAATTCATCTGAGTACTTAATTTGACGCAATACAATATCTATGAGTTCAATACCAAAGCCTGAAACTTTTTCAGCGGCTTTGTCCGCCATTTCTTTGCTAAGTTCCTGCCTCCCACGCTTAATGTCTTCATAGGTTAATTTTTCACCGGTAATTTGGCTCAGTTGAACTTCCTCTGCATCTGCTCCTAGAGCAAAGTTTTCAATGTGTTGGAGTTCATTTATCAGGTTAGAATTTCTCACTACATCATTAAGACTCGATGATGTAATAACAGTTCTGACTGCTGAGTCAATAATATCGCTGAGGCGTGAATATGCCCCTTCAATAGTTGTAATAGATTCATAGAATTTTACTGGGTCAGTAATTTTCCATCTGCTTGTCGTATCAACAATGATAAATTGATTCTCTTTTGTTGGAATACGTTGTGAGTCACCGTCAAGTGCCATTACTTTTTTTGGATAGGTTATAACCACATCAATAAATGGTACTCGAACATGAAGTCCGGCTTCAGAAGTTGAATGCACTATTTCACCAAAACGAGTAATAACAACTTGATTCCCCTCGTTTAATATATAGAAAGGATTAGCAGCGATGAATAGAATAACAATGACAGCAAGTGCTATAAGTATTTTTGTTGCAGTAGATTTCATCAGTTACCTCCTTTATTAAAACTTTGCATTGGAAGGAAGTTCTCTAGTTTTTTATCTACAAGAGTAGTTCCTGTCTTTTCGGAAAATAAGGTTTCTATAGTTTCAAGATAAAGTCTTCTCCGTGTTACTTCAGGAGCCTTTCTATATTCTGCATATACAGAATTAAATCGAGCTACATCTCCTCTAGCCCTATTTACACGTTCTGCTGCATATCCTTGAGCTTGCTGTATCAGTTTTTCAGCTTCACCTGAGGCTTTTGGAATTTCAGCGTTATATGCTTCTTTTCCCTCGTTTATTAGGCGGTTCATATCTTGAATTGCTTTGTTAACATCTTCAAAAGCAGATTGAACACCTGCTGGTGGTACTATATTTTGAAGCTGAACTGCCGTTATTGTAACTCCCAGACCAAACTGTTTAAGTTGGTCATTCATCATCATAATTGAATTGTTTTCAATTGCAGTTCTTTCAGGTCCAATAACATCAAGAATTGCCCTGTCTCCAACCAACATGTTTATGACAGATTGTGATATGTCTCGAATAGTTGTATTTCGTACATTTTCATGTACATTAAAAAGCCATCCACGTGGATCGTTAATTCTATACTGAATAATCCATTCAACATCAACAATATTTAAATCTCCCGTTAACATAGTAGATTCACGAGTAAGATTGTTTTGATACGTGTTTGAAACAGCGCCTTTAACGGTTCTAAAACCAAACTGTTCTGTTTGAATCCGTTTTGTTGGAACGTTGAAGCTTCGGTCTATTCCAAGGGGTAACTTAAAATGTAGACCAGGTCCGACTGTAGTTGCATATTTTCCTAAGCGAGTTATAACCGCTTCTTCGGTCTGATCAACTACGAAAAAACTTGTGCTACCTACTGCAAGAAGCGCAACCACTGCGACTAGAAGTAAGATCAAAGATGGTGAAAGCCAATCAGGTTTTGACTTTTTTTCATTGGTGGTATCCATAAAACCTCCGTAATACGTATTATTAATGTATCCAAATACACGGGCGAGGGCAAGTTACTCTTGAATTTAATAGGAAATTTGTATATATTATTACATATGATATTTCCATTAGAACAGCTCGTTGAATTTACGGGCAATGTATACGAGATTACCTGTGCTTCTATTCGACGTGCATACCAGCTTTCTATGGTTCGCGATGCTTCTATAGAAGAAAACGACGGAAAGGTCGTTTCTTTAGCAGCCCGTCAGGTCTTTACCAATATGGTAGAGTATAAAATCGAAGATTAGTACTTTCTGTATTCCGTGAACTCTCTGCAACCTGAGATTCCTGTTCTAGTAATTTTTGGAACGACAGCTTCCGGTAAAACATCATTGGCCGGACAGCTGTTTTCCAAAGCTATTACCTTAAAGGGAAAATCTTTATTTCCTGAATTGCGAGGTATGGCTGAAATAATTAGCGCCGATTCTATGCAGGTTTACCGTGGCATGGATATCGGAACTGCTAAACCTTCCAAAGATTTTATTTTTTCTCTCCCTCATCATCTTATAGATATTTGTAACCCCTGTGAACAATTTTCTGCTGGCGATTTTGTTCGTTTGGCAGACGAAAAATGTATAGAAATTTTTAATCGCGGAAAATTACCTGTAGTCTTAGGTGGAACTGCTTTTTATATTAAACATTTTTTATATGGATTGCCTGTAACTCCTGAATCAAAGCCTGAAGTTCGTCTACGCTTTAAAAACAGAGCCTTGGTTGAAGGTGTTTCTGTTCTATATGCAGAACTCTGTGCAAAAGATCCTTATAGTGCAAAAGTAATTCATCCTCATGACGAATACAGAATTATTCGAGCCCTTGAAGTGTTAGAAATTTCAGGTCTTCCTCGTAGTGAGCATTCCGTATCCCATACGTTACGTCCTGGCTTCAAATTTTTTCCTATTGCTCTAGATCGGCCTCGAAAAGAAATTTTCGAACGCATCGATTCTCGTGTTGAAGATATGTTTAATGAAGGTCTTTTTGAAGAATGGAAACAATTGGGTTCCCTTGGTTATTCGCAAAACGATCCTGGAATGCAAGCAATTGGATATCGTGAGTTTTTTTTGACAGATCCCCCGGGTAGCGATCTTGAATTCATAAAAAAACGTATACAGCATAACAGTAAAAAATATGCAAAGCGACAAGAAACTTTTATTAGAAGTCTTCCTCACATTCAACATTTTGCACCAGATGATCTTGGTTCTATTTATAGGGCAGTACTTGACGGTTTTTTGCAATATGTGCATAATTAGCAAACTTTATTGACAAGGAGTGCGACGTGCCCTGCGGAAAAAAACGAAAACGACAGAAAATCGCGACGCATAAGCGAAAGAAAAAACTCAGAAGAAATCGACACAAGAAAAAATAATTAATATCCGGGCTTTTAGATTGCGTGTTTCGCTTTTTTGCCCGGAGATTTATCTTTTCGGGTAACAGTGATCTTCCGGTTCCTCCGGGAACACTGGATTCACTCTGTCTCGAGCGCGCTTATACGCTAAAGAGACCGTAAACTGTTTTGTTTACGGTCTTTTTTTTTGCTTGCGGGTATGATATAGTAATTTACTATGAATCTTTCCTTTCTTGCAGGAATACACTCTCCTTCAGATATTAGAAGTCTTACATCTTCTGAATTGAAAATGTTGTCAGCAGAAATTCGCAAAACAATCATTGAAGTTGTTGGGGCTAATGGTGGTCATCTTTCAAGTAATCTCGGAGTTGTTGAGCTCACTCTTGCTCTTCACCGAGTGTTTGACAGTCCTACCGACCAGTTTGTCTGGGATGTAGGGCATCAGTGTTATACACATAAGATGCTTACTGGCAGATATGATCAATTTTCTACAATACGAAAAAAAGACGGTCTTTCAGGCTTTCCTAAACGAGAAGAAAGTCTGCACGATTCTTTCGATACCGGTCACTCATCTACTTCAATTTCGGCAGCGTATGGCTTACTTACTGCAAAAAAACTTCAAGGTAAAAAAGGAAAAGTTATAGCCATCATTGGAGATGGTGCTCTTTCTGGTGGTATGGCTATTGAAGCGCTCTCCCATGCCGGGCAGGGTAATAATGATTTAATCGTTATATTAAATGATAATAAAATGTCTATTAGTCCTAATACGGGAGCTCTTTCAGAATATTTAAGCCGCTTGACTATGGGAGCTAATTATCAGCGTTTTAAGTATAAAATAGATCGTGCTGTTCGAATTGTTCCTTTTTTTGGTGATTTTATTGCAAAGTTTATTCATAGATTCAAAAGAGGACTAAAAGGTCTTTTATTCAAAGATAATCTTTTTGTAGATTTAGGATTTGAATATGTTGGGCCCCTCAATGGTCATAATATTGAAGAATTGGAAAAAGTTCTTCGAGACGTTCGCGCTATACATAGACCTGTTGTTGTTCACGTACTTACTAAAAAAGGTAAAGGTTACAGCTTAGCAGAAGATGATCCTTCAACTTTTCATGGAATTGGTCCTTTTTGTATAAGTGATGGAACCGTTGAAAAATTTCATACGACGAGTTTTACAGAAGCCTTTTCTAAGGCTTTGCTTGAAGAAGCAGCAAAAGATACGAGAATTGTAGCAATTACTGCTGCTATGTCAAAAGGTACCGGACTTGCGCCTTTTCAGCATAGATATGCTAATCGGTTTTTTGATGTAGGAATTGCTGAACAACATGCGGTAACTTTTTCTGGTGGTCTAGCTGCAGGTGGTCTTAAACCGGTAGTGGCAATTTATAGTACTTTTATGCAGAGGGCGGTGGATCAGCTTATTCATGACGTGGCATTACAAAAACTACCTGTTATTTTTGCTTTAGACCGCGCTGGCGCTGTTCCTGATGACGGAGAAACACATCAGGGCTTGTACGATATTACTTTGTTTAGACCTGTTCCAGGTCTTTCTATTCTGTGTCCCGCATCCGCCTGTGAAATGAAATTAATGCTTTCCTGGGCTCTTGCTCAAGACTTGCCGGTAATGCTCAGATATCCGAAAGCAGCCTGTCCTACAGAGTTACCCGCATTTTCTCTTCCTTTAGAAACTGGAAGAGGTGTTTTTACTCATCGAGATGACTCAGATCTTTTAATTATTTGTACAGGGGGCATGTATAGTGAAGTTCATGAGGCTGCAAATATTCTCGCTCGCTCAGGTTTCCCTGTAGATACTTACCTCCTTCGTTTTATCAAACCTATAGATGAGTCTTATATTGTAGATATTGTATCCTCTTATAGATGTATTATTTTAGTAGAAGACGGTGCAGAAACCGGCGGGATTGCAGCTGAAATCTCCAGTTTGATCCAACGTTTTCGCCCTGCGATCTTGACTAAAGTTATGTCTTTTCCTGACTTATTTTATCCTCAAGGAAGTAGGGCGGAAATTTTAGCTTCCGCCGGTCTTTCTTCTGCTCATATTGCAGACGAGGCAGTTCGTCTTAGAAGTCTCGTTTCTGTTGGAACTTCATAATGTCATTAACGCTCCGTCTTAGTAGTAGTACAATTTCAACCTCTCTTCCTGCTTTTATCGTTGGGATTATTAACAGCACTCCAGATTCTTTTTGGGAAGATAGTCGTTTAATGAATGTCGATTCTGCCTTGGAAAAAGCATTGAAAATGGAAGAAGAGGGAGCTGATATTCTTGATATTGGAGGAGAATCGAGTAGGCCTGGCGCTAAGTATGTGAGCGAGCAAGAAGAACTAGATCGAGTGCTCCCTTTAATTGAAGCAATCCGTTCTCATTCATCAATTCCAATTTCTGTAGATACTCGCAAATCTTCGGTAATGGCTGCTGCTATACATTCTGGTGCTAATATCTGTAACGATATTTCTGCTATGGAAGATGATCCTTTGTTAGCAAATCTTCTGGCAGAATTTGGCTGTCCAGTGGTCCTTATGCATAAAAAAGGAACTCCCAGAACAATGCAGAAAGACCCTCTGTATACCGATGTAGTTACAGAAGTAGTGCAATATTTACACCTTCGCTCTCAGATAGCAGAAAAATCTGGAATAGACGCTGATCGTATTATATTAGATCCCGGTATTGGTTTTGGTAAGACATTGAATAATAATTGCTCTTTAATTGCCAATCTACATCAATTAGAATTATTGGGATATCCAGTTATGATGGCTGTGTCTAGAAAATCCTGTATTGGTGAAATTACTAAAAAGAATGTAGATTTAAGACTTGCAGGAACACTCAGTGTAAATTTACTAGCTGTTCAAAATGGAGCTACTTTTTTACGTGTACATGATGTGAGCGAAACTCATGATATGTTGAAAGTCCTACAGGAGATTTCTTATTATGGAATTCATTAAAAAAATTGGAACAATTTACAGGACAATTCAACCCTTTCTTGATATTGCAGTTTTGGCAGTTCTTTTGTACATGGTTTATGGAATCCTTGTTAAAACACAAGCGGTACAACTATTAAAAGGAGCTATTTCTCTTCTTGTTATTTATGCTCTCGCATTTATATTAAAACTTAATACTCTTCTTTGGTTATTAAATATTTTAGCTCCAGGTCTTTTGATTGGTGTTGCGATAGTATTTCAACCAGAATTGAGAAAAATATTTTTGAAAATTGGACAAAGTGATTGGTTTCGTCTTGGAAAGCGTTCTTCTCATAGTCATTTAGACTCTGTCTTAACAGCTGCAGAGATTCTTTCAAAACGAAGAAGAGGTATGCTTTCCGTTTTTATTCGAAGAAATAATTTAAAAGATATAACTGAAACAGGAACCCGTTTACATGCAGAATTATCGTCAAGCTTACTTGTTACTATCTTTGGTCACGATACTCCTTTGCATGACGGAGCTGCAGTTATTCAGGGTGGTAGAATTATTGCTGCTGGTTGTTTTCTTCCTTTATCTGAGCAACAAGATATTCGCAAAACCTTTGGAACGAGACATCGTGCTGCTCTTGGTCTTGCAGAAGAAACAGATGCAGTTGTATTAATTGTATCCGAAGAAACAGGGGCCATAAGTCTTGCGTATGATTCTAAATTATACTATGACCTTACTTCTGCAGAAGTGACTCGACAGCTAGAAGAGTTGCTAGATCTTGGTGTTGATACATCAGAGGAAACTGGTAATGAACATTCAGAATTTGATTGATAAGACAATAGAAAATTGGCCGGCAAAAATAATTTGTCTAACCTTGGCCCTTCTCTTATTTTTATTTTATAGAATGAGCACGCTTGAAGAACGTTTTTTTTCATCTCCACTTGAGATTGAAAATAGTGGAACCATGGTACCTGCATCCTTATACCCTCGCATGATTAAAATTAGTCTTAGGGGCGAAATGGATAGTATTTACCCTATTCAAGAAAGTGATGTTGGGGTGTTTCTAGATCTATCTAGCATAACTAAAGAAGGGGAATATCGACTACCGGTACAAATTCGTTTGCAAGGAACAGCTATTGGTATAGATCCTTTAGAAGTTTCCGTTGATCCCTCTCAAATTACTTTACGTGTTGAACATCGATTGGTAAAAAAAGTTGCTGTAACACCCTCCTTTAAAGGTTATCCCGAGGCAGGGTTTGAATTTAATGGATACACAGTTCGACCTTCTGTTTTAGAACTTGATGGACCTCGTTCTGCAATAGAAAAAATTTCAGAGTTAACTACTGAATTTGTAGATTTGACAGGCTTAAATGAATCTTTTGAAGGCATTGTTTCTGTACTAAATAAGAATATGCTTATTTCTATTTCCGGCGATGGTAAAATTAATTATAAAGTTACAATAAATAAAACTACCCTCATAAAAAATTTCGAAGAAGTACCGTTTTATTTTGAAAATCTCGATCCAGATTTAGAAATTGATACAGATATTGGAACTGGTTCAATCCAAATAAAAGGTACGCAAAATGAACTTGAAAACTGGACTCTCCCTGAAAATACACTTACTATTTTATGTGAAAATGTAAAAGATCCTGGTGAATATAGTTTGCCAGTTCATGCTATTGTGCCTGCTCCGTTTGAAGTTTTAGCAAACTCTCCAAACGAAATTCAAATATCCATTCGAAGGAGGGACAATTGATAGTAGGAATTGGTCTAGATGTTGTACATGTAAGACGTCTTGAACGTTGGCAAAAAATACCGGGTTTGTATGAAAGATATTTTCATCCAGAAGAACTTGCAACTGCTTTAAGTCGCGGAAGCGGCGCAATCCTTTCTCTTGCCGCTCGATTTGCTGCCAAAGAAGCTTTTGGAAAAGCAATAGGTACCGGTTTAAGCGGTATTACTTTAAAGAATATTCTTGTTTTGAATAACCACAATGGAAAACCATGTATGAAATTATTTGGAAATGCTCTTGCCGCTTTCGAAAAAGCTGGCGGTGAACAGTTGCATTTAAGTCTTACGCATGAGCGCGACAATGCTCTCGCCATGGTCGTAATAGAAGGAGTCCCTCTTGTCGAAATTGAAAGATAAAGTTCCATCTATCAGTTTTTATTCAAAAGAACAAACACAATGCCCTATATGTAATGCTAAATTTAAGCAAGAAAAATTGATGTCGGGGGGAGGGCGAATGATAGCTGGGTCTTTGACAGATGAGCTTCGTCGTCTCTTTGAACCATCCGCAAGGTTCGGTGAAATTTATCCTCTTATTTATACTATTATTGTTTGTCCGAAATGTTACTATGCAGCATTTCTACAAGATTTTAGCATACTCGATAAAGAAAGCCTCAATAAAATATATGAAAATATGCAAGATAGGTATGAATCAGTTAAACTACTTTTTTCTAAAATAGACTTTACGATAGCAAGAACATTAAATGAAGGAGCTGCTTCGTATTATCTGGCTCTTTTATGTTATGAGCTGGTAGATACAAAATATTCTCCTACAATAAAGCAAGGCCTTTGTTCTCTTCGAGCTGCATGGCTTTTTCATGATCTTGGGTTAAAATATCCTGAGGAAAATTTTACCTATATTTCAGATTTGCTTTATCGTAAGTCTTTATTCTTTTACAGACGTGCTGTAGAGTTAGAAACTTCCGGACAAGAAATGATAGCAAATTTGAAATCATTTGGACCAGATCTTGATAAAAACTATGGATTCGATGGAGTTTTGTATATTGCGGCCTTACTAGAAGTTAAATATGGTTCGCGAGTTGATCCTGCCAAACGGCAAGAATTATTAACCTATCACCGGCGATCACTTGCAAAAATGTTTGGTCTTGGTAAATCTTCAAAAAATAAACCAGGACCATTACTGGAACATGCAAGAAATTTGTATGACACAATTGTTGTTGAATTAAATGAATCTGGGGATGATGAAAGTGATGACGACGGAAATCAGTGAACAAAGAAATATACGTCTTTGTCTTTCGTATGACGGTTCAAGATTCCTTGGATGGCAAAAACAAAATACACTAGCTACTGGTAAAGGCCGGACGGTTCAAGAAGAAATTGAGCGTGCCTTAAAAAAAATGCATGGGCAAGATATTCAACTTATTGGATCTGGTAGAACAGATTCTGGAGTTCATGCTGCAGGCCAGATTGCAAATTTTTATACTACTATTCAAAGTATTCCCGCTAAAAGTTTTGTACCAGCCCTTAATTCTATTCTTTCTAAAGATATTCGAGTTTTAGATTCAGTTGAGGTTTCTTCTTCTTTCCATTCACGCTTTGATGCTCGCTCACGAACCTACAGATATTTTTTATACTGTGGTAATAGTCCCTTTGCCCATCAAATGCCATATATGTGGCATATCGGTAGATGGCCAGATATTCAAAAGCTGAACAACATGGCTTCTTTCCTCATGGGGGAAATAGATTGTTCGGCATTTACTGCGACAGGTGATCAAAGTAAGTCACGTATGAGATATCTCTACGGAGCTCATTTTTTTTACGAGGGAGAATATCTCATTTTTGAAATAACAGCAAATGCTTTTTTATGGAAAATGGTGCGTTCTATAATTGGTACTCTGATAGATCTTGAACGTCGAGGAAGGTCAATTGATGAATTTAAACTCATTCTTGAATCGAAAGAGCGCAAAAGAGCGGGACCAACAGCACCAGGGGACGGACTTTTCTTATGGAGTGTTCGATATTGATACTGTTAAAGTTAAAGTAAACTAGCTGGATCTACATCGATTTCAATATAAATTCCCGAAAGAGGTTTATATGAAGTTTGAAAAGTTCTTACAGCCTGTATCATTTTCATAAGGTTTGTTCCTCGCACAATTATATGATACCTATAATTACCGGAAACCATAGCAAGAGGACATTCTGCTGGCCCCATTAGGTCTGCATCTGTAGCAATGAGTTCTGTTAAGATTTTTGCTGCGCCTTCTGCGCCTTTTTCAGCAATTGCAGCTGTTTTGCTTCGAAATACAAGACGTATAAGCCTTGTAAATGGCGGAAAACCAAGTGATGAGCGATTTTTGAGTTCCCATGTATAAAAACCCTCCACATCTGCAGTGCTCGCATAGACTATAGCTGGATTTCGAGGACTCCATGTTTGAATAAGCACTCTTCCGTCAGGAAAAAAACGACCAGCTCTACCTGCTACTTGTACAATTAAAGAGAAGGTTCTCTCAGAAGCTCGGAAATCTGGCATATGCAAACCCGTATCTGCAAGTACAATTCCAACAAGGCGAACTCCGGGAAAATTAAGTCCTTTCGCAATCATTTGGGTGCCAAGAAGAATATCTGTATTTCCATGACGAAAGTCGTTTAATGCTTCTTGTAATTCCCCTTTTTTTGTCAGAGAATCTGTATCTATCCTTTTTACTGAAAAATTAGGAAAAGTTCTTTTAACTTCATCTTCAATGAATTCTGTTCCAAAACCGGCATATCCAATATCAAGAGAAAAACAAGAAGGACATTCACGCGGGGGCTTGAGTTGCGAGCCACAGTAATGACATTTCATTACTCCTTGTTTTTTATGCCAGGTCATAGGTACAGAGCAGTTTTTGCATTTCAATTCAAAACCACAGGTGTTACACCGAAAAAAGTGAGTGAATCCTCGTCTGTTCAAAAACAAAATTGACTGTCGCCCTGATTCTTTTGATTCTCGAATTTCTTGAATTAGCGTATCCGAAAGAGCTCCTTGTGTGCCTCCGAGATTAACAATTCTAATTTCTGGAATATCGCCACCTGAAAGTCTTTGCGTTAATTGAAAGGTGCGTATACTGCCTGATTTCATTTGATACCAAGCTTCTAAGGAAGGAGTCGCGCTTCCCATAACGAGTGGACATTTTGCTTGAGCACAGCGGTGCATAGCAACTTGCCTAGCATGGTAGCGAGGAGTTGTTCCAGATTTATATGAACTGTCATGTTCTTCATCAATTATAATGAGCCCAACGTGTTCAAGAGGTGCAAAAACGGCACTTCTGGCCCCTACTACTATCGTTGCTTCCCCGCGCTTAATTCTCATCCATTCAGCGAGTTTTTTGCTACCTGTAAGTCCTGAATGAAGTACTGCAGCCTTACTTCCAAAGCGACTTACTACCGACTCTATTACTTGATGTGTTAATGCAATTTCAGGTACGAGGTATATAATTCCGAGTCCTCTTTCAAGAATTTTTTCTGCTGCTTGTAAAAAAACTTCTGTTTTACCCGTTCCTGTTAATCCAAAAAGATATGCTGGAGACTGAACAGAAGAGTCAATGATTCCTTCTACAGCAGATTTTTGTTCCATAGATAATTCTACCGGTTTTGTGGCAAACTCGTCGTTTTCAAAAGAGAGACCAGCTTCAGAGCTTTCTCTTTTTCCAGAAGGAATCATAGCACCAAGTGCTTCTCCTTCTGAGCAAAGATAAAACGCAGCTATCCAGCGAGCAAGGGCTATCTCGTTTTGTCCATACAAAGGTTCTTTATCTACTACACGAAGTATAGGTTTTATGGCTTCTGCTGAAAGGGGGAAGTCCGAGGGTAGTTTTTCTAGATCTGCAACAACAAAACCTATCATTGTTCGAGATCCAAAACGCACTTCTACTCTTCGCCCTGTTAAGATTTCCTTTTCACAGGTATCAAGCTTTCGATACGTAAAAGATTGGTACACGGGAACATTAAGAACTACTTCAATCCAACCAGACATTATATTTCCTCGGCAAGGAACCGGTTGAGCTGAGTCTTAAAAAACTTTAAATCTTCCCAGACGGGACGCTTAAGTTCAGAATTCTGCAAGATTTTCTCTGGGTTTTCTATAGCAAAAAGAGGAATTCCGTGAAAATTAACAAAAGTTGTGTTTTTAATATCAAAAAGATTAAAATTCTTACCCAACAAAAGAATTGTATACGGATGATTTTTTAGAATTTCTTCTTCTAAGAATTTTAAGCTCACTGTTTCCGTATATATTAAGACACAGTTTTTTGAAGGTTCTAAATCTATAGCACAAAGCATTTTGGTTAATAATGAGTTCGCTTCGGTTGTTAGAGGGTTTCCTATAATGAGAACTGGAATGGTGGGTTTTCCGCTAGGAGAATCGAAGAATTCAGGTATTTTTTCTTGGCTTCGATATCCTGAAATCCACCCTTGGGCAGTTGATAAAAATTGAAATAAATCTGCTTTTTCTGTTGCTGTCATGTTTTTATACTATACCATTGAATTCCCTCGAGGTTCAATAATATGCTATAATGACTTAACGATTCTGCTCTGCGTAAGGCAAAAATATTTTTGAGGTTTAATGAATGAAAATTGTTATGTTTACAGATGCGTATTGGCCGCGGGTTAATGGTGTGACAGTTTCTGTAGATTCTTTTTCGAGAGAGCTTATTAAAAGAGGCCATAAAGTAGTTATTGTGTGTTCATTTTATCCTGAATCACAAGCTGTAGAGCGAATGTCTACACCAATTATGGATAAACGTGATACCGAAATGGATCCCATTGTTATTAGAGTTCCCTCCTATCAATTACCTATTTCCAAGGAAGATAGACTCGCAAAGTTTCATAAATGGTTTTGGGTATCGAAACAATTAAATGCATTTAATCCTGATATAATTCATGTGAATTCCGAGTTTGTAATAGGTGAATTTGGGTTTTATTATGGTATGTTATATAATATTCCTTCAATTTATACGTTTCACACATTATGGGAAGATTATATCATAAACTATATTCCCTACGCACCAGAGTTTATGCTTCGCTTTATTGCTCGTCGAGTTATTAAAAAAATGGCAAAAAGATCCGATGCTGTTATTGCGCCAAGTCAGGAAATTCTTGATGTTCTCAAAAGATATAAAGTAAAAAATACATCATATCTTTTACCAACAGGGATAGATCCTCTCTTTTTTCAAAGTGAACCATCCGATGTTGTTGAATTTAGGCAAAAACTAGAAATTAAATTTCCTGCTCTTAAGGGTAGGAGAATTTTACTTTTTGCAGGCAGGATTGGTAAAGAAAAAAACCTTTCTTTCTTACTTACTATTATGCCAGAAATAGTAAAAAGGGTACCTGATTCTATATTATTAATTGCAGGAAATGGACCCGATTTAAACCTTTTTATAGAAGAAGCAAAAGAAAAAGGAATAGCAGAAAATTGTGTTTTTTCAGGATATCTTGATCGTAAAGATTTAGCTCTTGTATATGCAATGTCGGAAATTTTTGTCTTTCCATCTATCACAGAGACCCAAGGTCTTGTAACGATAGAGGCTATGTTATCTGGAACACCTGTAGTGGCAATTGGTGAAATGGGAACATTAACAGTGATGGGCGGAGATAACGGTGGCTTTATGGTAAAAAATGACCCGAAAGAGTTTACAATGCGTGTATTAGAGTTATTGGAAAACCCTAAACTGTATAAGGAAAAAGTTGCAGAAACAGCTATTCATGCTCAATCTTGGACAATCGGTACTATGACAGAAAGGCTTGAAAATATTTATATTAAAACAATTGAAGCTCGCAATGTGGGAAAGAAAGTATGAATCAAAAGATTGCATTCTTTTATCTCAACACTGGAGGTGGTCACGTTGGACCTGCAAAATCTCTGGTAAAAGAAATAAACCGACTATATCCAACAGAGTGTGAAACTATCCTTCAACATGGTTTTAGTAAACGCATGAAATATTCTCGCTTTTTTTTTGAAGACGGATACCGGTTAACAACAAATTACTTCGAAGCAGGGTATATTCTTTTTTATCGCATTACCACTTTGCCTGTATCAAAATATTTCGGAAATTACTTAATTTCAATACACGGGGAGAGAGATATAGCTCGTTTTATACGTGATGAAGGAATTACAAAGATAGTTTGCATGCATGAGGTTCTCATAATGATCCTCAGAAAAGTAATAGATACTGTAAATCCAAAAATTCCCCTCATTACCATAGTTACAGACCCTTTTACAGCACATAATTTATGGTTTTTTAAAAAAAATAATACGCTCATTGTATTTTCTGAAAAACTTAAAAAAGATGCTGTCGAAAAATATGGTTTTTCCCCAGAACGTGTACATGTTTTCCCTTTTATGCTTTCCCGTAATTTTGATCATATGTATACTGAATTAGAAAAAAAAGAAGTCATGCAAAGATTGGGTTTTCCAGAAAATAACAAAGTCTTACTAATTGCAGGTGGCGGGGAAGGCTTAAAAAATGCCGCTTCGCTCGTCTCTCGGTTTATTAAAGAAAAAAGAATAGAAACGCTTGTTATTGTATGTGGAAAAAATAAATCCTTACGAAAAAAAATAGATCGTTTAGTTGAGAAATCAGGACAAAGTTCTATTTTTGTTTATGGTTTCGTGGATTTTATGCCAGATTTATTAAATATTTCAGATTGTGTTATCACAAAAGGTGGTGCTTCAACTGTAATGGAAGTTCTTGCCTGCAGAAAGCCTGTTATTTTTTCGACCTATATTCGAGGACAAGAATTAGGAAATGTACTGTATGCTATTCATAATGGAACCGGTTGGTTTATTAAAAAACCAGCTGATATAATAAATCAAGCTATGAAAGTTCTTGAAGACCAAAAATTACGAGTAAGCATACAAGAAAAGTGTGAAAAACTATCTTTAAGAAATGGTATCGAAGAAATAGCTCGTTTTATTTATAATTTTTAGCATTTGTTGTGATTATTGGTAGCGGTTGGTATTTAAATAAACCTAATGCTATAATATTATAGATAAGTTAAGTCAAGTTTTATTCGTGTATATAAGGGTTCATAATGTTAAAGCAAAAAAATGTATATGTCGTTCTTTTCATTTTTGTATCTGCATTTCTTTTTTCTCAGGTGGCAGCAGATCCATCTGATTTCTTTTACTCTGATTTGATTCGTTGGGAAGCAAAGTCTCTTGTTACTAATTTACCTGCTGTTCGCCCATATCCCCTTCAAATTGTAAAAAAAATACTTGAAACTGTCATAGAAAAAGGGGACAAAACTCAACAGGAAATAGCGCAAAATCACTATGATCGTTTTTTTGGAAGAAGTCTTTCTGTTGGTGGTAAATCAGAAGCTGTAATTGATACAGAAAAATCTCGAAAGCAACTTAGTCTAGCTATTGCACTGGATGTTAATCATTTTATTGAAGAAAATTTAAGTATAAGTGGTTCTTTCGAAGGTTGGGCTGTTAATAAAATTCATTCACAAGAAATATTGCCTGTTATGTATGTTTCAGAAAAAGATTTAATAGAAGATAATTCAAAGGTAGGCCCTTTTTATATATTACCTTCTATGAATACCTCTGTCTGCTATGGCACGACAGAGTATTATTTTAATACCGGTCTTATGCGCGGTTCTTTTGGTCCTATACATGAAAATGGAGTTGTTCTTGGAACTCAGGCTTTTCATACTGGACAGTTTACGTTTGTCGCTGATAAAGATATTTGGGGATTTACTTCATCTCTTTTTTCACTTGTGGCTACCTCGGCTCTTTCTAATTCTGGTGATCCTGATACACAGTTTTATGCAGGTAAATTTCTAGCCCTTCATTCTCTTAATTTCAAACCATTTCCATGGTTTGAAATTGGTCTTTTTGAATCTGTACTTTATGGAAACCGATTTGAACCATTATATTTAATTCCGTTTTCTGTCTTCTTTATTAGTCAAGCTCTTGTAGGTTATGAAGACAATAGTTGGCTTGGTGGTATGTTTACCGTCAAGCCTATTCCTGGATTAAAAATTGATGGAGTTCTTTATGCTGACGATATTAGTTTTAAAGATATTGTTACTTTTAAAAAAGAACAAAAATGGCGTATTGCGGGTCAACTTGCAACTTTGTATTCTCCGGTAAAATCGGGTTTGTTAAATCTTCTATCAATTGATTATACCATGGTAACTCCCTTTGCTTATTCACACAAAGAAGGCGAATACTATGATTTTTATGCTCCTAATCATTTGAATTATCTTCATGCAGGTACACCCATTGGAGCTTCTCTTGAGCCTAATTCAGACCGTTTAAATCTCCAAGTTTCTGTAACTCCGTTAGAAAAACTTGATGTAACATTTATTGGAACACTTATTCGGCATGGAAATATAAATGAAAACCTTGAACAAAAATGGATTCGCGAATACGTTTCTTCAACAATACCCTATGTTACAGACGGATCAATAAAAAATGCATCTGCTACAAAAGTAGGGCATGTATTTAATTACTCAAGTCCCTTTCTTGCGCAAGATACGCTTCAGTATATTTTTCAGACCGGTTTTGATGTAAAATGCAGGCTTCCTGTATTAAAAACAGGCGGTTATATGCTGTTTAAGCTTGGGTACCGGTTTGAATATAATGCGAATTCTGGAATTAATAATCAAATCTATAGTTATGATCCTATTCTTGCCCCAAATTTAACTGATCCAAATAATCCGGTTTATGCTACTGATCCTCAAAAAGATGCATCAGCTGCATCTCAGTTAGAAGCATGGCGAAGTGCTGCAACAGGTGGCAAGGTGAACAATTATATTTCTGCAGGTTTTGAGTATTTCTTCTAAAAATTAGTTATTTTCGTTAGGATCTTCAACGGGGGAGCGTACCATTCCTCCGTATAAGACTTTAGGATAAATAATAATTCCCAGTTTTTTTTCTATGCGCGAAAGGCTGTGTAATTCTTTTTCATCGCCGAAAATTGCATTTATACCAGACTTACCAGCACGGGCGGTTCGGCCAGCTCTATGAATAAAAAAATCTTCATTTTCATTTACATCGAGTTGTATTATATGTGTAACATCGGGAATATCGAGTCCTCGAGCCGAAAGGTCGCTTGTTATGAGAATTTTTGTTCTTCCTGAGCGAAAGTCATCTATTGCTTTTTTTCTAGAAATCTTATCCATACCAGCATGAAGAGCTGAACAGGGTATTTTACTAAATTGAATTTTTCTTGCTATATTGTCCACTTGTCCAGCTATTGCAGTAAATACTAGTGCTTTTTTAGGATCAGCAGCGATAATAAATTTTCGCAAAGTATCAATTTTATCTCGACCTTCAGAGTGAAAAGCCCAATGTAAAATATTACGTTTTAAAACATCTTCTGGTGGTAGGTGAACTAAAGCGAGCCTATATTTATTTTCAGTAATAACGTCAGGGTCAATTTCTGCAGGTGGAACCATTTTTTCTAACAATGATGCATGATGATTACTCAAGGTAGCAGAACAAGCAATAAATTGAGCAGTTGCCGGCATAACAGACAGTAAGTCTCGTATAATATCTCTCATCTCAGGCGATAGCATCCTGTCGCTTTCATCGAGAATAACCATGGTTATACCGGCTGTTTTAAGTTTCTTTAGACGTATTAGTTCAAGAATTCTCGCAGGTCCTCCAACTAGAATTGAGGGCTTTGCTTTTAATAATTCTATTTGCCTTTTTAAGGGCGCTCCCCCAATACAAAGAGCAGATGAAACGGGAAGGGCTGAATCTTTAGCAAGTATAACGGCTTCATTTTTAATCTGAGATGCTAGTTCATGAGTCGGAGCTATTATTAAAATTTTAGGTGTTTTTAAATCATTTGAAGCGAGGGCTTTCATAAAGCTAGGTATCAAATAACAAAATGTTTTTCCCGTCCCTGTCTCAGACTGGAATAAAATATTTTCTCCTGCAATTAAACGAGGAATTACTAATTCTTGAACAGGAGTTGGAATTGTAATATTACGTAGTGCCAAGGCTGAACAAATTTCAGAAGGAATGCCAAGAGTGTTAAAAGTCGTCATTTTATGAGGATAGCATAAAACAAAGAAAAGTGCTATTATTCTATAAATTTAGCCGTTCACTGGAGGATTTGAGTTTTGAGAATTGGAATTGATGCTTTTGGTTGCGATCATGGACGCTCTGGAACTGGTTCATATTTGCTCTCCTTAGTTCGTAATTTTGGTAATACTGGTCATACAATAGATTTATTTGGCCCTGAACTTGATCGATATACCTACACCTCAGGACTTGATACAGTAACTTATACTGGAATACAAATTGCAGATACTGCTTTTGCAGAACGAAAATGGCATTTAACATCTTTTCCGTCTTTTGTTCGAAAACAAAAATACGATGTTGTTCTTTTTCCTTCTGGTGTTCATTTACTCCCTTTAAAATTCGAAGTACCTTCTTTTGTGGTTGTTCAAGATATTCTTTCAGATGTATATAAAAATTCCGATGACGGTTTATTCTCAGGTTTTTTTCGTATGCAAATAAAAAAAGCGACACGTATTATCGCAGCTAGTAGATGCATACGAGATGATCTCCTTAATACAGGTTTTCCTGAATCTAGAATTTCTGTAATACATAATGGAATTGACACCAATCTATTTTTTCCCCGTCCTGTAATAGGAACAGAAGCCGTTTTAATTCACCCTTTTTCAATACGTAGACCTTATATCATTTATGCAAGCAGAGTTGCATATCCTTCTAAATTTCATGTTGAATTAATTCAAGCTTTTGCTTTGTTTAAAGAGAAAACAGGAGCTCCTCATAGATTAGTACTCGCTGGAGCAGATGGAATTAACGCTGAAGTGGTACATAGAGAGGTTCTTAATTCTTCCTTTTCATCTGATATATTGCTTACTGGTTATTTCCCACACAATAGTTTACCTGAGCTTTATTCAGCCTCAGATGCTTGTATCTTTCCTTCTGGTGTTGAAGGAGTCGGCTTACCGGTTCTCGAAGCGATGGCATGCGGGGTTCCTGTTGCCTGTGCTAGGGCAGGGGCCTTACCCGAAATTGCTGGTGACTGCGCTCTTTATTTTGATCAAAATAATCCTGAAGAAATTGCAGATGCAATAGGGAATATTGTTCGTTTGCCAAATAATAGCAATGAGTCATTCAGAAATGATTTGATTGAACGAGGACTAACTTGGGTTTCTTCTTTTACATGGGATAAAAGTGCAAGCGAAACTATCGCTTGTATTGAAACTAACTTAAATAAAAAACCGGAATAAAATATTCCGGTTTTTTCTATTAGCTAATATTTAAGCACTTATTTGCGATAAAAGCTGTATTTCTGGTTTTTCCATTTTTTCTACAACTTTACGTGTAATTACTACTTTTTTATCACCTTCTATTGAAGGTATATCAAACATTATTTCCATCATAATCTTTTCAACAATCGCTCTAAGACCTCGAGCTCCTGTATTTTGTTTGATGGCAAGATCTGCAATTGCTTCAATTGCATCTTCTTCAAATGATAATTCAACTTTATCAATTTGCATAGAAGCATGAAATTGTTTAACAATTGAATTTTTAGGTTCTGTAAGAATTCGTTTAAGATCTTCTTTTGTTAGTTCATCGAGAGATACATTTATAGGTAATCTACCAATAAATTCTGGAATCATCCCGAATTTAATGAGATCATCTGGTCCGAGTTGATCATAAATTTCATGGAGATTGCGATCAGTAATTGATTTAATATCTGAACCGAACCCCATAGGTTGCTGGGCTACTCTGGCTTCAATCATTTTATCTAAGCCAACAAATGCACCACCACATATAAAAAGAATATTTGTAGTATCAATTTTTAGCATTTCCTGATTAGGATGTTTTCTTCCACCTTGTGGCGGAACAGCAGCAACAGTTCCTTCAATTATTTTAAGTAAGGCTTGTTGAACTCCTTCACCAGAGACATCTCGAGTAATAGAAACATTTTCACCTTTTCGAGATATTTTATCTATTTCATCAATATAAATAATTCCACGTTCAGCGGCAGCTACATTTCCATCTGCATTTTGTATTAGCTTAAGAAGTATGTTTTCTACGTCTTCTCCAACATATCCCGCTTCTGTAAGTGTAGTAGCATCTGCAATAGCAAATGGAACCTTCATTTTATGTGCAATTGTTCGAGCAAGCAGTGTTTTACCAGAACCCGTTGGTCCAATCATGAGTACATTTGATTTTTCAATAATAACATCATCTGGAGACTTAATTGGATTAGCAATTCTTTTATAATGATTATAAATTGCAACTGCAAGAGTTTTTTTTGCTTGTTCTTGTCCAATTATAAACTGGTCGAGATAGGCTTTCATTTCTTTGGGAGTAGGAATATCACCAGTAAATTCAGTTGAAAGCTGTTGATTTTCTTCGTCGAGAATTCCCTTACAAACATCTATACAATGATCACAGATAAATACACCTGGACCTGCAATTATCTTTCGTGAATTATCAGCTGTCTTGCCGCAAAAGGAACACACTTGTTCCTTTTCATTTTTGAACAATGCCATTCTTCCTCCGTGTTAACACTTGGTCAACTATTCCGTATTCTACTGCTTCAGTTGCCGACATAAAAAAGTCGCGTTCCATGTCTAAAGCAATTTCTTCCGGCTTTTTTCCGGTGTGATATGCAAAATATTCAATAGTAAGCTTTTTAAGCCGTACTATTTCTCGAGCTTGTATTCCAATATCCACTGCCTGACCCTGCACACCGCCCCAGGGCTGATGAATGAGTACTCGAGAAGAAGGAAGTGCATTTCGTTTACCAGCGCTCCCTCCTGCAAGTAAAATAGCAGCCATGCTAGCGGCTTGACCTAAGCAAAAGGTTTGAATCTCAGATCTTATTTGCTGCATGGTATCGTAAATAGCCAAGCCAGCAGTAACAGATCCGCCAGGAGAATTAATATATAAATTAATATCTTTATCTGGATTTTGTGAATCCAAAAATAATAATTGAGCAACTACAAGATCTGCGTTTGCATCAGTAATTTCTCCGTCAATAAAAACAATTCTATCTTTAAGAAGACGGGAAAAAATATCATAGGAGCGCTCACCATTGCCTGTTTGTTCAATAACATAAGGCACCAAATTCATCATCTTTTCTTTCATGTTTACTGCTCGTCTTTAAAGAGTTCTGCAAAGGCAGTTTTAGCGCCCTTGGTTAGAGTGCATTTCTCAAGAATCTCGGCATACAAGCGTTGTTCCTTGATGTCATCTATAAGATACTCTTTACGTCTAGGGTCCGCATAGTGTTTTTTTACTTCATCTATTGAAATGCCCGCATTTCCAGCCATTTTAGCGAATTCTGCTTCAACATCTTCGGGAGTTACTGTTATTTCTCTGTCTTTAAGAAGAAGTTCAACAATTACTCTGCTTTTAAGAAGTTTTTCTGCTTCAGGTTTCCAAGAATTAAGCATATCTGCCTTGCTCTGACCTGATGCTGAAATAAGTTTTTCTAGTTGAGCTACGTCTGTTTGAAATCTTTGAGCAAGCATTTGCCATCTCGATTCAAGTTCTGCACCGATCATAGATTCAGGAAGGTCAAAAGGATTAGCTTCTACCATTTTTTCAAGAAGAGCTTGGCTTTTTATTTCCTTAAGTTTATTTTCAACTGCCGTATCCATATTTTTTTTAATATCAGCTTTTAAATCTTCAAGGGTTTTATATTTTTCACTTACATCTTGTGCAAGTTCATCATCAAGATCTGGAAGACTTCTTGCTTTTAATTGTGTAAGAGTTACGCGAAGCTTCTTTGTTGTGCCGGCAATATCTTTATCTGAAAAATCTTCAGGAAATTTTTTGGTAAAGTCTTTAGAATCGCCTTTTTTCATACCAATAATTTCATTGTCGAACTTGAATATATTATACTCAGTTCCAATGGTAAATACGAAATCTTGACGTTCGCTTCCTTCTATAACATTATTTTTTTCGTCAAGTTCACTATAATTTACTGTTGCAATATTGTCTTTCTTCGCTTTGTCACCATCGTTGCAGTCTACAACAATTGCATTGCGCTCTCTTATTGCTTCAAGTTCTTCTTTTAATTCTTTATCTCCAACAGAGACTTGTGGAATTTCTATTTTGAAGCTATCAGTTTTAGTTAATTTAACTTCAGGAAAAACATCGTAGGTTACTGTAAAGGAAAGATCCTTTGAGAGGTCAAAATCTGGAGCCTTGTCCAAACTTGGTTGTGAGTAGGGAAGAGGTCTTTCATACTCAGAAGCAGCTTCAAATATTTCGCCCAATGCTTTTTCCATGATATCGCCCGACACGTCACCTTTTAGGGCTTCTCCGTATTTGGTTTCTAAAATAGATAAAGGGACTTTACCTTTTCTAAATCCAGGAATTTGAATAGTTTTGGCATATTTTTTTAGAAGTTCTTGATAGCTTGATGCTAATTCTTCTTTATCAATGGTGACATTGAGCTGAACGCGTGATTTTTCAAGCTTAGTAAACTGCTTGTTTAGTTTCATGATGGTATCCTCTTGAATAAGTAAAATTTAGACCGATTAAACGGTTGTTTAAGACAAAATAAAAAAAAAGCGATTCGGATTTTACCGAATCGCTTTCCGAGTTAGAGCGGGAAACGGGAGTCGGACCCGCGACATCCACCTTGGCAAGGTGGCGCTCTACCACTGAGCTATTCCCGCAAAATCAATTTTTATAGTCCGCTTTTGCAGCGTGGAATCGTGCGAGAGGAGGGACTTGAACCCTCACGCGTAAGCACTAGATCCTAAGTCTAGCGTGTCTGCCAATTCCACCACTCTCGCTTAATGCAACCCGTGATTAAGCACGGAGCGTCTATGCAGTTTACTGAACTAGCTAATGTGTGTCAAGCACTCATTATAAGTTCATCTGAGCCATGAAGGAGTCGAACCTTCGACCCACAGATTAAGAGTCTGTTGCTCTACCAGCTGAGCTAATGGCCCGATTTAAAAAAAACTAATGTAAAAAATCACAACAATTTTATTTTCAATAGTTACCTGTTATACAGTAAACTTTTTTTTTTGTCAATCAGTAAGATATTTGCTTTTTGACAGACTCAATTAAAGTATTTAAACAATATATAAAAAATTTGTATTCTTGTCAATAATTCAGAGCTGTTACTTTTTAAGAGAGGCAGCTCTGAATTATTCATTTTTTTAAGATCTAATACTAATTATTTTCTTCATCAGATTTTTTTTCTTGTATCTCATTTAAGTATGCAAATGTTCCTGATGCCATACCTGCAATAACAATAACAAGAAGCAAAAACCACCATTTAAGGGAAAGAAATGTAATTACCGCATATACGATTGCAAATACAATTCCAATCATGCATGTAAAGAAAAGCCAAAATATCCAGATTGGTTTTCCAGAAAGAAATCCTTTTACTTTTTCTTGTGCCTTACCTTTTACTTCATTAATTTTAGACATATAAACCTCCATCTTTAATTGTAAGTATAAGGTATTGCGATTATAAATTCAGTTTTTAATAAGTAACATTCTTAGCTTTCATTCGTCATAATGATTTCTCTTGAGGGGGCTCCGAAGAAGGACTTTCTCCCTTCTTTAATTAGTCTGCCTCAGTTTTTTTCTTTACAAAAAAAGCATATACAGAGCACATTTTGTGACAAATGCTGACCCTGTATATGCTTTTCTTTATAAGAAACATCTGTATGCGTCCGGCAGGGTTCGAACCTGCGACCTATGGATTCGAAGTCCAGTACTCTATCCAGCTGAGCTACGAACGCAGTTTAAAAAAAAGGGTGGGTGATGGGTTTCGAACCCACGACAACTAGATCCACATTCTAGTGCTCTACCCCTGAACTACACCCACCATGAACTAACGAATGCAATAATGCCAGATGATATTGATAATGTCAATAACTCCTTTTTATATTTTTCTGTTCAGTTTCTTTCTAGGAAACCGATATGTTAATGAAGGAGTAATTTTTTATGAAAATTATGGAACATCTTGAAGAATTGCTTATAAAAGAAATTACCGTTATTACCAATCTTATTTCTTGCCAAAAGCGCATGTATCAGGCTGTAGTGCAACGCGATTGGATCCTTTTTCAAAAAGAACTCATGTTTTCAGGTAAAATGACAGAAACATTTACCGCTCTTGAACAATTACGTCTTTCATTATTAGCAGAAACAAAAATAGAGGCAGAACTTAGTACCGATTTTTATAGAAGCACCGCATGTCTTCCTGAAGAGCGAAGACTTCGTGCTAATGAATTGTACAGGGAGTTAAAAAAACTCTTACTATTATCGCAGTCAGAAAATAGAGTTTTACAGGCCTATGTTTCAAATGCTCGCTCAGTTGTTTCGGGTATTGTAGATACCCTTGTTCCTGTGCGGAGAAATAAAATTTATAGTAAAAGAGGCTCTTTGGTTTCAACAAACATAGAAAGTCTCGTGTTAAATCGCTCGTTTTAGAGTTAAGGAGATATTAATGTCTACTTTTTCAGGTATAGAGATGGGTAAGCGCAGTCTCTTTGCCCATAGCCAATCAATACAGACCGCCGGCCATAACTTATCTAATTCCTCTACAGAAGGCTATTCTCGTCAGCGAGTTCAATTAAAAGCTACAGACCCCCTGTATCGTCCAGATCTTTCTCGCGCAGAAACTCCTGGTCAGATTGGACAAGGTGTTTCTGTTGAATCAATTTCACGTATACGAGATGAACTTCTGGATAAACGTATTGTTGCTCAGACGAATGAAGAAGGTTATTGGAAGAGTAGGGACAACTATATTTTAATGATGGAGCAAATCTATAATGAGCCAGCCGATAGTTCTGTGAGAACTCGTATGGATCAATTTTGGGATTCTTGGCAGGAATTATCTGTTTATCCTGAGTCCAGAAGTGCTCGTCAAGCTGTCCTCTCTCGTGGAGAAACACTTGTAGATTCTATTCATCAGCAGTATCGATCCTTGCAGGGCATTCGAGATATTGTAAATGGTGATATTGAAGCAGTAACGTCACAGGTTAATAATATAACAAAAGAAATAGCTGCCCTAAATGAAGAAATTGTTAAAATTAAGGCAATGGGTGATAATCCCAATGATTTAATGGATCAACGCGATTTATATACAGAAAAACTATCAAATTTAATAAATATAACTGTTGATCAGCGCGATCCTGATGAATTTGTAATTCATACCGATGGGTTAGAGCTTGTTCAGGGTAAGAGCCGAAGGACTTTTAGCCTTAAAACAGGTATGGAAAATGATGGATATGCCCAGGTTGTTTGGTCAGATTCAGGCAAGGATGCACATTTTACTCGTGGTAAACTTGGAGCCCTACTCGAACTTCGCGATGTAGACCTTCGTAAAGAAATTCAGAGCCTCGATAATATGACCATGAATTTTGTAGATTTAGTAAATGATATTCACCGAGACGGTACTGGTTTGAATGGAAGAACAGGTCTCGATTTTTTTACAGAACAAAATTTTATTAATAATGTTGCTGGAAATTATGATCGAAATGGTGATGGTGAGTTTGATTCTACCTATATTTTCCGTATAACTGGTGGAAATACATTAAGTGCACGAGAACAAATTGGACTAGAAGGTTCAATGACTCTTTCTGCAGCTTCAGGTACCGTTGCTGTTCCCTATTTTTCTACAGATATGGTTGCAGATGTCGTTCAGCGAATTAATAATTCTGGCTCAGAAGTAGTTGCCAGCCTCGATCGTTCTGGTCATCTTGTATTAAAAGGTACAGTCTCTGAAGATCAAAAAAATCCTGATTTTGTCATTAGGCATATTGAAGACTCAGGCCGTTTTTTAGCAGGTTATGCAGGCGTGCTTGCCGCCCCAGGTGAAAATAATGCCTATTCATGGGATCGATCAGATGCAGCTAATTCTTTGGCAGGAGGGCAACTTCAGTTTGCAGTTGCACCCATAGCTCATCCTTCTGGGTGGATGGAAATTAATCCTCTCATACCAGGTGATGTTCAAACAATTGCAGCAGGTTTTGCAGATAGTACTGGCACTGTCAATCCTGGAGACAATAGGGCAGCCCTTGCAATAGCTGCAATACGAAACACCTCTGTTATGGTCGGTGATATGAGGACCTTTGATGACTATTTTGCAGATGCAGTCACAAATATAGGATTAAAGGGCGAACAAGCTCAACGGTCCTTAGAAACTCATGTAGCAATTATGGAAGAACTTAAAGGACTTAGAGATTCTATTTCTGGAGTAAATATAGACGAAGAATTATCTGATATTATAAAATTTCAACATGGCTATAATGCTGCAGCAAAATTTATTAGTACAATTGATCAGATGCTTGATACTGTTATTAATAGATTGAAAGTCTAGGAGGAGAAGATAAATGAGACGAATAAGTTCTAATATACAACATAATGATACTCAATCATCTTTGAGACTTCAAGAATCGAAGGTGAATAATTTAAATAATAAGATTGGTACGCAGAAAAATATACAAAATTTGAGAGATGATCCTCTTGCTGCGGGGCATAGTGTACGATACAAATCATACCTTGGTCGCCTTGAACGTTTTGAGAAAAATGGAAAGACAGTCAATGATCGCTTTACCATAACAGAAGGTTTTGTTAATCATTCTCTACAAGTAATGCAGCGTATTAGGGAGTTAGCCATAACCGGTGCTAATGGAACTTTTTCTCAAGCAGACCTTAAAAATATAGCAGTTGAAGTAGATGAATTATTAAAAGACCTTGTGCAAAATGGAAATGCTACTGGCCCTGACGGTGTTCGTTTATTTTCAGGTACAAAGAGTTTTACCGAACCATTTGAGACAGTTCTCGGCGATGTCTCTGGTGCAGGAAATCCTCTTATTATGCAGGTTCGATATAATGGCTCAGTTGATTCAATGAACGTTGAAATTGATGAACAATCAACAATTTCGACTGGGCAGTCTGGGAATAGAACTTTTTGGGCTGAACGTCAAAGTTTATTTTCTGAAGTTGATTCAACAAATTTTGTAGTTAAAAATGATACCTCAATTAATGTAGATGGAATTGACATTTCTCTTGTTGCAGGAGATAACGTTCATTCTGTGATTTCTAAAATAAATGATTCGGGTGCGGCTGTTAAAGCGTATCTAGATCCTGTTACTAATGGCTTAAACCTAGAAACAACAGATTCCCGCCAATTATGGCTTAATGACGCACCTGAGGGAGATGTTTTGGCATCTTTAGGAATGATAAAATCTGGACAACGCCCCCCCTACAATATTGCATCGTCGGTGAAGGTCTCTGGTGGTTCTTTGTTTGATGCAGTTATATCTTTGCGAGATTCTCTTTTTAATGGAGATCAAGAAGCTATAGGTAGTAGTGTGCTTGGTGCAATAGATGGTGCTGTTGATAACCTTGCCACACGCCTTGCAGATATAGGCTCACGGTACGAGAGAACCCAAGCAACCCTTGCTCGCCTTGATACAGAAATTCTAAATGTAGCAGCAGCTGAGTCTCGAGAGGGAGATATAGACTTTACAAAGGCAGTTACTGACCTTAAAATGTACGAAATTGCACAACAGGCGACCTTGAGTACTGCAGGCAAATTATACTCAAATACGCTCTTAAATTATATTAAATAAGGTGAGATAAATGGAAATTCAGACAAAGGCAATGGGTACTATATCTATTGTACAAAAACAAATTATTGAACTTGAGCAGGGCTTTTATGGTTTTGGCCAGTATCGCTCTTATGCTCTTATTGATGCAGAACAAAAACCATTTATTTGGATACAATCCCTTGAAAAAAAAGATTTGGCTTTTTTAGCCCTTGATCCTTTTTTGTTTAGACAAGATTATGAAATCGATATTGACGATTCTCTTTTGGAGCCTTTGCAAATAGACTCTCCCTCAGATGTTCTTGTTTTTGTTTTAATTACTATTCCAATAGACGGCTCCGCAATTACTGCTAACTTACAAGGGCCGTTAATAATTAATCGAAATAATAATAAGGGTTTACAAGCCATTTTGACTGATCCTCGTTGGCAAACAAAACATGACTTAATAGCAGAAACGAAAACAAAGAGAGGTCTCTAATGTTAATCCTTTCACGTAAAACTAACGAAAGAATTATGATTGGAGACGATGTTTCTGTAACGATTATTGAAATTCGTGGAGACCAAGTAAAAATCGGAATTGAAGCACCGAAATCTGTTAAAGTTTTTCGTCAAGAAGTATTTGAAGCAATACAAAACGAAAACCGAGCTGCAGCCAGCTCTCTTGCAAATTTGGATGGCCTTTCTGGTATTTTGCTCGATTAAATTACTTTAAAGTATTTCCAAATTCTTTTGATCTATCCCGTGGTACAGGGCTTGTAGACCCTGTATCACGCAATAAAATCCATATATCATCAAAGTCATTTTGGATTCGTATAAAAATATCAATTAATTCTGGATCGAACTGAGTTCCTTTTCCTTCAACAATGCGTTTAACTGCTTCATCATGACTAAACTCAAGTTTATATGTTCGTTTCATACGTAATGCATCGTATACATCTGCTATTGTAACAATCCTTGCAGAAAGAGGAATCATTTTAGCTTCAAGTTTAAACGGATATCCTAAACCATTCCACCATTCATGGTGACTTAATGCAATTTCTTTAGCCATAGGAATAGGATACGAAGATAATATGAAGGTACCATTAATTGTATGTTCCCTCATTATTTCCCATTCATTTTCGTTTAATTTACCGGGTTTTTGTAAAATGTAATCTGGTGTTCCAATCTTTCCTACGTCATGCATACAGGCAAGAAATCTAATGTTTTCTATAAAATCGGGATCAATTTGTGGGTATTTTTTTATAGTATACAAATATTCTGCCATTTTTTTACTGTAATATCCAACTCTTTCGTCATGCATACCTGTATCGTTATCTTTTAGTTTAGCAGCCTCAAGAATACTTTGAAATGTTGAGTGCAGTTGCTTAAAATGACTTGAACTAATATCTTCAAAATAAATCTGATATCCAGAAACGACGGAATTCGAAGAGAAAAGTGGAGACATTATTATATGTGTGTAAAGTGTTTTTGTTGTTGGTGTTTTATGACGTAGGTTCCCAGACCATGAAAAGCCACGATCAAAAGATTTTATAGCCACAAGAAAATCTTGCATTTCATGGGAGTCTAGAGTATGTAAGAAGATATTGAAAAAGGGTCTTTCTGTTATGACATAATAATCTAAAAAAAGTTGATGAACACAGGGTGTCGTATGCAAAATATTGAGATTCTTATCTAGAATCATAATAGGAAGATTAGGATTATTGAGAAGTTGTATTATATTTACTGTCTCTTTTGTTTTAATCTGTTTAGTTTTAGCTGGTTTTTTGTCTAATTTGTCATGTTCTTCAAATTCATCAACCTCATCTAGTTCTTCGAGGAGTTCATATTCTGATTCATTACTTCGTTGAACTAGACTCTGCATCGCTCTTCCTCACATATAAAGGGCCATCGCTATCATTCACTTGCTTAGTATTATAATCTTGTTTATTTTTTTCTGCAAATAAAAGCATGTTATACGATATACCATTTAATCCTGTTTTATTCACAGTAATATCAAGGTTAGGAATTTGTTGTGATACGAGACTATCAAATAGTTCAGCATCCGGTCCCGTTATTAATATACGTTCTTCTTTATCAATATAAAGAGAAATTTCAATGGGAGAAATATCGAGAGGTTCTGTTGCTTTTGCACCACACCGAAAAAACTGCACATAAAATCGATTTTTCTTTGCATCTAGGACTGCTATAATAACACCTGGCCAGTTTAATAATTCTAAAGTATAGCATTCAAGCGGTGGTATGGGTTGCAAAATACAATTAGAGGCGAGTTGTATTGCCCTCGCTGTTGACCATGCGAGCCGTAGTCCGGTAAATGATCCTGGACCTTCTGGACACAACACCCTTGTTGTTTCTATTGCAGAAAATCCGGCTATATTAAGAACAGAATCTAAAAGTGTAATAATATGTTGTGCATGCTGTCCTGTATTACAGATGGAAAGAGTTGCAGTACCAGAGGGGCCTTGTGCTGAGATAGAAAGGGTTGGTGTTATTGTGTCTATTGCAATAATATTCATTATGCAAGTTCTCCATAGGGCCATTTTTTAAAAGCTATCGTATGTATGCCGTTATTATGAGCTTCTAGTGTAATAATTATTGTAGTTTCGGGCAGTATTTCCATTACTTTTTCACTCCACTCAATAACACAAACACCATCTCCATAAAGAAGTTCTTCTACACCCAGGTCTAAAAAAGATTCAGCGTCATCAAGTCGGTACGCATCCATATGAAATAATGGTAACCTACCAAAGTACTCAGAAATCAGTGTAAAAGTTGGACTTGTTACATCCTCTGTAATGTCTAAACCTTTTGCAATACCTTTTGTTAATGTTGTTTTACCTGCTGCGAGAGTTCCTTGGAGGGCAATAATATCTCCCTTTTTAAGCATTGATCCAATTTTTTCTCCAATTTTTAATGTTTCTTCACGAGAGTGGGAGTCTAATATCATGATTTCTTAGGTTACAGTATAGGGTCATAAGGGTCAATAAGTTTTTTTAAGGGAGCTTTTGTTCATTATCCAAATCAATCAATTGAATTTTTAGGGCTTGGACTAGAGGTATTAGTGGGTAATCTACAGTTTCAATAAACTTTATTTGAACGTTTTTTTTCCCTGTTGGAGCTGTTTCAATAACAAATTCAATGTTAGCTGGAGTATTTCTTCCTAGAAGATCAAAAAGGACCGTAGCCGTAAATTCTCTACGATAATAAATAAAATTCTCCTTCCGGTTTATATCTGAAATATCTAAAATTATCATGTATTATTTTCTCCATTGATGTAGATTATTGCAAAAATTCTATTCATGCTTGCTCGAGGCATTTTGGCGAATTTTACATGCATTGTAGAAATTTGTCCCGTTTCTTCTTCATTAATCTTTACTACCTTTCCTATAATAACATCGTTTATTCCAGAAACTAGCATACACTTTATTTCTAAGTATTCATCTAGCGGAAGAGGTGTTTCTGTTAAAATACTACAGCCACCAGCAGAAACATCTTCAATAATACCGGAAAAATCTTTTGCCTGCGGATAAAATTTATGTTCGGTATGTTTTCCATTAACAATATTGGCCACAATTACATGTGAAAAGGTACAAGGAATTTTAATTATTTTACGATTATGTTTTCTGTTAGGAAGAGCATCTATTGAGTCTGTATGTTTTAGTAGTAAATATGTTTTGCTCCGAGAAGACACATATTTTAATATTTTTGTTTTTATTCGATAAGATTGGCCTGTAATTCCAATGAAAAATACTTCTATATTCATTCTAATTGGGAGTCTAAGTTCATTTCCAAAAAGATCTCTGGGTATTAAGCACAGGACACCTTCTGTTTCGTTTTCAATAATAGCAGATTGGTATTGTTCCCCTGATTGCACACTCATAGTAAAACCTAGACCAGGTTTTAAGGCTCTGGTAGAAGTAATTAATTCGCCTATTTTTTTTCTAGTATCTATTGCTTCTTTAATTGTAAAAAGAATTGTTTTTTGTCGTTCAACACTTCTTGTAGTAGGTTCTATTGATTCAAGATGAGCAAAAGTTTTGTCGAAAAGATTTTGCACTGCCTCGCTGTCTTGTATAAATTGTTCCGGATGTATAATTTTATTTGAAATAAACAGATTTCTTAAAAAATCTGTTTGTTCGTCTGAAAATTTAAACATCGAAGCTATAGTTTTCATTTCTTTAGTAGAGGTTGTCGTTGTTGTATAATGTACAGAGTTTAATTTCTTTTTTTTGCGTGTAGTTGTTTGAGAGTCTTTCCATGTAGTTACTACTTTTAAGAGAATAAAAAAAAGAATTATTACAATTATAGCTACGATATATCCAGTATTTGTGCTTGTTTTATACGCAAAAACTTGCAAAGTTATGTTTTGTATCATCTATATAGCCCCTCAAATTAGATTGCTAAAAGAATTTCTCCAAGTAGTTTTATACGTGGAGCTAGTTCATATTCAGAAATATCTCCTACTTGCACGGTATCATTAGCTTTCATTGCATCCAGTAGCGAATGTAAAAGAGGCGCAAGTTTTTCAGGACAATGTATGATATTTTCGCCTTCAAAATCAGTTTTTTCTATATTAATTCCTGTAAGAGGGAGAAGGGGAAGCATTCTATATATTTCTTGAAGTTCGGTAGAAAAAGTATTAATAGTTTCCATAACTTCAAGATTTTTTCCTGTTTGTAATTCAACTGGAATTTGTTCTAATTGTGATACATAAGAAAGCATCTTATCTCCACTTTGCTTTATTAGAAACAGAATTTCTTTACCAGAAATTGTATAAAGTTCAATGATTTTTATATCACTTGGCGATTTTTCAAATATGAAATCGAGTTCACTTGCTGGAATTTCTTCTCCATCAATTCTTATTTTTGTAATAGTCATAGCAGATTTTTCACAAGTAGATTCTATTTCTCCAAGGATTTCACCAACTGTTTTTTCATTTTCTAAGATAAAATCGATTTTTTCATTATTAATTCGAATTTCCACAATGCACCTCTTTATTGTTTACCATTTTGCTTATTAAAATTTGAAATTGAATTAGATTGATTTTGGAGACTATTTAAGGCTCCTTCCATCTTTCCATATTTATTTTTTAACTCTGATTCTTTGTTTTCTAGTTGTTGATCAAGACTCGCAATTTTCTTTTCCGAATTTGTAATTCTACTGGCTAGCCCATTTGTCCGAGTAGAAAAAATACCCCCTGTTTGAACGTAAGGAGTTATTTGGTTATCAAGAGAAAACCCTACTCCTGTGTCTATAACAAGATCCCCATCAGTATCAGATCCAAATAACAATTTAACGCTTTCTATAGAATTTTTGAGACTTTCATCTAGTTTCTTTTCATCAATTTCTAAATAGCCTCTAAGTCGAGAGGAATCAATACCTCCTCCAGTTCCCGATTTGGTAGAAATTCCAAGCTGAGAAAGTAAGGTAATTGTTGTGTTTTCTCCAGTATTATAAGGAGTTGTAGTTACTCTTTGTAGTGCATATTTAATTCCATTAAGAGTTGTGTCCCCTTGCATAGTGCCAAGTTTCTCTTCTGCTTCTTTTTTTTCATCTGGGGTAAAATATTGAATTTCGGTAATAATTTCTGGTTTTGTTTGTGTGAGAATATTAATTTCTGCCATTAATCTATTATAACTTCCAACAAGGGATATTATTGTTTCTTTTGCGACTTCTGTATCAGGTTTTACGGTAATTGTTGCTGTTTTATCAGTTGGTTCATAGAGTGTTAGTGTTACACCGGGAACAAGATCATCTATGCTGTTTGTACTTCGCGTAATGTTAATGCCTTCATAGGATAGTAGTGCATCTTGTGCTATAGAGACGGGATTTACTGGTATAAATTCCCCTGCAGCCTTAGGATCAAATATCCGAATGTTTTCTATAGAAATATTTTTATCTGTGTTTCTATTATGCACCAATAATGCATTAACATCTCCAAATTCAGAAAGGGCTACCGTAATTGTAGTTTTATTGGGTGTAGAAGGAGCTTCTTCGCCAGGTATTGCAATGCCACGTGTGGATCGCAATGATAAAACGTTATTATCAATAATTGGTTCTGTAGGCTCTTTTATAGGAGGAGTAGAAAGTGCTGTTTCAAAAGGTGCATTTTGGATTGTAATATCGGAATATGTAATAGTCGGTGGTATTCCAGTATCTGGTTCTAAGGCTGAAGAAGTACTTTCTTCATGAGTATTTTTTTCAGACCAAGATATGTCATATTCAAGTATAAATCCGTCACTAGCTCGCACAGGTGAAGAAAAATTTACAATAGTATTGGATAGGGGAGTGGCAGTTACTGCTGTTTGTGAAACTGTTATTACAGACTTGTCGTTTTTTTTAATAATTCCTGTATCAAGGGCAAAGGTGAGAGCGTCTTCACTAAAAACAAGACGTTGAGAAGATCCAGTTTTTTGTGACTCTATTAGAAGCGCTCTTGAATCTTTTGTAATTTGTATAAGAGAAGCCCTAATAAGACCTTCACCTCTCCGATTCAAAGCTTCTATAAACTCAGAGTATCCGCCACCTTTCCATCCAAAGGTAAGGTTTTTATCACCTACTGAAAATTTGTAATTTCCCTTTGGTACTTTTCCATCCTTGGCTATTTCAGCAGAAAGAAAACTATCGCTGGCTGCAATTTGTTTGATATTCATTTTAAAAGACTGATCACGTGCTTCTCGTGTGGCAGAAACTGATAAAGCTCGATCATTTGTCGATTCACCAATTTTTTCAGTGAATGGATTATTATATGAATAAAGGGTTTTTGCTGAATCTCTTAGATTCGTGCTTAGTTGATTTAAATTTCTCCAAACAGTTTGTTGTGCTTTATAATCTTCTAGTTGTTTTTGTTCTCTATTACGAGGTACCTTCTCAACATTCATGAGTCCTTCAATGAGTTTATCGGTACCATATTTACTTGCCGTTACACCCGGGATACTAATGTCGGACAAATATGTATCTCCTCATTAAAAATATGCAGAGATACGATAGTAATACACTTCGGCAAAGATATATCCCAGGACGGTAATCCTAGATGGATTCGTCAAAAAGAAGGCCTAGGGCTTCTTTGATCCTGATTTGTAATCTTTGTATCTCAGCAGATGGAATTTCTCTTATTACTTTATCGGTACTTGAATCGATAACCTTGATTACAACACGATTTAGATCATCATTAACTCTGAACTGTAATTTGCGATCAAACATAGTAGATAAGTTCTGCATTTGTTCCACAAATTCAATTGCATGTTGTTTTTCTTGAGAAATTTGTTGTTGTTCATGTGCCTGTACGGCTGTCTGTAAAGCTACTGTTGTAGTTCTCAAAGATGAATTGACTGAACCTTCAAGACGGCGATCCATTGCCGTTATTTGCTGACCGATGCTGGCTATTTCCATGCTCATCGACAACCTCCTTGAAAGAAAATCTCTATGTATCTTCCTTGATACACATGTACCATTTCTGATACAAAAATATTTTTACCCTTTTTTAGGGTTTAGTACAAAAGACGGAGGAAGAAGGGCGCATCTTCTTCTTCCGTTAAAAAAAAAATTAAGAGATGACGTCCAGAATTCTCTTAGTTTTTTTCCCTACTATTGAATCAGTCTGAGGACTGATTGTGGTTGGGAGTTTGCCTGTGCGAGCATTGCGCTACCTGCCTGACTTAAGATTTGATTTTTTGTAAAATCAACCATTTCTTCAGCCATATTAGTATCACGAATGCGTGATTCTGCAGCTTGTAAGTTTTCTGCTGCTATTCCGATACCCTTTGAAGCCATTTCAAATCTGTTTTGATATGCACCGAGATCTGCTCGTTGTTTATTTAAAGATTTGAGTGCTGAGTCAAGGGATGCTATTGCCATATTTGCGCCATCAACAGATGAAAGTGAAATCATAGAATCTTCCGTTCCCTGTATTCCGCTAAGACCAAGTGCCGTTGCGGTCATGGTCCCGATAAAAATCTTTTCATTCTGATCGACGTTAGCGCCGACCTGAAGTTGCATTGGTCCTGTTGCGGAGTCCTTTGCAAACCTTCCGGTAAGAATATTCATACCATTAAACTGGGCATGGCTAGCAATGCGGTTTACCTCATCAACTAGTTGTGAAACTTCAACCTGGATTTGCATCCTGTCTTCAGCGGAATAAATTCCGTTTGCAGATTGGATAGACAGTTCACGAAGTCGTTGAACAATGTCTGTAGTTTCAGCCAGATAACCTTCGGTTGCCTGAATGAAAGAAACACCATTCTGGATGTTTTTATTAGCCTGGTTGAGTCCTCTGATTTGGCTTCTCATCTTTTCAGATACAGCTAAACCGGAAGCATCGTCTCCTGCTTTGTTAATTCGTTGTCCGCTTGAGAGCTTCTCTATGTTCGACTGTAGACCCGCATCTAAAATACCAGTCTGTCGCTGAGCATACATTGCACTCATGTTGTGATTAATGACCATTATGACCCTCCATGAAGTCTTGTATATCCGGCAATCCTTGCCAGAAAACGATACTGTGTGTCCACTTTACCTAATTCAAAAGATATTAGCGCCTCTTTCGTTTCGATTAAATGAATTAACAGCACGGATAGTCCTGCTTAACTCTTTAAGTTGAGATGAACAGGACTGTCTGTGCCGTGACACACGGTCTCCAGGATGGTATTTTTCAAAGAACATTGGCCGTTTTTTTTCTGGCCGATAATAAATACTAGACTTTTTAAAAGTACTGATGAGAGGGTTCTCAGGAATCCCTGAAAACCCTCATACAACAGTATACTACGTTATCTCAGAAGAGACAATACTTGCTGACTATTTGTATTAGCCTGCGCAAGCATTGCAGTTCCAGCCTGTGAAAGCACCTGGTTCTTGGTATATTCTACCATTGCAGCTGCCATGTCAGTGTCTCGAATTCGAGATTCTGCTGCAGAAAGGTTCTCGGAAGCAATATTCAAACCGCCAATTGTGTGAGTTAGGCGATTTTGGTATGCACCAAGGTCTGCACGTTGTTTGTTCAGACTCTTCAGAGCTTCGTCGATAGTTCCAATACTTCGGTTAGAAGAATCAGCATTTTCGAGAGTCATGATTGAACCGTCTCCAACAGAGCGTACACCGAGAGCAGAAGCAGTCATTGTGCCAATATACACGCGTACACGCTGATCCATATTAGCTCCAATATGGAACCACATAGAACCAGTGATGGTGTTTTCGCCAGTTTCCCGTGCAAAACGACCAGTAAGCATGTTCATGCCGTTAAACTGAGCTGAACTCGCAATTCTGTCTACTTCTGCGACTAATTGAGAAACTTCAACTTGAATCTGCATTCTGTCTTCTGCGGAATAAATTCCGTTCGATGACTGTACTGCCAATTCACGAATTCTTTGAAGAATGTCGGAAGTTTCCTGTAGATAGCCTTCTGTTGCTTGGATAAAACTGATACCGTTTGATGCGTTTTGTGAAGCCTGATTCAAACCGCGAATCTGGCTGCGCATTTTTTCAGATACAGCAAGTCCTGAAGCATCGTCTCCAGCTTTGTTGATGCGCATACCGCTTGACAGTTTTGCAATGTCATTGCCTAGAGCACCGTTGGTGACGCCGACTGTTCGCTGAGCGAACATAGCAGAGAGGTTGTGATTGATAACCATAGTAATTCCTCCATGGAATAGTTTTCTTCCGGAAAGCATCCATGCTTCCCGTCCGGCAATTGAGCAAGCCTTTTAATAAAGACTTAAAGAACAATTACCGATCTTGCAGAGATATCTGGTTTTCCGCATACTAGTCAACGACCGTTTGTGAAAAGATACCTATACCTTTATTGTTTCGGCATTACTTTAGTTAATCTTAACCATTATTTGGAGAAAAATGAAAAGATTTTGTGTTTTCTGTCAAAACGATTTAATTACTCCATTTATTTCAGATGAAAAGAATTATTTTCGCTGTGAATACTGTGGTGGTGTTTTTATTAATCCTGGATTACGGCTTTCTTTTGAAAATGAGAAAGATCGTTACCTTTTACATAATAATTCTTTATCGGATGTGGGATATATTAGCTATCTTGATCGGTTTTGGAGCGGCATTATTTCTTTTTTATCAGAATCAAAATTGAATAAAAATACTTTAATTTCAATTTTAGACTGGGGAAGTGGACCAGAGCCA
This sequence comes from Treponemataceae bacterium, assembly GCA_035270545.1. GTDB lineage: Bacteria > Spirochaetota > Spirochaetia > Treponematales > Treponemataceae > Teretinema. The sequence continues at coordinate 55,554 of DATFIA010000304.1, forward strand.
TGCTTTGCAAATTTTCTTCGGGGAAAAGGTTTCATTGTGACTATTTATGACCCTTTTTTTTCACCTGAGCTACCGAAAAAAGGAGTTCTTTTTGACTGTATTACGTGCATAGAAGTTGTTGAACATTTTTTTGATCCAATTCTCAACTTTTTATTGATCTCTTCTTATTTAAAGGAGGGAGGCCTTCTTGCTGTATCTACGCATCTTCTCCCCTCGGATAAAAATGCCTTCGATTCATGGTGGTATCGCCAGGATAGTACTCATGTTTCGTTTTACACAGAAAAATCTCTGCAATTATTGGCTGAACGTAGCGGACTTATTCTTCTTGGATATTCTGGTAATCATACCTGGGTATTTAAAAAAAGAGCTAGTTTTCTTCCCGCCTTACCTCTATGAGAAATCTGATCTTTCTCTTCTGGATTTAATTCTGCGACAGTTTTATTGAGTCCATTTACTAACAGAACCGGATCATATCCAAAACCAGCGTTTCCTTTGCTTATTTCAATAATTGAGCCTTCTAAGGTTTCTTGAATAGAATAAAAACGATCTTTTTCAAGATACAGAATCATATTACAAATAAAACGGGCCGATCTTTGTTCTTTTCCCTTTAATCGCGAAATAAGGAGTTCATTTTTTTCAGAATCTGAAATATTTTTACCATTTTCACAGCCATATCGAGCTGAATGGATTCCTGGTTCCCCATTAAGAGAATCAACTGAGATGCCTGAATCATCTGCAATAACAGGGGCTTTTACAATTTCGTATAAGGTTTGAGCTTTTATTAATGCATTGCCAAAGAAGCTGTCAGCAGTTTCTTCGGGGTCAAAAGTTATTCCCTCGTCTGAAGGAATAACAATTGTATGAGGAGCAAAAATACGAGACATCTCATCTCTTTTATGGGCATTTCCTGAGGCAAAATATATTTTCATGTTTCATCAGAATATCGAGGATGCCTTATGTTTGCAAGAGTTGAGTCAATAGTTCCTCTTTTGATTCCAAGTGTTTTTGATAAAAAACGGTTGCTCGGTCCTATTATGTGTTTTGAAGATTTTTCTTTAAGTTGTTGCCATTGTTTGTTGCAGTAATCATATTCATTTTGAAGTCGTGTGTATCTGGGTGACTCTTTCGTTACTTTTTGCATTTCATATTGGCATTTTTGAGCCCTAATGTAATAGTTATTTCTTTTTTCCGCTTCATCGTGAATTTTTTTATATCTATCCTTGCAATGTATTTTAATTTCATCCAAACGTTCCCTGAGCCAAATTTCGTCTGTTTTTGTTCTTAAAGCTACTTTTGAAATAGCAGCATCGTCTAGAAAATATCCTGATTTACAAGCCAATAATAAAATTCTCCGTGCATATATTTCTTCATTCTTTTTTACTTGCATTATTTCAGGTTCTTTTTTTCTATTTTTCGAATAATCTATTTCGTTTTCGCTACTGAAGGAGCTCCAATCATGAGTATTATTTTTTTCTGCATCGATGCTTAATAGGCGCGTAGATTCTTCTATTTCCATTATTCGTTGTCTCATCATTTTGGTATATCTATCTTTAATAAATGTGTTGTATGAAAGTTTTACCATCCAATGCAAATAGGTTCGGAAAGATGCTTTTTCTGGATTAAAACGAGAAATAAAGCGATCAAACCGTGGATATATCCAAACAATAAAATCGCTTCGGCTATCTTCATCCAGAAACTCAAGTCTGTATTGATGTAACCGTGTGTATAAAAAGGCACCAAGTGCAGAAATAGCCATGTCCATCGACGTTTTATCCCCATTTTCCTGGGCTTGCTCTACAAGCCTTATTAATATTTCTTCTGTCATAAATATCCTCCTATGAGGAGTAATAGCAAATAGTGTGCCAAAAAATATAAGAGGAATAATGGAGATATTTTGATGGATTCAACCGTTTATTGTTTATTTGAGTTAGATTCAACCAAATCTACATTCAACCGGTTGAATGTGATACAGCTATGCAGTGAATAATTCAGCTTTATTTTTGATTATCGAGGAGAAGAAATTGAGCTTCAAAAGCCTGAATAAAATCAGGTATTAAATTTGAAATAGTTCCTTCAATACTCAATCCGGAGGCTTGTTTGTGTCCACCTCCACCAAAATAGGCTGCAATTTGACTAACATCAATTTTATTCTTTGATCTAAATCCAACTGTACAGCGTTCCGGCGATTCTTGCCTTACAATAACTATTGCTTCCACACCAGAAATACTTTGAATAAGTTGATATAAAATATCAGAATCTCTTCCTTCCAAACCAAATTCTTGTGTGTCTTCAATTGTTTCCCACGAGATAACAAGTCTTCCTTCATAGTGACGTGTCATTCTGGAAAGAATTCGAGAAATGAGTATTCGAGACCCCCAAGATTTACCTCCACTTATTTGAGCAAAAACTTGTTTAGGATTAGCACCCGCATGTATGAGGCGTGCAGTTGCTGCAAATGTTTCAGCACTATTTGAGTCAAGATGACGGAAGAATCCTGTGTCAGTGCACAAGCCAAAAAGAAGAAACTCAGCCTCTCTAAGATTAGGGGTATCACCACTTTTTTCGATGAGGGATTGAACTAAAATAGTGGAGGAAGGAGCAGTGGCATCTATAAAGGTAAAATTAAAATTTGTATCGTTTGTTGCATGATGATCAATTATAGCGATAGGTAGATTTTCCAATCCTACTATTGCATCTCCAATGCGATCAATTCCAGAACAATCTACAACAATTAATCCTGTTTTAACTATGTTCGATGTATCTGAAATAGAGGAAACAAACAAAGGTTCGTATTCTTTAATTTCAGGTCTTTTAAAAGGTCCTGAAGATAAAAGTATTGTCTTTTTCCCTTTTCGTTTAAGCCAAGAATCAAGAGCGAGACAGCTTCCGATGCAATCACCATCAGGTTCTTTATGTCCTGCTATAATGTATGTGTCATATTGAGAAAAAAAAGACAAAAAAAGTTCTGTTATCTGTTTCATGTGTTACCTATAAAATTAAAAAAGATTCTTGGATTTTTTTTCCGGAAACTACCGGTGTATTATTTAATATATATATATTAATTTCTGATCTGAACCCAAAGGTTTCAAAATAAAGTCCAGGTTCAACAGAAAAACAGCTTCCTTCAATAATTTGGCGATAATCGGGAAATTCTACACTATCCAGATTAACACCTGATCCATGGCATTCTCTATCTATTCCGTGTCCGGTTCTATGGCGTACAGCAGAACTTGGAAATGCAGAAAGAAGAAAGGATCTAACATCTGCATCTATTTCTGCGCCAACAATAGCAATATTTTGAGCAAAAGCAGTTTGTAATTTGGTAATAACAAGATTTCGAGCATTAATAACACCAGTAAAGGCAGTTTCTACATCTTTAGGAATAGAGGTTCCACAATATCCAATCCATGAAATATCGGCATATATGCCATTTTTTTGTTTAGCCCATAGATCAAATTGAACGACATCATTTTTTTTGAGGCGGTTTCCTCTTTTTTTTTCAGTAAACGGTATACCTGGTACTGAATAATGAGGATCTCCAGAAGCTTTTCCTGCTGCAACAATTGGCGGATGATCTGTTATAAGTCCTGTTTGATTAAATCTTGCAAGCATAAAATCTTGAATATCGCCTTCGTATACGGGATTGTTCTGTAAAAACGCTTTTGTAACTATTTGCCAAGAATCAGAAACAAGTGTATATAAAATATCTGCTGCAAATTCATGCGTTTTTATATCTTCTGGGGAGAGGGTTCCTTTAATTCTTTGGATGAGTGGGGCAGCGGTACAAGTGAGAATTTTGGAATCTAAAAGGAGGTTCCAAGAAGAGGCATCCATAGATGAAAGAATTTGTATGTCATGGTCTACTAAAACTGCTGTTTTTTGACCGGCGAATAATGCTAGAATAGAAACAAGTTCCACTTTGGTCGAATAAATAATTTTATCACCTTCAAGGGAATCTAAGATTTCTTGTTCTATGCTGTGAACTATTTTTAGGGGGATTCCATGCGCTGGAATATGATAAAACCAGCGTCTAGATGAAACTGATGTTGAATTTAACAATAATAATGAGTCTGTAAGAGAATCTCTATGTTGAAAATTGCAAAAAAGCCATCCGTCAAGTTGTTCTTTTTGGATGGCTTTTTGTATCTTTTTAAGATCGTACATTGATTAATTTAATATTCCAATTTGAATGTATCTGAGTCAAATTTATTATCGAATTTAGCACCACTTTGAAGTACACCCCATACTGGATGTTGAATATTTTTTGGAAGATTTAAACGAATATGATCAAACTCGCCATTTTTTGTTAAATAACTAAAATAAGGAGTAATGTCTTCCGTTGTTCGGTTCAAAACTGCTCGTAAATCTTTGTGATCAAACCATTTAAGGGGTATATATGCTTCTCCCGTTTTCAGGTTGCTCCTGCGGTATATAACATAATAGCCAAGCTTATGTGGAAAAACCTTCAAAATAGGCACATTCACATAATACAAGTCTGTCTCTTCTGCAGCTGCAGGAAGAATGGCACAAAAACTCAGAATAAGAAAAAGAGAAATTAAAATCTTAGTGACCTTTTTCATTGTTTAACCTCCGTGTACTACTGATTATAGTTCTACGCCTTATAAAGTTGCAAGCATAATTGCTTTAATGGTGTGTTTCCTGTTTTCTGCCTGGTCCCAAACCTTGCTTTTGGGGCCTTCTATGACTTCTTCGGTCACTTCTTCACCTTTTACAGCGGGGAGACAATGAAGGAAAATGCAAGAAGGGTTCTCTGTAAGATTCATAAGACTCGTATTTACCTGATACTGTGAGAGTTCTTGAACTTTTTCATCTCTTCTTAGTTCTTGACCCATTGAAATCCAAACATCGGTGTAGAGTGCATCTGCACCTTTTACTGCAGAACGATCCGAAGTAATCATAATTTCTGCTCCAGAGTCTTTTGCCCATTCTTTTGCATCAGTAAGTATGTTTGCATCAGGTTGAAGTGTATCGGGAGAAATAATGGTGCAATGAACTCCAAGTTTTGCACAAATAATGAGAAGGGAATGTGCAACATTATTTTCTCCATCTCCGATATAGCACAGTCGTAATCCGGCAATTTTGCCAAAAACTTCCTGCATCGTCATTATATCTGCCAAAGCCTGTGTTGGGTGAAATTGATCTGTGAGTCCATTATATACAGGAACACCTGCATGACGGGCAAGAATTTCAACCGTGGATTGTTTATAGCCTCTAAACTCAATTGCTGAAAACATTCGACCCAAAACTCGAGCAGTGTCTTCTATCGATTCTTTTGCACCAAGTTGAATATCTTGAGTTGAAAGAAATACCGGATGTCCACCTTCTTCTCCAAAGGCCGTTTCAAAAGCACAACGCGTACGTGTTGATCTTTTTTCAAAAATGAGTGCCAGCGTTTTTCCTTGAAAACGCTGGTGTACTTCTTTATTATGAGAAGTTTTTTTTACTTCTTGTGAGATTTGAAGGAGATAGAGAATTTCTTCTGCTGTCCAGTTTTTAAAATTTACTAAAGATCTTCCTTTGAGTGTAGCCGCATTCATGGGAAATTACTCCTTTAATGTAAAAACAACCAACTTTTGAAAGAAGTTTGGCTGTCTTTGCTTTTTATGCATACAAGAGGTATAATAACTACCTGTAGAAACGCTGTCAATGCAGTTTTGTTCAACCTTAGGGGATGCTATGCTCTTTATCTATGTCGAATTGCGCTACCAGCGCCAATTGAACCGGATTTGTCCTGATATGACCGAAACTTTTTTTTCGTCGGTGGCAGACTCTGCTTCTCGAAATGGGGGTATTGGAATACGTATCGGTCAAGGTATGGCGTATCAGTTTAAAAATACTTCTGTTGGATATGCTTTTTCAGCATCCCGTTTTATTTCAGATGTTGAGATTTTACTTGAAAAATTTAAAGATCGTATCAGAGAATATACCGTTTTAGTAGATACTATTTTAGAAAAAGTTTCTATGAGTAATTTCTCGGAGCATCTATCCCAGTATGAAACACTCGTGACTCCCGACAAAGGTATATTATTTACTTCTTCTGCACTCGAAATCCTTTCATTATACATTGCTACTATTCCTATTTTAGATTCACCTTTTTGTCTGTTTTCAGAGGTAAAAGCAACTGAATCTATTGATCTTGTATCTATGGTTGGTGCGAAAAAATTACAACATTACTCACTGTATCTATATGAAAACAGACATGTCCTTTTTTCAATATTTTCGCTTTTCCCTTTAACAAATGATTGTGAGACTTCATTACTTAGTGAAGAAGAAAGAATTCAATTTGAAGATTCTTTCTATGCTGTAAAGTCTTTTCTTTCGTATCGATTTAATGAACAATCTCCAGATTATCTTATATCTTCTTGCATTGTATGGCTTGGTTTACGAGTTAAACTCGCTATTTTAAAAAATCAAATTCCTATTAAAATAAGTGTTTTTGGCGATACTCACGATACTGGAGACTTTCTAGCATTAATGGATGTTCTTAAATCTCAGTGTAAAATAGAGTATGTTACATCACTAGATTCTCCCCCTTTAGACTTAAAAAATATGCCACAAGATTTAATTGAACTTGCATGGCTTGTGTATAGGGCCTCTTCCGTTTTATTTATAGATGAATATTCTGATTTTTTCAGCTTTTTAGGAAAAGAATCCGATTTTATTTCATCTCTTGGAAATTGGTTGTATTCAAGCGGGATTCTGTTTGACCCCTTCGATTTACGTTCAATTAATCATAGTGTAATAAAAAAAATTGCATTAAAATTAAAAGACCGTATTAATGTACTGGATCATATAGTAGCTGATTATGTATGGAAAATGTATCAAAATGGTGAATTGCAACCCGTTAAATCCCTTTATGACACACTTGAAGACTTACAGTATGAGTTACCAGATTCTTTCAAGGTAAGTTGCCTTTTTCATGATTGCGTTTTACCAACTCAAGAAAACGTGGAGTTATTCAGTTTCAAAAATTCTAGCGTCGAGGAAGGGGTAACTCAAATTCGAAAAGCTATTCAAAAATATGAATTATTTGAATATGCTGAGTCTGGTTCACTCGCTCGAGAAGCCTTACATAATTTTCAAAGAAATTCAATTCTTAGTGGCGAATATCAAAGTCTTTCATTAATAGCATTATTGTCCTTAGTTAATAACAAAGGTTCGGATGCTGTGGTTTATTTTGAATATGCTTTAGAAAATGCAGAAAAAATGCATGAACCTCTTAGTATATTACAAACTCGCTTTGATATGGCAATGGTTTATTTTGTTATAGGTAATTATCATGTAGCCTTATGTACCCTCGATTCTCTCGATAAAATAGTTCAGTCCTCTTTTGCTAAGGATAGAGAAGTACTAATTTTGTTTATGAAAGGAAGATTATTTTTTGAAATGGGATCGTACAGACAAGCTGAGGTTTTATTTCAGGCTGCAGCAACTCTCGCCTCGGTGTATGGTATTGCCCATAGTATTTCTTTATGTCGTGTATGGTATGCTAGATCCTTATTGTTTCAAAATAGATTTGCATCTGCAGAAAATATTTTAGTTACTTGCATTGAAATCATTCCTGAAGCTCATTTGTTTTTGTGTGAATCTGCATTACTTTCAGGGAGAACCATATCAGAATACTCTCTGCCATCGGAATTACCAAAAATAAATGAAAATATAACCAATATATCTGGATCTTTATTTGGATGGACAAGTGGTTTTGCTAATGTTGAAGATCGCTGTTTTCGCGAACAAGGATCAAAAAATACAGCTGAAAGATTATTTATTGCTGTTTCTATTTCATACAAAGTACGTTTTTTATCTGGAATAGACTTTTCTTCTGCTATTAATGAACTTTCAGCTTTTGCTCGCAGGGCTGTCGAAATAGAAGATCCCTATGCATATCAATATTATTATTGGGCTTATGAATTAGGATCAAAAACTGGTGTAATATCTCAAGCAGATCTTTCCTCTTGGTTAAGTAGGGGTTTTAAGTATCTGCAAAAAAGGGCAAATGAAATTTCTGATAACAGTATGCGTGAACAATTTATGCAAGCACCTGTTTTGAATAGTCGTTTGTATAGAAGCGCACGAGCAAGCATGCTTATTTAAGTATGAATTATGAAATTCTATATTGACATAAGTTTTTTCTTTTGTTATTCTGCCAAGGCGTTATGGCGACATAGCTCAGTTGGTAGAGCATACGGCTCATATCCGTCAGGTCATAGGTTCAAGCCCTATTGTCGCCAATGTTACAGCCCTTCCACATCGGAAGGGCTTTTTTTATTCTAAATATACTTTTACATTTTTTAAGCTATAAACTGGTATAAATGGAAAAAGGACCGGTACATGAGAGCGGTATGTTTTATAATCTTCCCGATTTCCATATCTCTCTTCTTGTTTTACCTCTAATCTTTTTGTAGACCCCATCATTATTAAAAGAATGCATGACAGAGAAATAATTGATGGGATAATTAACCATAGAGATCCAAGATAGGGTAGGCCAGCAATAAAACTTCCTATCCAAACGAGCATTTCGCCAAAATAGTTTGGGCATCGGACAAAAGAAAATAAGCCAACAGTACAAAAGTCATTTGGATTATGTTTTTTAAAATTATTCTTTTGCCAATCTGCTGTAGCTTCAATAGTAAAACCAAAGATCATAATTATAATTCCACTTATGTTTATCACGATAGCTGTTGTTTTGGTTAATAGGGGTGAAAATAATTTTAAATGAGAAATTCCAGACGCAAAAGCTGGTAGTGTCATGGCAACATATAGAATTGAAACTCCTATCCAAATAAGGATGAGAGAACTTTTGTTAACTTCACTCTCTCTTTTTTTTACTTCTTCAAGTTCCTTTTTATATTGAATTTTTTTTTCTCGAATAAGAATATATGTTCCCAAACGTATTCCATATATAAAAAGAATTAATAATTGTAAATATGTATTCCATTTTGCTTTATCAAATAAAAAGAGTGCATATACTGCAACAATACCAGCAATTGAATACCCATAACCAATACTAATAAAATAAACAACTCGAAAGAAACCAGGAAAGGTGATGATAAGGGCAGTTCCTAGAGCAATACTAAGATAGTAATATATATTCATACATATCAGTATAAATTGGTTTTAAATTAAAACAATAAAAAAAAACTGCCTGACAAAAAAATGCCAGACAGTCCTTAAAGAATAAACGTATAGATTCTGTCTTTTAGTCTTCTTTTCTTCCACCGAGATACTTATCAAGTTGCATTAGTCCAAAATTTGTACCACCAGACATTTCTAGATTATCTAGAATATCTCGAGCATTTTTTTCTTCTTCAACTTGTTCAGTAATAAACCAGTTAAGCATTATTTCTGTTTTTGGATCTTTCTCAGCTTTTGAGAGCTCGTAAATAGCATTAATTGAAGAGGTTACATACTGTTCGTGCTCATGAACCATTTCAATTATTTCTTTTACTGTTCCAAATTTCATCGGGGGTTGCTTAATTTCTGCAAGTTCCACTTCTGATCCTACCTCATAAAGGTATTCATAGAACTTCATTCCATGTTCCCATTCTTCTGCAGATTGTAATTTCATCCAATGTGCAAAGCCAGGAAGTGCTTTTGCGTCAAAATGTGCTGCCATTGCAAGATACAGATACGAAGAATAAAACTCTTTGTTGATCTGATCGTTTATTGCTTTTTTTATTTTTTCGGATACCATTGTAATCCTCCTCAAACAATTATACGCATTAACTAATCTATGGTCAAATTTATTAAATATGTATTTCATCGCCATAGCACGGATATTTTTAACTTAATAAAGAATGTCATTATGGCGGTGTGTACTGTATATTATGGCGCAGCAAAAATACTCAATAAATAGATCGTCTTAGTTTATGCTTCCCCGTTAAAGCAAGGTTCATCCGGATCTTCTATGCGAGAAGATTCTGGATCAAAAGCTTTGTTGCATACCGGTATATGACCGGGATTTGCTGGAACTATTTCTGGCTCATTGTTTTGTGTCTTTGCTGTGTTTTCTTTTTCTGACATAAAAATACTCCTAGTTTAATAAAGTGGATCCCTATCTATGATACCTCTGAAATCGCAAAAAGAAAAGTATACTGGCCCAAAATTATTTAATAGTAGGTTCCTTTGCTTTGATTTTCTTTAGTTTTAAGGAACAATCTTTGTTTTTTACCTTTTTTGGAGTATTCTATTACTATGTTTAAAAGTGTTTTGAAACGGATTGAAGAAGTAGGACGATTTTTTGATTTTCTCAGACAAGTATTGGTTAGTTCAACTAAACGGCCATTTCGGTTTTCTTTGTATCTTGCTGAAATAGAACATATTGGTATTGAATCTATTCCTGTTATTATTCTTTCTGGACTGGCAATCGGTATGATTTTTGCTCTACAAATGGTAACTATGCTTCTGCCTTTTCAAGCAGAAATAGGAACAGGAGCCGCAGTAGCTGTCGCTCTTGGTCGTGAATTTGCTCCAATCATTACTACACTGATGTTAATTGCTAAAAATGGTTCTGCAATGGCTGCCGTCCTTGGTACTATGAAGGTTACTGAACAGATAGACGCTCTAGAATCAATGTCTGTTGATCCAGTTCAGTATCTTGTTTTGCCACGCGTTGTAGCCTCTTTTTTAACTTTTCCAGCTCTGACTATGTTAGCAAATATTGTTGGTGTTATTGGTTCCTATTTTATTTCTACTAAATTGTATGGAATTGATTCTGCAAGTTATCTTTCATATATGTTCAGCGTGCTTAAACCTAAGGATATTTATATAGGTTTAATAAAGTCATCTATAATGGGAGTCATGGTTGCTTCAATTTGTTGTTATTTTGGATTAAACGTTGAACAAGGAGCGAAAGGAGTAGGAGACGGTGCTACACGCGCTGTTGTTGTTTCTTCGGTATCTATTTTAGTTGCAGATTATATATTAGCGACCTTATTAATGGTATTGTTGGCACGCGTATGAAAATGGTTATTCGTATTCAAAATCTTCATAAATCATTTGGTTCAAATTGTATTCTTAATGGTGTAAATTTAGAAATTCCAGAAGGTTCAATTTCTGCAATCATAGGTCAAAGTGGTTCTGGGAAAAGCGTACTTTTCAAAACCGTTATGGGTATGATTAAGCCGGATCAAGGCAAAGTTTGGTATCGAGACACCGAATTAACAGCATTAGAGAGGCCCGAGCTCATCTCTATGAGACAACATTTTGGTTATGCTTTTCAAAACGCTGCTCTTTTTGATTCTATGACTGTAGAAGAAAACATTGCTTTTCCGCTGAGGGAAGTGCTTAATTTGCGCAATAAAGCCGAAATACGTAAACGGGTTAAACGTATGCTAGACTGGATTGAGCTACCTGGCATAGAATTAAAGCGTCCAGATGAGCTTTCAGGCGGAATGCGCAAACGTGTAGGTGTTGCACGTTCTTTGGTTATGCAACCGGATGTTCTGTTTTTTGATGAGCCAACAACAGGTCTTGATCCTGTTTTGGCAGAGACAATCAATAATTTGGTAGTACGTGTTAACCGTGAATTAAAAATTACCTGTATTTTGATTACACATGATATTCCAGCTGCTTTTCGTATTTCAGACAAAATGTCTTTTTTGGATCAAGGAATAATAGTTGCAGATGGCTCCCCAGCAGAGGTTGCAGCCTCAGAACATAGCCTTGTTCGTGATTTTATTAGAATTTCTTTTAGTGAGTTACATGTATGAAAATACCGCAATTTTTGAAAGTTGGCCTTTTTTTTATAACCTTAGGGACTGCCGGATCGGGCTATGTAATACTATCTTCAGATGGTTTTAATAAGCTAAATACCAAAATATATGAAGTGGTAATGGATGACGTTACCGGCTTGACTACAAATTCTAAGGTTTTTTTAGCCGGAGTTCCTGTAGGGAAAATTAAATCGATAGATCTTTCGGGCAATCAGGCTTTAATCAGAATAAGTTTTTTAAAAGATATTGAGATTAGAGGAGATGCCCAAATCTCTCGAAAATCTTCCTCTATTCTAGGCACATCTATTTTAGCTCTTACTCCAGGAAACGATACTGAACCTGTTATTTTAGCTGGCTCTAGAATTGGAGCTGTTAGCGGTGCTCGAGATATGACAACTATGGCTCAGGAACTTGGTGGTGAATTAAGTGTCATGATCCGTGAATTGCAAACGAATCAATTACAACTATTGGAAGTTTCTCTGATTACCTTCAATTCCATAGCTAAAAAATTCGATGAGAGGTCTGAAGCTGAATTGGATCGTATGACTCGAATTCTTGAATCAACTGCGTTGCTTACAGAGCGTATGGAAAGATTGTTAGCAAACAAAGAAGAAGATATAAATATTTCGGTTGGAGAAATTCGTTTTGCCCTAGAAAATATTCGTAATATTACGGGAGAAATTAGTTCCGGTCAGGGTAATTTTGGGCAAGCTTTATATGACGATTCTTTATATAATTCAATATTAGCAACGGCTCAACGTACAGAAGAAGCTGCAAAAAAACTTGATTCAGCTTTATTTAACATTAATGAATTGGCTATGAACGCTGATCGTGTCGTAACTGATGCTGGTACCATAGTTTCAAAAGCGACAGGTCTTGGTGTTCAGGTAGATAGTGGTGCTCGCTATGATATGCTTTCCTCTAAAATGCGTGCCGGAGCCTCTTTATATCTTCTTCCGAGAAGCAATGATCGCTGGTACAGAGTTGGCGTAACCAGTTCTCCCGACGGGATATCCAGTAAAACAATAACAGAAAAGTCCATAAATGGCAGTTCAATTGAAAGAACAGAAATCACTGAAACGAGCCAAGCTGTTGCTATAGATGCAGAACTTGCGAGAGAATTTGGTCCATTAACCTTGCGTGGTGGACTTCTAGAAAGTACTGCTGCAGTTGGTATCGATATAAAACCAGTACGTTGGGTATCCATTTCTGGCGATCTTTTTAACTTTCGAACAGGTGAAGTTCCAAATTTACGAGGCAGTCTTACTTTATTTCCTTTTTTCGATCCTGATTCTAACAAACCATGGAATTGGGTTTATTTGAAAGGAGGTATAAATGCTGCCCTTGATACTAAACGTGAGTATTTTATAGGAGGTGGCCTTCGATTTACCGACGAAGAAGTACGTGGTTTAGCTGGTCTTATTCCTTTTGCCGGAAAATAATTTTTTATAGGTGTGATGCAGCAAGTTCCGCTGCAAATTCAATAAAAAGTGTGCAAGGGCGCTTTGCATAATAGTCTTCAGTTCGCTCTGTTGGATTTTCTTTAGCAATGCAACCCGCTTTTTCTAATAATTCAGCACAAGATGTTGTTCCAAATTCGATTCGAAATTCCTCAATAGCTTCTCGCGTTATACGATACATTTCAGTTTTTGCCTCGTTATCTAAGGCGTCGTATTCTCCATATATAACCGATAATGCGAAAACCATTCCTGTAACTGCTCCACACATTTCTCTCTGTCCTGCGACTCCCCCTCCAAATCCTGCCATCATTTTAAGAATTGTTTTAACGTCGATTTTTGCTTCATCTGAAAAGGCTGCAGCAGTTGCTTGGGCGCAATTATATCCTTTAGTAAAAAACTCTCTTGCTTTTTGTCCATGATTCATAATTTTTTTTCCTTTGTTGATCTATGAGGTATACTGAATTTGATTAGATTGAGCAAGAAGGTTGTATTGCACGAGTAAGTTGCATCTATGCAACAAAAAAATCATTGTAAGTGCAAAGTTGCACTATAGATATAATTAAAGGCCGCTGTTTTATAGGTTTTAAAGTTGGCACGAAAAATGCTTGCTAAAGAGTATGAAAGTTGCGATATCTATGTGGAATGGGAGAGTGGCACCAGTATTTGATGTTTCACAGCGGTGTCTCCTTATTTCTCCAGAAGATGATACTCACTCCTCTGCTTGTGTATCCTTTATTGGCGATTCCTGTGCGGAAAAGGCAGAATTCCTTGCAGGTCACGGAGTTCATACTCTTATTTGTGGCGCAATTTCCTCTGAATATGAAGAGTCTCTTTTAGCTGAGGGTATTGAAACTGTTTCTTTTATTGCAGGTCCTGTAGATAGTGTTTTAGAAGCATGGAAAAAAGAAACCTTGGTTGCAACTGACTTTTCTATGCCGGGTTGCGGTTGTCCTCGAAGACGTTGTCGCAGGCGACGACATGGTGGTGCATTACACTTGTAATGCAATTATTAATTAAGATTTAAGGAGAAAGATATGAAAATAGCTATAACATCTGAAGGTGAAACGCTCGAATCTATGGTTGATCAACGTTTTGGTCGAGCTGCAAAGTTTATTATTTTTGATACAGAATCAGAAACATTTACAGTTCAAGATAACACGCAAAATTTAAACGCAGCGCAAGGTGCTGGAATTCAATCTGCACAGAATGTCGTAGATTCTGGAGCTACAGCTTTAATTACTGGTCATACAGGGCCCAAAGCTTTTCGTGTATTGTATGCCGGAAAGATTTCTATTTTTCTGAGTAAAAAAGAAACCGTTAAAACTGCTATTGATCAATGGAAAAAAAACGAACTGACTCAAATTACAGAAGCTGATGTTGAGGGTCACTGGATATGAAAATTGCTATTGCTTCTGGAAAGGGTGGTACTGGCAAAACAACACTTGCAGTTGCCCTTGCTTTGAGTACAACTCAAAATATTTGTTTGCTCGACTGTGATGTAGAAGAACCAAATGCAGGATTGTTTTTAAATCTAGAAAATTCTGAAGAATTGCCTGTAACTGTTCCTATCCCTGTCGTAAATGAATCCACTTGTACAGCCTGTGGGGAGTGCTCACGATTTTGCGAGTTTAATGCAATTGTGTGTATTGGAACCTCTGTTATGGTTTTTCCTGAACTATGTCACTCCTGTGGTGGTTGTACATTAGTTTGTCCCGTTGGTGCTATTCATGAAGAAGATCTTAAAATTGGAACAATGACAGACAGCTTTGTTGGGCCTGAATCAAAGGCTTCTTCAAAAAAACCTGTGCGATTTATTCAAGGACTTCTTGATATTGGATATGCAATGTCTCCTCCTATAATTCGTGCTGTTAAAAACCGAGGTGGTTTTGATAATCTGGAATTAGAAAAATTATTCATTATAGATGCACCTCCGGGTACCTCTTGCCCTATGGGAACAGCTGTAACTGGTGCCGATTATGTTATTCTAGTAACAGAACCTACTCCTTTTGGATTGCACGATCTAGACCTTGCTGTAAAAACGGTTAGAAAAATGGGTATTCCTTTTGGAGTTGTTATTAACCGATGCGATTCAGGCGATGATCGAGTTGTAACATATTGCAAAAAAGAAAATATTGCACTTTTACTCCAAATTCCAGAGGACAGACGTATTGCTGAAGGTTATTCTAATGGTAAATCTTTAGTGGAATCTGCTCCTGAATATCGTGAAAAGCTTAACTCACTTGTGGAGCTTTTAATCGATCAACATATTGCGCGGGGTAAAACAGAATGAAAGAAATAGTGTTTATTAGTGGAAAGGGTGGAACTGGCAAGACTAGTTTAGTTGCTGCCATTGCGAGCCTAGCATCGAAACAAAGTAAAACTGTTTTTTCAGATTGTGATGTTGATGCAGCAGATTTACATCTTGTATTTGCTCCAGAAATTCAAACAAGGACAGCTTTTTTTTCTGGCCATGTTGCAAAAATAAACCCCAAAAAATGTTTATCTTCGGGGCAATCTGAAGTTGCTACAAAATGTATCGATCTTTGTCGCTTCGGTGCAATTTCGCTTTCTACCGTTTCTGGTTGTGCTATCGATGAAGATTCTTGCGAAGGCTGCGGAGTTTGTGTTCGTTTTTGCCCAGCAAAGGCTGTAGATTTTCCAGAACGCCGCTGTGGTGAATGGTATATATCTGATACGAGATTTGGTACTTTAGTTCATGCGGCTCTTGATACACGAGCAGAAAATTCGGGCAAATTGGTAACAATGGTTCGTCAAAATGCCAAGCGTATCGCAGAGGAACAAAAGGCCGATTTTATTCTCGTAGACGGTTCTCCAGGAATTGGTTGTCCAGTTATAGCCTCTGTAACCGGCGCCGATGCAGTTATAATAGTAACAGAACCGACA
>DATFIA010000305.1:0-2498 GCA_035270545.1 Treponemataceae bacterium
TACTTCTATTTTTGTCGTATTACAAAACAACCTACATCTTACTCTTATAATATCTATGCGCTATAAGAAAAACACTTAATTGTATATACATAGAACCTATTGCCATTAGTGCAGGAACAATATAATTCATTCCTATAAAAACAAAAGACATAATAGCAAAAAGGTATGTTGCTACTTTGCCTGAAATTGAAAGAGCCAGCATTAAAATTTCAATATTCCGTTCATCTTTTAATTCTATTTCGTTAGCTTTTAGTTTTTCTGGTGAACTCATTTTAATTTGAAATATGTTTATAATACCTATAGCTGTAAAAACAGAACCTAGGCCAATAAACATTCCTTTTAACATAGATATATGAGGTCTCTCGATAGATACCATTTTATAAAGAATCAAACTCACAATGAGACTAATGATTCCCACCAAAAGCAACAGTTTCCAATAGACATTACTCCGTGAAGTTTTCCCTAACATACTTATTCCTCCTCATAAATAAAAAGATCTTCTATCGACATTTTAAAAAATGTAGCGATCTTAAATGCAAGCAAAATTGAAGGATTATACCTTCCATTTTCCAATGAACTAATTGTTTGTCGCGATACTTCCAAGGCTAATGCGAGCTCTTCTTGATTAATACCTTTTAGTTTCCTAATTTCTTCTAATCTATTTTTCAAAAACTGTTTCTCCTTTCAACAGAATATGGAAAGTACGCTTTACATATTTACTATAATCTCAGTCGTCAAAAATGTCAAGCTAGCTTTACATAAAAATATGAATTACCAATTTCCCACCCTTTCTCTCTCATACGCGGGGGCTCCGCGCTACGACGTTCACTAACCTTACCATGTTCTGCCTCAATCTAAATTCTTAGTCTAAATACATACCTTGACATCTCTTTTTATTTCTGTTTTGATTAGATGATCTCTTATCAAGAGTGGCAGAGGGACTGGCCCTATGAAGCCCGGCAACCAATTTTTATGGTGCCAATTCCAGAAGATGAGAGAGGTGATGAAGTAAATTCAAAAGCCTCCCACTTAGGGGGGCTTTTTTTATTGCAAGGAGAGCAAATAAGTGATTAAGCTTTGCAACTTGACGCGAAAATATGGTGAATTACTCGCTGTAAACGATATTAGTCTTGAAATTCCAGATAACACTATTTACGGAATTATTGGCAAAAGTGGCGCGGGTAAGTCTACTTTGGTGCGCTTAATTAGCCTTTTAGAAAAGCCTGATGCGGGCGAAATCTTTTACAGCAGTGAACGTGTGGACAGTCTTCAAGGTTTGGACTTAATTGGCAGGCGCCGGCGAATTGGAATGATTTTTCAAAATTTTAATCTTTTTGGATCTCGCACCGCCGCGGGGAATATATCGTACCCACTGGAGATTTCAGGCTACGCTCACCGCGAGATTCCAGGCCGAGTAGAAGAGCTCCTTGAATTGGTAGGACTCCAGGGCAGAGGCAATGCTCGCATAAGCACACTTTCTGGCGGTCAAAAACAGAGAGTTGCTATCGCCCGTGCCCTCGCTGTAAAGCCAGATATTCTTTTTTGCGACGAGGCAACGAGCGCCCTAGACCCTCAAACTACAAGGTCTATTCTTGAACTTCTAAAACGCTTGCAGCGAGAAATGAACTTAAGTATTGTTATGATTACTCACCAAATGGAAGTTGTTCGAGATGCTTGTTCTCTCGTAGCTGTTCTCGATGAAGGCCGCGTAGTAGAGCAAGGCCCAGTTACAGATATTTTCTCTAAGCCACAAGCTACAATTACGAAAGATTTCCTTTCGCATTTGAACCCGATGGAAATTGCGACCACTGTGTCGAGTTCAGGTTCTACTTCTGACTTAGTGCGCTGGTCTAATGAAGGTGGCGCTTTTATTCTGCGGTTCCGCGGGGCACTTACTGGAGAGCCGGTATTAAGTCGTCTTTCACGCATGTTTGAAGTTGAAGTAAATATTCGAGCTGGTGGAGTTCAGGACGTCTCAGGTACTGCTGTGGGCACCATGATAGTTGACCTAACTGGAGCTGCAGAAGAAGTAGTTCGAGCGAGAGCCTGGCTTGAAACTCAAGGCGTTACCGTGGAGGAACAATAATGTCAAACATAGATGCATTTATTCAGTTGGTAGGAAACGCAACAATACAAACACTTGTAATGATGGGGCTTTCAACTTTATTTTCACTCACCCTCGGTTTTCCCCTTGGAGTTCTACTCTGCCTTACAGACCCATCCGGCATTGCACCTCGCCCATTTTTTAACCAAATTTTGAGCAGAGTTGTAAACGTATTACGGTCCTTTCCCTTCATCATATTAATGATTTTACTTTTTCCGCTCTCGCGCATTATTGTCGGCACGAGTATCGGGACAATTGCGACTATCGTTCCGCTGTCCATTGCGGCAGCGCCCTTTGTCGCGCGTATTATTGAGTCAGCATTAAAGGAGGTGGATCCGGGGGTCGTTCAGGCCGCCCGTTCCATGGGAAGCACAAATAGCCAAATAATATTTCG
>DATFIA010000306.1:0-11579 GCA_035270545.1 Treponemataceae bacterium
TTTCTTGCTTGAACTTATTCCTTTTTGAAATTGTTCAAATGCAGACATACTTGAACTATCATCAGTATCAGTATAAGAATCTATTTCCTGTTCTGAAGAATTGGTCGTTCCTTCCATTCCATGGCTTATGACCTCCAGAAGGACCAAACGATCAATACCTCCACGGCGCATAAAATAAGAAGAATAATTTTTTTTACCGTCTAACAAACTAACGAGGATATCGGTAATTTCTAGCATTGGTTTTTCGGCGCCCTCACACTGAATAACGGCCCTTTGAAAAACTTCTTGGAATCCCACTGTCTGCAATGGCTCTGCACCTGTAAGGACTGGCATATTTTTTCGCAAATATTCATCAACACTATCATGTATAAATGCGATATCTCCACCGCACATTGCTAAAACTTTCAAAGCAGGAGGATGATCAAGTATTGCTAAAAGAATATGTTCGGGAGTTACATACTCATGACCTCTCGCCCTAGCATCTGACCAAGACTGATCCAAAACGTTCTGAACCACATTACTTATTTTTATTTTCATATTTGCTCCATTACGCACCTAAGAGGGAACCCGTTCATACGGGCTATTTCGTGCACCTGTACACAACGAGTAGCTGCTATATCATAGGTATATGAACCTACAACGCCTCGACCTTTCTTATGTACTTCTTCCATAATAACCTGGGCGTCTGCATGTTTTTTATGAAACACCCCCATCAATATCGCAACCACAAAATCTCGAGTGGTAAAATCGTCATTTAATAAAATAACCCTATACTGTTCTGGCTCTTTTAGCTCTTCATCAATAGATAAATGCTGCTCTATTTTATATTCTAAACCCATACTATGAAAATACTGCAATTCCTGTTAGGAAACAACACCTTTTATGCTTGAAAAGCCTCGCGCTGCATGGCATTATACAATTATGATATCAATTGTTACATGGAATGTGAACGGTATTCGTGCCGCAGAAAAAAAAGGCTTTTTAGAATGGCTTGCTTCAGAATCCCCAGACGTACTTTGTCTCCAAGAAACGAAGGCACATCGCGGACAAGTCAGCGCAGAACTTGCAGACCCTATATTGCCAGACGGAACTGTATACAAATCCTGGTGGAGTTCCGCAAAAAAAGCAGGATACTCTGGAACTGCCATTTATAGTAAAATTGAGCCATTAAATGTACAAACCTTAGGAATTCCTGAATTTGATGATGAAGGTCGCGTAATTATGGCAGAATATCCAAACGCCATTGTTATATCTGCGTATTTTCCCAATTCTCAAGAAGCAGGAGCCCGACTGGGGTATAAACTAGAATTTTGCGACGCAATTCTTACAACCTGCAATTCGCTTGTTGCTTCAGGAAAAAACGTAATTCTCTGTGGCGACTATAATATTGCCCATAAACCGATAGACCTTGCAAATCCTAAGGGAAATGTGAAAAATCCAGGCTATTTGCCAGAAGAGCGCGCATGGATGGACACTTTTATAGAAGCCGGTTATGTAGATACCTTTAGAACCTATTGCTCTGAACCAGGTCAATATAGTTGGTGGAGTTATCGTTTTAATGCTCGTGAAAAAAATATTGGATGGAGAATAGATTACAACTGTGTAAATCCCTCTTTTATGCCCTTTGTAACCGGAGCCTCAATATTAAAAGATATTTATGGCTCAGATCATTGCCCTGTAAAATTAACCACAACAAAAATATGAAAATTAAATACAACGCACCCACAACATTGACCTACTCTTTTTTATGTACCTTGGTATTAATCCTCGATCAAACCCTGTTTCACGGCATAACAAGAACTTTTTTTACGGTCCCAAATGCAACACAATTTGATCTTTTCAAACCGCTTAACTATCTCAGACTTTTTACACACATAGCGGGACATGCAGACTGGAATCATCTTATGAGTAATTTAGCCTATATTTTATTACTCGGCCCCATGCTCGAAGAAACCTACGGTTCGTTCATTATGGTTCTTATGATAATTGTCACCGGATTTGTAACAGGGGTGCTTAATGCTTGTTTTTTCCCACACCCTCTTCTTGGAGCCTCGGGCGTTGTTTTTATGATGATTCTTCTTGCATCTTTTACAAACCACGAAAAAAGTGACGTTCCTCTCACTTTCATACTAATAGTCCTTCTGTATCTTGGACGAGAAATTCTGAATGCATTTAAGGGAGACGATATTTCTCAGTTTGCGCACCTTGCAGGAGGACTTTGTGGCAGTCTTTTTGGGTTCTTTAAACCGCGTACAAGCCCTAAGCGCCGATTGAATCAGACTCGTCAATCTGCTATAGTTTCTTCATGCACGAAAGACTCCAACGCCTCAAAAAGCGCTTTAACGAAACCGAAACTGAAATACAAAACCCGGACTTAATACGGAATCAAAAAAAATATAAAGATACAATGCGTGAACATTCGTATCTTGCACACCTCATGGAAGAATATGATCAATATTGTCAAACTGAAAAAGCAATAAAAGATACTCAAGCTCTTATACAAGAAACTGATGATCATGAAATGCGCGCTATGGCAAAAGAAGAACTCCATGAGCTCGAAACTGCGTTTGAAAAAAGCGAAACAAACCTTAAAGTACTATTAATTCCCCCAGATCCATTAGAAGAAAAAAATATTATAATGGAAATTCGTGGCGGTACCGGCGGAGAAGAAGCAGCTCTTTTTGCTGCAGATCTTTTTCGAATGTATGTTCATTATGCGGAATCAAAAGGCTGGAAATACGAAGTTCTTTCTTCAAACGAAACAGAACTTGGCGGTTTTAAGGAAATAACATTGTCTATTTCCGGTAAAAATGTATATGGAAACCTTCGCTATGAATCTGGGGGGCATCGGGTTCAAAGAGTTCCAGAAACTGAAGCCTCTGGTCGCATTCAAACAAGTGCAGCGACTGTTGCTGTATTGCCCGAAATAGAAGAAACAGAAATACAAATTCGCCCTGAAGACTTGAGAATAGATGTTATGCGCGCAGGCGGCCCTGGTGGTCAGTGTGTTAATACAACAGATTCAGCTGTTAGACTCACACATATTCCTTCTGGCCTAGTTGTTATTCAGCAAGATGAAAAAAGCCAGATAAAAAATAAAGCCAAGGCGATGCGCGTTCTAAGAACACGATTATTTGAACTTGAAGAAGCCAAAAAAAACTCAGCTCGAGCAGCAGAGAGAAAAACTCAAATAGGATCCGGCGATAGATCTCAGAGAATTCGAACATATAACTTTCCTCAAAATAGACTCACCGATCATCGTATAAATCTCACTCTCTATAAACTAGACCTTATAATGCAAGGGGTTTTGAACGACTTAATAGAACCTCTTGCCATGGCAGCTAGAGAAGAACAACTCAAAGCTCAAGAAGAATAATATTTCTGCCCATTCGAGGAGCCATGACAGTAGCTGAATTGAAAAAGTCAGGGTTAGAAATCCTTTTGCACAAAAAAAAAGGATCAGCACCTGTAACCCAGACTCCAGAACTAGATATTGTTATTTTTCTCTCATTCATTCTCGGTACAAACAAATCCTTTATCATGGCTCATCCAGAAAAGGACGTTTCTCAAATACAGGCTAAGTTATTTTTCGAAGCTATAGATAAACGAAAAGAAGGCCTTCCCGTTGCGTACATCACTAGAAATCGCGAGTTTTGGGGACTTCCCTTTCTCGTAACCCCATCAGTCTTAATTCCTAAGGCCGACACAGAAATTCTTGTTGAACGAGCAATACAGATACTTGAAATCCAAAAAAATCTGTTACCAAGACCGCCCCAAGTCCTGGATATATGCACTGGTTCAGGCTGTATTGCTATAGCCTTAAAACACACAATCCCTGAAATTATAGTCACAGCTACGGACATCTCTCTTGATGCTCTTTATATTGCAAAAAAAAATAGCGAATCATTGGTTAATAACCAAATCGTTTTTATTCAGGGAGACTTGAGAGAAGGTATTCCATCTATTCATGGCAAATGGGATCTTATAGTTTCAAACCCACCCTATGTACCATCCCTGGTCGCTTCAGAATTGCTTGAAGATGGACGCAACGAGCCCATTCTCGCCCTCGATGGAGGGGAAGACGGT
Organism: Treponemataceae bacterium; assembly: GCA_035270545.1. Lineage (GTDB taxonomy): Bacteria > Spirochaetota > Spirochaetia > Treponematales > Treponemataceae > Teretinema. Next base: position 4,087 of record DATFIA010000306.1, read on the forward strand.
CTTGACCTCGTGAGAGCCCTTATCCCTCACGCATACGCATCTCTTGCAACGAATGGATACATTTTAATCGAAACAGGTGAATATAATGCACAAAACGCTGCAACTTATTTGAAGAGAGAAGGTTTTGTTGATATAGTAATTCATACTGACTTGGAAAACCAAGATCGCGTCGTAGAAGGAAAAAAACAATGAACGAAAGCATTGAGACATTCTTACACGATTTTTCTTACTTCTCACCTCTAGAAGAGCAACAGATTTTAAAAGCATGGTCTTTTATGAGCGAAAGAAAAGCTCAAGCGAAAAGACCATGTGGAGAAGCATATCTAGATCATCCCCTCAGAGTTGCGCGCATTCTTGCAGAATTACGTCTCGCCGGAGATAGCATGGTCTGTGCAATTTTGCATGGTTCCATGGAAGAATTAGGACTTACACAAGAACTTCTTAAAGAAGAATTCGGGAGTTCTGTTACGATACTTGTTGAAGGAACTTCACGTATCTCGGTCTTAAAACTAAAAAACAAATCAATGCACCAAGCAGAATCTATTCGAAAAATGTTTTTTGCAATGGTAAATGATATACGAATAATTATAATACGCCTTGCAGATCGACTAGATAAAATGCGAACGCTCAAAAATTTTCCTCTAGAGCTTCAAAAACCGATAGCCCAAGAAACAATTGATATTTGGGCACCTCTGGCTAATAGGCTCGGTATTTCATCTATTAAAGACGAACTTGAAGATCTCAGCTTGAAATTCCTTAATAAGGAAGTGTATGAACAAATCAAATCTCTTGTTGCTTCAAAAAAAAGTGAACGCTCGCATTTTCTTAGCGAAGCCGAAAAAAAAATATTAAAAACTACTGAAAAAGCTGGTATTCACGTACAGGTAAAATCTCGTGCAAAACATTTTTGGTCCATTTACCAAAAAATGAAAAAAAGAAACAAAGCCGCAGATGAACTCTATGATCTTTTGGCTATTCGAATTCTCTGCGATTCTGTAAACGACTGTTACACAATGCTTGGTCTTGTTCATACTATTTGGAAACCCCTAGACGGGCGTTTTAAAGACTATATTGCTATGCCAAAACCAAATGGATACCAAAGTCTTCACACCACCGTATTAAGTATCGACGGGCGTCCCTTAGAAATACAAATTCGAACCGAAGATATGCATTTTATTGCAGAAAATGGAGTAGCAAGTCACTGGCTCTATAAAAAAGGGAAAACAAACGAAAAGGTTTCCGAAGATTATTTATCGGTTATTAATCAACTCAAAGAACTTTCAACTCTCCGTTATAACGATGAAGATTTTCTAACTAGTATTAAGTCTGATATTCTAGGCGATTCTATTTATGTATTTACCCCTAAAGGCGATATTATGGAACTTCCCGCAGGTTCTACCGCTATCGACTTTGCTTATAATATTCATACAGCAATAGGTGAAAAAATTGTAGGAGCTAAAGCAAATGGCTCAATTATTCCTTTATCTGAACCATTAAAAAATACCCAGGTAATCGATATAATAACGCATCCACAAGCCCATCCTACTCAAAATCAGTATAACAATGCACACACGGCCAAAGCACGCCAAAAGATACGTGCATGGCTTGCAGAAGCCGAACCAGAGAAGGTTCAAACTCCAGCTTCACAACCAATACCTCCAACCCTGCATCACAAGGGAAAGCATCAAGGAGAGCCGGAAACTTCTGAAGAAAGGGAATTTGATACTGCAGTCTTAAAAATAAGAATTGGAGACACGACTAACTTTATGATCAAATTTGCACAATGTTGCAAACCCATTCCTCCCCTTCCAATCATTGGGTATGTTTCGCGAGGACGAGGCATCATTATCCACAAACAAGATTGCAGCAATCTTTCTAAGATTCATGAGATTCAAAATAGAAGTATTACAGTTGAATGGGATGCGCCTAAAGAAGTGATAAATAAGAAGAAAAAATAAAATAAGAGCGCTTCTTGTATAAGAAATTATCTTACACAAGAAGTTCTATGGATCATCGAATATCGAGAATCTCAATTGCAAAAGGTCTTACTGCGGATTCTAATTGTTCTTTTGTAATTTCTGAAACCTTAATAATACATTTTTTATTGGATATATCAGATCCATCGCTTATTAATAGAGAAATAACATTGCCACCCTTTTCGGCTATAGCAGAAGTTATCTTGTTTAATTCGCCCTTTTTTTCAGGAACGAGCATAGTAAGACGAACTCCAGCCTCTCTGGCACCAAATAATTTAATAAATATTCGATATAAGTCACCGTCGGAAACGATACCAACAAGTAAAGAATCATTCATCACAGGCAAGGCACTTATATCGCTATCGACCATTATACGAGCGGCTTCTTCAATAACCTCATTTTCATTAACTGTTATAACCTTTTTCTTCATAACTGTTTCTACTTTGAGCTTAGAAAGAAGATGGCTCATTTCATACATATCGAGAGTAGTTGCACCGGAAGGACTAGCGTTCACGATGTCTCTTTCTGTTATTATGCCAACAAGTTTTTTATTCTTGTCCAAAACGATCAATCGTCCTACTTTTTCTTTTTTCATTAAGGCTCTTGCCTCGGGAATAGACATTTCTGGGTGAATAAAAAGTGGGTTACGAGTCATAACATCTTTAACCAGCATGGAACGCCTCCTATAAGGTTATTATTATTTAATTATACTACAGTTTTAGATTCCCAGGTATGCTTTCCTTACTTCTTCGTTTGCAAGTAAATTTTCAGCCGTATCAGCTAGCTTAATTACTCCATTTTGTAAAACATAACCCTTATGTGCAATCTTTAATGCCATATACGCATTTTGTTCAACTAAAAAAACCGTGGTTTTGCGCTCTACATTTATTTTTTTTATAATTTCAAAAATGTGTTGAACAAAGATTGGAGCTAGTCCAAGGGAAGGCTCATCTAAAAGCAAAATTCGAGGTCTCATCATAAGAGCGCGAGATATTGCTAACATTTGTTGTTCCCCTCCAGAAAGGGTTCCTCCTGCCTGATTTTGTCGTTCAGCAAGACGTGGAAATAAAGTAAAGACTTCATCAAGATCCCTCTTTATTCCTTCTTTATCTTTTCTTAAAAAAGCACCCATGTCAAGATTTTCGGTAACGGTTAATTGGGGGAAAATTCGTCTTCCTTCAGGAACTTGAGAAATGCCTCTCTCAACAATCTTGTTTGGAATAATTTTTGTAATATTTTCGCCATCTAGAAGAATTTCGCCAGAACGCACCGGTGTAATTCCACAAATAGACATCAGAGTTGTAGATTTTCCTGCTCCATTGGCACCTATCAAGGTTACAATTTCACCTTCATCAACACTAAGCGAAATGTCTCTAAGCGCCTGAATATTTCCATAAAACGTATTAACCTGTTTTAATTCTAGTAAAGCCATATTATTCTCCCAGATAAGCGCGAATTACTTCGGGATTGTTTTTTATCTCAGCAGGAGATCCTTGTGCAATCATTCTTCCATAATCCAGTACATAAATACGTTCGGATACATTCATAACGAGACTCATGTCGTGTTCTATAAGTAAAATAGTCACATGTTCTTCTTCACTAATTAAATGTATTGTTTCTTCAAGTTCTTTGGTTTCGTGGGGATTCATTCCCGCAACTGGTTCATCCAATAAAAGTAAAAAAGGCTCTGTTGCCATTGCACGAGCAATTTCAAGCCGTCGTTGAGCTCCATAGGGAAGATTCCGAGCAGATTCATTCACAAACATATGTAAATTCATTTTCTTCAAAATCTCATAACTATCGTGAAGAACTTTTTCTTCTTCGTAACGATTTAACGGAGTACGAATAATAGACTGTAATATTCCAGATTTGAGAGAATTATGTCGAGCGATCATAACATTTTCTAAAACACTCATGCTGCTAAACAAGCGAATATTCTGAAAAGTTCTGGCTAGTCCTCTTTTATTTATTACATTTGGTTTTTTACCCTGTATTTGCTTAAAGCCAGAACCATCTCTATCTATAGAAATAGATCCAGTTGTAGGCTTATATACACCAGTAATACAATTAAAAATGGTTGTTTTACCTGCGCCATTTGGGCCAATAAGAGCCGTAATCTCACCTTTATTTATATGCATTGTTGCAGAATCAATTGCTCGAAGACCACCAAAGACCATCGACAATTCATTTATATCAAGAATCTTTTCTGTTTTATTTGGCATTATAGATCCTCCGCAATTTTTGAGTGAAACGTATATTTTTTTCTGTTGCGGGGGAATAGACCGTCTGGCTTAAAGATAATTATAACTATCATAGCAACACCATAAATAAGCATACGATACTGAGAAAGAGCTCTAAAATATTCTGGAAGAAGCTTAAGAATTAAGGCACCAGCAATGGCGCCTGGAATGGAACCAGTCCCTCCAATAACAACAGCCATTAATATCATTATAGATTCCCAAAGTGTAAAACTGTCTGGGTTAATAAAAGTCGTTTGAGCTGCAAGCAAAACACCTGCAATACCTGCCCAAAAAGCGCCCAAAGCAAATGTTATAAGTTTATTTTTAACAAGATTAACACCCATAGCTTCACAAGCAACTTCATCGTCACGCATTGCTTCTAAAGCTCTCCCAACACGTGAATCTTCAATTCGCCTCACGACAAAAATAGTAATAATAACCAAGACAACAGCTATATAATAAATATAGGTTGCAGCAAAAACTGGTGAAAGTTTTTTATCAAAAAACCACGGGCGCGGGATCAAGCTAATACCAGAGGCACCACCAGTTAAATCTCCAGAATTTTGCAAAAACATGCGAACAATTTCACCAAAAGCCAAGGTGATAATTGCGAGATAATCGCCCTTTAACCTAAGTACTGGTAAACTTAAAATTATTCCAAAAAGAGTTGCAAGGATACCTGCTAAAGGAAGGGCTATCCAAAAAAGCCAACCAGGATTAATACCAGAGGATAAAAATACAGGCCCTACATACTTCCACAAAAGACCATAGGTATATGCGCCTACTGCAAAAAAAGCGGCATATCCTAAATTGAGTAACCCACCGAGTCCAACATGTATATTAAGACCAAGAGCTAAAATAACATATATGAGGGCTGTAATCATAATATTAGTGTGATACATACCAAATAAATGGGGATATACAATAATAAACAACAGTATTGCTAATATAGAACCGGTTTTTACTGGTTTTTTATTTAATATAGGAGATGCTTTTAAGCGCATCTTTTCAAAAAAACCAGAACCTTCTGGGCGAGCAGATCGTAATGTATTCCAATCTTGAGCCTTATTCCATACAAAAGCGAGTATAAAACTTACTATTGCAACAACAGGCATCATAGCCCAGCGAAACCTTACCGAAGCTATTCCTGTAGAAACAGACACTTTCATTACAGTTAAAGGAAACAAAAGTGCTACAAACCACAGAGAAATTTTAAGAGATTTAAGTATATCTTGAACAGTTTTATTTTTATTCATGCCTTACACCTTTTGTTTGAGGTTCTTACCAAGAATACCTGCTGGCTTAATAACCAAAATGATAATCAAAATGATAAAGGCAAAAGCATCTTCGTAATCACTCGAAATATACCCAGTACCAAGACTTTCGGTCCAACCAAGTATAAAACTTCCCAATACTGCGCCGGGGATACTACCAATACCACCAAGAACAGCAGCAACAAACGACTTAATACCAGCGACGAAGCCAATATAATAATTTATTTGTCCCATATAAGAACAGATAAGAACCCCACCTATAGCAGCAAGGGCCGATCCTATAATAAAGGTTATAGAAATAACCTGATTAATATTCACACCTAATAATTGAGCCATATCTTTATCTTGAGCAGTTGCCCTCATAGCCTTACCTATTCGTGTAAATTTAATAATAAAAACAAGAATTAACATGATAACAGTTGTTGTTACAAGAATAATAAACTGAGTAGCATTGATATATTCCTTGATAGGGGAAAGAAAAGGCAATTCTGGTAAAAATGATGGAAAAGATAAATATTTTTCACTTTGACTAAGCAAAACAAAGTTTTGCAAAATAGTAGAAATACCAATAGCACTAATAAGAGACGAGAGTCTCGGTTTATTACGAAGGGGACTATAAGCTAATTTTTCTATAGTAAACCCAAAAGCTGCAGAAAATACAATTGCTGCTATTACAGAAATTAATAAGATCGCATACACCGGAAATCCTAAAGTATGAAGAAATCCACCAATAATAAGAGCGGTAAATCCGCCAATCATATACACTTCACCATGAGCGAAATTGATAAGCTGAACAATACCATATACCATGGTGTAACCGAGCGCCATTAAAGCGTAGATGCTTCCTTTTGCTGTACCGCTCAAAAAAAGCTTTACAAAATAGTCCATGATCATTATTCCTTACAATTTATAAAAAAACTAAATAATGCCGGCACTGCATAAAGCATACTACCGGCATTATTAATGTTTACTTCAACTCAACGTAGGCACCATTTTGTACCTGGAAGATTGAAAATCCAAAACCAACAACATCACCAATTTGATTAAAACTGATACGACCAAGAGACGTTTCAACATATTCAGATTTCAATGCTTTAACAATAGCATCGTAATCTGTTGAACCAGCCTTATCAATTGCATTTAAGAGAGCCTGAGTTGCAGCATATGCTTCTTTGAAAAAAGCACCTGGTTCTTCACCAAATTTTGCTTTATGAGCTTCAATTGACTTTATAGCAACAGGAAGTTTTGAAGTATCGCTAGGACCAGTGGCATATACACCTTCTGCATATTTTCCAGCAACTTCAATAAAAGTATTATCTTTTATACCATCACAGGAAATGAAAGGCATAGTCATACCCTTGTCACGCATTTGCTGAACAAGTTTAGACGCTTCAGGATGGTATCCACCCCAAACCAAACCATCTGCATTAACATTACCAACCTTGTTTACGACAGCTGAATAATCAGGAGCACCAGGGTTAACACCTTCAAAAAGAAGAACTTTAATTCCAGCTTCTTCTGCGAATTGTTTTACAAGTTCAGCATAACCCTTACCATAATCTCCCTTATCATGAAGAATTGCCAATGATTTTAATTTTAGGTTTTCTTTAATGAAATTAACTGCAAGTAATGCTTGAGCATCATCGGGAGCAATGGTTCTAAAGAAATTTGGATACTCACCACTTTGTGTGAGAACTGGAGTTGTAGCAGAGGGAGAAATACAAACAAGATTTGAATCTCTATAAATTCCCAAAGCACTCTTTGTTGCACCAGAACAAATATGTCCAACTACTGCAACTACTTTTTCACTTACTAATTTAGCCGCAGCATTAGTTGCGAGTTCAGGTTTGCACTGATCATCTACAATAATCAGTTCAATTTTCTTACCACGAATTCCACCTTTCGCGTTATATTCTTCTGCAACAAGCTTTGCTGCATTTACAGTTGGAAGTCCATAAGAGGCAAGATCACCTGAATGTGCTCCAGCTACACCAATTTTTATT
>DATFIA010000307.1:0-5249 GCA_035270545.1 Treponemataceae bacterium
AGAAAAAAAGTCTTTTTCAGTGAGTTTTGGAAATGCCTTGTTGTTTAGCTGAAAAAGGCCTCTGTCTGTGGATGAAGGGTTTTTGTTTACGGCTTTTGGTTGGTATCTGCTTTCTTCCCATGCTAGAGCGAAGGCAAGTGGTGGTGAAATATTGTTTTTACTTGCATGCTCAAGAATAACTCTAGAAATAGTTTCGTTTCCGGTAATATGTGAATAAAACCACAATACATCTGCCTTTGAAAGCTCACTGCGGTATAGAGATAATCCTGGCTCAATTTCTTTTCCTGTTTCAATGGCAGTTTTATGAAAAAACTCCGGGGCAAGCATTGATGCTAATTTTGTTTCTTCTGAAACTTGTTGTATGCTGGTCGATATAGTTTGAAACTGAGAAAATACAATTTTACCTGCGAGAATTAATAATCCAAAAATAAAAACTGCAAGAACTGCTTTTGGAAAATAATTGTTTTGTGCTGCGTCTTTTGACATCATATGCGAAATACTCCATCGTTTTCAATGTTCTACAACGGAATATACTTGCCATAGGTATGAAGTTCAAGTCGAAAGACGGTCATATATCAAAAATAAGTACTAAATTTACATAATAAACGGGAAAAAGCACAATTTTCCAATTTTTTTGGATGTGATTTCTCCCGTTTCTAAGTGAAAAAGAAATTATTTTTTCGTCACTCTTCTTCAATAGGTGTTATGCAAGAAGTTCTACCTTCAATAACACGAACCGTAATAACTCCATCGATATTACTCAATTTTGCAACGACATCTACCCCTACTTCATCTTCCACATCAATAAGATTGTAGGCAACATCTGCTCTATTTTGATTCGTCATAGAGGCAATGTTCAGTTTTGCCCCTGCAAGAATACTTGTTATTTGACCTATCATGTTTGGAACGTTTTTATTCGCGATACATAATCGGGCCCCTTTAGCGGGAATGCAGCTATCGATCTTGCATTTTGGGAAATTGACGGAATTAACGATGTTTCCATTTTCGAGGAAATCTATAATTTGGTGAACAGCCATAAAGGCACAATTATCTTCTGCTTCGGGAGTTGATGCTCCTAAATGAGGTAGGCAAATTACGTTGTCTTGGGCAAGGAGTTCCTCTGCAACAAAGTCTGTGACAAAACAAGCTACTTTTTCTTCTTTTAATGCAACGATCATATCTGCATTGTTTATGAGTCCTCCTCGTGCAAAGTTAAGGATGCGCACTCCCTTTTTCATTATTCTGAGTTTATCAGCGTTAATGAATCCTTTTGTTTCGTTTGTTTGAGGAATGTGAATAGTAATATAATCGGCCCTTGAAAGAAGTTGGTCGAGGCTTTCTGCTTTGATGACTTCTCGGGAAAGAGACCATGCTGAGTCAATTGAAATAAAGGGATCGTACCCAATAACTTTCATGCCGAGTGTTAGAGCGTCGTTTGCAACCATTACTCCAATTGCTCCAAGTCCAATAATTCCAAGCGTTTTCCCTTTAATCTCTGGTCCAACAAATTGGCTTTTACCTTTTTCTGAAAGGTCTGGTATTTCATCACCTTTCCCAGAGAGGCCTTTTGCCCATGAGGCAGCCTTGTGAACGGGTCTGCTAGAGAATAATAGTGCTGCAATAACCAATTCTTTGACAGCGTTAGCATTAGCTCCTGGGGTATTAAAAACAACTATACCTTTTTCTGTGCAAGAACTAACAGGAATATTATTTACACCTGCCCCAGCACGAGCAATTGCTTTGATCGTAGAAGGAATTTCCATTTCATGCATGTCTGCAGATCGAACGAGAGCAGCATCTGGGTTCAAAATTTCGCTGGCAATTTCATAATTATCCCTTGGAAATAATGCGAGCCCCTCTGATGAAATTTTATTAAAAGTTTTGATTTTATACATTATGCATTCTCCTTTTCAAATTTCTTCATGAAGTCTACGAGCGCTTGTACTCCATTAATAGGCATAGCATTATAAATAGAGGCTCTCATTCCCCCAACAAGACGATGCCCTGCGAGGTTTACGAATCCGGCTTTTTCAGCTTCTGTAACAAATTTTTTATTAATGGCTTCTGCTTTCTCTTTGTCTGCTATTGTGGTAACAAAGGGTATATTCATAAGGGAGCGATACGCTTTTTCTGTCGTTGCTTTATAGTAAGAACTTGAGTCGAGAAAGTCATATAGGATTGCTGCTTTTTCTTTATTCAGCTTTGCCATAGCCTCTACGCCTCCAAGTTTCTTTACATGTTCACAAACGAGACCCATTATATAAATTGCATAGCAAGGAGGTGTGTTAAACATTGATCCTTCCCCCGCATGGGTGTCAAACCGCATCATCGTTGGAACGTCTGCTGGCAGGTCGCCTTGAGCACTCTCGGGTCCACGAATTAAGTCTTCACGTATAATAACAACGGTAACGCCTGCAGGTCCTAAGTTCTTTTGAGCTCCTGCATAGATAATTCCAAATTTGGATACATCCATTGGTTCTGAAAGAATGTTTGAGGAAGCATCACAAATAAGGGGAATAGATCCGGTATCTGGAAATTCGGTAAATTTTGTTCCAAAAATAGTATTGTTTGAAGTTACATGAACAAAATCATAGTCGCCTTCAACCTTTTTTACGCTTGGAATATAGTTGTATGTTTTATCTTTTGAAGAAGCAATAACGTCAACGTCCATCCATTTTTTTGCTTCTTTAAGAGCTTTTCCTGACCACACACCTGTGTCAATATAGGCGGCTTTGCCTTTTTTCTTAAGATTGAGGGGGATCATAGAAAACTGCATGCTTGCTCCACCTTGCAAGAAAAGAACCTTGTAGTTTGAAGGAATATTCATGAGCTCACGGAGTAATGCTTCACAAGAGTCAATTATTGGTTTATAGGCTTTAGAGCGATGGCTCATTTCCATAACAGACTGGCCAGTCCCTTTGTAATCGAGCATTTCGGCTGCTGCCTGTTCGAGGACAGATTGTGGAAGCATAGAGGGTCCTGCAGAAAAATTGTAGACACGTTTCATTGTTCACTCCTTAAAGATGACTGGTTTTTTGCTGCGAGCCGAGCAGAAATACTGCCTAGGGCATCGAGAATTGATATATTTTCTACCTCTATTCCAGAAGGAACTGAGATAATTGCCGGGGTAAAATTAGCTATACCGATAATTCCACAATCTATTAAGCGGTCGGTTGTCTCTTGGGCTTGCCCAGGAGGAACGCTTAAAATTGCAAATGTTATACCCATTCGAGGTATAACATCTTTCATTTTAAATGTGGGATATAGGGGGAAATCTGCTTTGAGGATTTCAACGCGATTTACATTTGAGTCAAACCCTGCACATAACGAAAAAGGACTATCATGAAATCCTGAATATTCTAAAAAGGCGGAGCCAAGTCTTCCAAGTCCAACTATGCAACATTTTGTTGCTGAAGCAGTAAGGTTTAGGCTTTCGCGAATAGCTTGAGAAAGGAGTTGGGGGTCATATCCGGTACTAGTTGCAATTTCCGAGCCTGCTTCAAGAGAAGAGATGTCTTTTCTAATGGTATTACTCGTCCATCCTGTCATTTGTTCAATTTCGGCGGATGAGATAGGGCTAGTCTTGCCTCGTTGAGAAAGTAATCTGGCAAGTTGAGAAAGTCTTTCTGCAGTCGGTTTTGGAATTGCCATAATCTTCTCCTGTGAATAATTTCACAGGTAGTTTATGAAATTTTTTCTTCCCTGTCAAGTAAAAAGGGATTATGGCTGTGAAATTTTTCACAGAAACAACAAAACCATAGATTTGTTGACAGCAGGGCAATTTTATCTCATATTAGATGTATGCCCGAAGTAAATGAAAGCTTCTTCCAGCGAATATTCAATCTATTTTTGTCAACTTCAGATCCTGCAGTTGAAAAGAAGCGTCAGCTAAAAGCTATTGCGAAAGAACTTAATAAGAGTCGCTATAAATGGTATCGCCCGAATTCGGAAGAAGCTCTTCCGGGTATGGGAAAGTTTTTTTACGATGTATATAAAGTTATTGGGACTGCACAAATTTTTCTTGAAAATGCAAATTCATCCAACGTATTAAAAAACGTAGTTGTTGAAATGTCTTTTTCAGAAAATCAAAATAAACTTAAAGATCGTTTAACTGAAGAATCTATAAAAGAAAGATCAAAAAATACTTCTCCAAAAGAACTCGCGAACCAAATTAGAAATGAGTTATCTGCACTTCTTTCAGATTTTGATACAGAAAAAATAAAAAAAATTGATACTTTATACTCTCAATTTGAAATGATGGTAAATTTTATTAAGTTTGATTATTATTTCCTTCTCAAAAAATTTGATTCAACCATGCCGGAACGAAATTTCTCATCTAATCCTAAATTTGAGACTATTCGTGGCGAATACGTTGTTGAAGATCTTAAAGATTTCATTCTTGTAGCCTATGCGCTTCCAATTGCTGCCGACTGGCAAAAAATATTTTCAGTTATTAAGGCCTTTAGAGATGTTGAGCCGATTGCTCTAGGTCAATGGAATAAATTGCTTAATGTTTTATCCGAAGTTCGTAAAAATGGTGTATTAGAACAAATTGTACGACATATATCTAAAGATCCTTTGTACCAAGCAAAAGTAGAGTTAGTTTCCGACAGAATTTTCGATAGTTATGTCACTAAAATTAAGACTCAGGTTGAAATGGTGTTACAACAGATTCAAAAAGAAACAAGAACAAATAAAGCAAGCGAGCTATTGAATCAGGTTTTTGGAACAGAATCTATTGTCCGTCTTAAAAATTATGCTGAAAGAGCTAATGCTGGATTTGAAAAAAAAATGCTTGGCGGATATTTATATGTTGAAGAATTAAATTACATGAAGGCTTTTTTAATAGATTATTTTAAACGAGATATTCGAGCTCTTACAGATTTATTTTTAGTAAGGGGTAAATGGACTATTGCTTCTATGTCTTCCGGTTATTCGGGAGGTTTTCATGCCTTGCTTGAAATTTCTGATGCTATAACAGTTTTTGATGATTCATTGGCTGAAGATGGAGATCTTGGTTCAAAATTAAAAAACATGCTTGCTCGTTCAGATAGAGACAAAGAAGTTGTAAAACAACTTAGAACTCAATTAAAAGATGTGAACGATCAAGCACTTAAGTTTTTGACATCTGGAACACAGCATTTAATAATTATTGGTCGCGCATTAAAAGGCATTGTAGAAGACTACGAAAAATCTCCTCATGAACTTATTTCTAATTGGAAGGAACTTGAAATTAATTCTGATCGACC
>DATFIA010000308.1:0-3066 GCA_035270545.1 Treponemataceae bacterium
GAGTTGACATTTTTTTTGAAATAGTATATTTTATTTTCTGTCAGGAACGCGCAAGCGCACCTAACATTCCCCTGTAGCTCAGTCGGTAGAGCAAGTGGCTGTTAACCACTCTGTCCGGTGTTCAATTCACCGCGGGGGAGCAAAAAGCCCATCCAATTGGATGGGCTTTTTCTATATATAGCAAGGACTTAGCCTATCCATCCGGCTTGACATTTTCCCTATAAATGTCACACAAAAGGCCGTGACAACACTACTGTCAACAAACTGTCAACAAGAAAATGCTTCTACCATTTTGGAGGCAAGCTATGTCAGTATGTGTAGGCAGATTCCATCTGTTTCAGCGAAAACAAACCACCGGTACTTTTTATTACTACTGGTTCGAAGAAAATGGGAAACGAGTACAGCGCGCTTGTGGTCACGGATGCTCTAACAAGCGAGAAGCAGTCGCCTTCTTAGAAGAGCTCCTAAAAGAAGAGCTCACAGAAACAAAAAAAATAAATGATCTTTCTAAAACCACATTCCTAACATACGCCAAAGATATGTTTATTGAAGGAGCTCCTCACCTTAACCGCTGGGCAGCTAAAGGGCGAATCCTTACGCGCCAAACCATTGCCCAGTACCGCAGACTTCTAACGTATTATCTTCTACCCCGTTTTGGGCACCTCACATTTCAAGAAATCAAACCAACGGCTCTCGAAGATTATCTCCTTGAACTTCCTCTATCTAACTCGTATAGAAATACGATCATGTACACGCTGAAACTCGTAATGAGAGAAGCAAGGAGAGCTGGGGTCATAGAAATAATTCCCGAGCTTGAACCATTTAAACGAAACGGAAGAAGACAAGACACCCTCTCAGGCCAAGAACTTGCAGCTCTCTTTCCCTATGACTATGACGAACTCATTAGAGTATGGAGCAGGCCGAAACACATGAAAAAAGAGCCTGATGCTATTCCCCTTATGTTCGGAACAATTTTTTGTCTTACCGTATCAGCAGGGTTACGCTCAGGTGAGGCCCGGGCTATTCATCGTGATCAAATCTGTGAATCACGAAGCGGACTGATAATTGATCGTGCATTAGATGATAGAGGAGTTATTGGAGGACTAAAGAAAGCCACAACGGAAGATCCACGAAGTCGTGCAGTTATCATCCCAGAAATCACCATGAGAATGCTCACACGATGGCTCTCGATCGCTCCTGAAGCTGATAACTACCCAGGTCTTGTATTTCCCTATCATGACAAACCTCTTGCAAGCGACTTCTTTCTTTCTCGTTTTCGCTACGGTCTGGACAATATTGGAATAGATTATACAACCAGACGATTAACGATCCATTGTCTTAGATATACCTATAACACCCGTATGAGAACGCTCCTTTCCGAGCAAGTTCTTCGAGATTTTGTAGGCCATAGATCTATAGCAATGACAGATCACTACGATAATCCAATATTACTTGAACGATTAACCGCATATCAGGACTTAAAACCGTCAGTTGAGAAGTTTTGGGGATAAGTTTAGAATAGCGTTGTATTGGAACATATGGTATAATTTTATATGACTAAAACTAAAAAACCTAATTCATCTAATAGTGGCAGAGCAAAATTAAGTTTCACGGATGCTGATATTGCGAAACGCGAGAATACAGCATATCAATCTACGCTGCGGGATCACCAGAAACGAATGGAGGCATTTCTAGATGAAATTAAAGCGCGTGGTGGTATTACGGCTCTTGCGGATAAGCCTTATACAAAAGAGATTCTCTTGGCACGAAAGACTCAAAGCAGTAATTTTTTTAAAAGTGTAAACAACATGCGAGAGGGGAAAGGCCTCATAAGTGACCCCATTCTTTTAAATGCAGTTTTAATGGATATGGAGTATTCTGCTGATGTACTTTTTACTGGAAGAAAACAAAGAAGTACTACAGAATTAACAATGAGTGTTTATTGTACAATTTAATTACCTAAAAACGTCAAACTGGCATGGACAAAATTGCCGTCAAAATTCCCCATAATCGTCTTGGAGAAATGGTATTAGACGATGAACCCTGTATAATTAGGTATATGCAGGGAGGGAGATATGCTGAATATGAACCAGATTGACCAAATTAAAGAAAAAACGATAAAATAATTATACGAAGAATCAGGTGATTTTTTGGAATAGACGCTTACGGAGCAAAAGAAAAGAAGGAGAGTATAATTGCAAAATAATTCAGCACATAGTTCAAAATGGATAATTATTGATGTATTTATTGGACTTCCAATAATAGTAGCAATAATTATGCAATTATTATTTCCAATTAATGTTTCTCTGAAAGGTATATATAATATAGTATCTGTTGTTTTTAGCTGTGTAATATTTTTAATTGGATTAGTAATCATAGGATTTTCTCGTAAAGAATTATCGATATTTAATCAACCTACGGATCCCGGTTATTCAACAGAAAAAATAGTTAAATCTGGTGTTTATTCCATTTCAAGAAATCCTATGAATCTTGGTGCTGTTTTGGTATATTTTGGTTTAGGTTTTTTTCTTAAAAATATTTGGTTTTTAATTTTATTATTACCAACAGTATTTTTATGTACACAATATTTGATAAAACCAGAAGAAAAATATCTTAAGAAAAAATTCGAAGAAGAGTATGTACAATACTGTAATTCAGTACATAGATGGATATGTAAGAAACAAAACAAGAACAGGTTTACCAGGGAGAATTATAATGAATAAAGCTGTATTAACAATAGATGATGGTCCTTCAGAAATAACTTCTGAAATTATTGAATTTCTACAAAGTGAAAATATCCCTGCAATTATGTTTTTTCTAGGTAAAAACATACTGGCTAATTACAATATTGCTAAAAAAGCCATTAAAGCTGGTTTTATCATTGGAAATCATAGTGTTAATCATTTTACATTTTCAAAGTTGAGCATTGATGAATGTAAATATGAAATTGAAGAAACCGAAAGACTTATTAATGAATTATACGTATCCTGTGGTATTACAAAATATACGAAATTATTTCGATTCCCAAATGGAGATAAAGGAAAAGAAAATAAAAATATTATACAA
>DATFIA010000309.1:0-6984 GCA_035270545.1 Treponemataceae bacterium
CATTCTCTACTATGAATCAACTATGACTGCAAACGAACTACGATCTAAATACATTGAATTTTTTAAAAGCAAAGGACATGCAGAGATTTCTGGCAAGTCTCTTATCCCTGAAAATGACCCTACCGTGCTTTTTACAACGGCTGGAATGCATCCTCTCGTTCCCTATTTAATGGGCGAGGCTCATCCTGCTGGGACTAGACTTGTTAATTATCAAAAATGTATTCGTACAGGTGATATTGATGCTGTCGGCGATCCCTCTCATTTAACTTGTTTTGAAATGTTAGGAAATTGGTCTTTAGGCGACTATTTCAAAAAAGAAGCTATTCATTTTAGCTTTGAGTTTTTAACAGAAAAAAAATGGCTAGGAATTTCAATAAATAAACTTTCAGTAACAGTATTTGCAGGAGACGCTGAAGTTCCCCGAGATGAGGAATCTGCTGCTATCTGGAATAGTCTTGGTATTCCAAAAGAACGTATACATTTTCTCCCACGAGAAGATAACTGGTGGGGCCCTGCAGGCGAAACAGGCCCTTGTGGACCAGACACCGAGATGTTTATTGATACAGACAAAACAGCCTGTAGCAGTGAATGCCGGCCAGGCTGTCATTGTGGTAAATATATCGAAATTTGGAACGACGTTTTTATGCAATATAATAAGCAAAAAGACGGAACATATAAAAAACTTGAAAGAACCTGTGTTGATACTGGAATGGGTATTGAAAGAACTGTTGCCATGCTCTCTGGCAAAAAATCTGTGTATGAAACTGATATTTTTATTCCCTTTATTTCTGCCGTAGAAAAGATGACAGGAAAAACTTATGGAGATAACAATACAGATGATATTTCGATACGAATAATCTGTGATCATGTGCGTGCAGCAGCTTTTATACTTGGTGATCCAAAAGGCATGAGTCCCTCGAATGTTGGAGCTGGCTATGTTTTACGTCGTCTTATACGACGGGCTGTTCGACATGGAAAAAAACTTGGAATGGACGGTGTCTTTCTTGGCTCCATTGCAGAAGTAGCAATAGCAATGTATAAAGAGCCATATCCAGAACTTGAAGAAAAAAAAGCCTTTGTTTTAGCTGAACTTAAAATAGAAGAAGAAAAATTTCTAGAAACCTTGAAAAAAGGAGAAGCAGAATTTGAGAAAATGCTCCCGAATTTACTTCGAAATCCTCAGAAAATTATGTCTGGGCGCCTAGCCTTTAAATTATATGATACCTATGGTTTTCCTATTGAATTAACCGAAGAACTTGCTTTAGAAAATAGTCTTACTGTTAATCGAGAAGAATTTGATGAAGCCTTTAAGAAACATCAAGAACTTTCACGAGCAGGTAGTGAGCAGATTTTTAAGGGTGGACTTTCAGATCATTCTACAGAAACTACCGCATATCATACAGCAACTCATTTGCTACAAAAAGCGCTTAAAATTGTCCTTGGAGATCATATTGCACAAAAAGGTTCTAATATTACCGCCGAACGTATGAGATTCGATTTTGCCCATTCTGAACCAATGACAAAAGAGCAAATTGCAGAAGTAGAACAAATTGTAAATGCTCAAATTGCGGCAAATCTACCTGTTACTATGGAAATGATGAGTTTAGAAGAAGCGAAAAAAAACGGAGCAATGGCTTTGTTTGGCGAAAAATATGAAAGTACCGTTAAAGTATATAGTATTGGCGAATTTTCCAAGGAAGTATGTGGTGGCCCACATGTTGAAAGAACAGGTGAACTTGGAAAATTCAAAATTACCAAAGAACAATCATCTTCTGCCGGAGTGAGAAGAATTAGAGCTGTTTTGAATAAGGGTTGATCCCGTAACCTAATTGTTTCTTTTATGTTGTAATACGTATAAACAATTTGCTATAAAGAAGGTAGAACATGAAGCGCCTAGTATTGTCAGTTGCATTAATTTTGACCTTAACCTCAGTGGTATGTGCACAGTCAGATTTGCAACCTATTGCTAATATTAAATTGCAAAAAACTGAACCTATCACGGTAAAGCAATTAAAATCTCGAGTTGAGGCCCTTCAAAAAGAATTGGGTCGAGTAATGACTGTTGATGAAAGAAAACAAGTTTTAGATACTTTGATAAATGAACGATTAGTAGTTCAGGCTGCTGAAAAAGATGGAATAAAAATTGCCGATTCAGAAGTTAATCAGAACTTTAGTCAGATGATATCACAACAGGTTGGAAAAACCGTAACTGAAGCTGAATTTGCACTTCTTATAAAAGAAAAAACTGGTCTCTCCCTTGATGATTACATGCGCGCACAAAATGGCATGAGTCTTGTAGAGTATAAAACATTTTTGAAAAGTCAGTTGTTAGCTCAGCGATATGTGGTAACTAAAAAACAAGATCAGTTAAAAAATCCTGCAGGCCCATCAGATAAAGAAATTAGAAATTATTATGAACTATATAAACAAAATTTTGTTCAACCCGATATGGTTAAGCTTTTTTTAGTGGTAGTACCCAAAACTGGCAACCTAGTAGCAGCTCGCGATAAACTAACAGAACTGAGAAATCAACTTATTTCTAAACCTACGAGCGCATCAGAATTAAAAATAAAGTCTGAAGCAGTTGGTTCTGTTTTTCAAGCAGGAGATTTGTTTATAAATAAAAATGCTACTGCAGCTCAGAACTTAGGTATTACAATGGATGCTCTGCTTCAAATTTTTGAAATGAATATAAATAGTGTGTCTGATGTTACAGAAACAGATACAGATTTTCAGTGTTTTATAGTACAAGACAAATTCAAAGCAAAAATTCTTGAATTATCTGATGTTGTTCGTCCTGGTACAACAGTCTCAGTATACGAATATATTAAAAACAACATGATGGCACAGTCTCAGAATGCAGCTGTAAATGCTGCTCTTGTTGATCTTATAAATGAATTACGCCAACCAGAGAATTTTCAGATTCTCAAATCTGGTGCAGATTTAGACAAACTGTTGTCGTGGTAATGTAATGGCAAGAAGAAAAGGCAGAATAATGGCATTCCAGGCTTTATACTCTTGGGATGCAAATCGTATATCTCTAGATGAATTGCTAGACTTCGCATGGATAGAAGATGACAAGCGAGAAAAACTTGGTGAAGAGGGTATAGCCTTCCCCCGTTTATTAATTGCTGGTGCTATTGAACACATGGATGAAATAGATCAAAAAATAAAAGAAAATCTTACAAATTGGGATTTTGATCGCCTTAATAAAGTTGACCTAGCAATACTTCGCATGAGCGTTTATTCTCTGCTTTATCAAAAAGATATGCATCCTTCTATCGTAATAGATGAAGCTATAGATATTTCTAAAGAGTTTGGCTCAGATGAATCCTTTCGTTTTATTAATGCAATTTTAGATAGTATTAGAAAAAAGAGTCAAGGAAATTCCGTGTCGTGATTAAAACACAGGTGAGAGGGAAAAGATATGTTGTATCAATTCTATGTCTTGCTTGTGTTTTTTTTGTAGCTTGCGGAAAAAAAGACAGTGCAATAAAATTTTCTGCTATCCTAAAGCAAACAGATACGTATATCTCTCAAAATAATTATAAACAAGCTCAAAAATCTCTTAAACTTCTTCAAAACTATGCAATTAGTAGTACTCAATGGCTTTCAACTGCTAAACGGTATCGAATATTAAAGGATTATTCTGGAGCAGTTCATGTATTAAAAAAGGCTCTTGTTTCTATTCCAGCAAATGAAACTGTGACAGCCTTATTAGTTGATACTCTTTTATTACAGGGAGAAACTGCTGAGGCGAATTCATATTCAACATATTTATTAGATACTCGGTATGCTTCTTTGGCGGCCTATACTATTCTTGCGAACCATAACTTTGAAGGTCTCTCTGCCGACCTGGCTTCTGCTTGGAAAATTGCAGGCGAAGAAACGGGTCTTTCTGTTTTCATTACAAATACAATATTAACGTATGTTCTGGATTCTCGTTATCAAGATGCATTAGCAATCTTTGGTTCCAATGTTTCGTCGACGGTTAAAGCGGATCCTTATCTTGAATCATTAATTCACTACGATAGTGGAAATTATAACAAGGTGAAAGAAGGAACGTCTCGTGAATCTCTTCTATTATCTGCAGATGCAGCCTGGCTGCTAGGTAATAGAGATCGGGCCGTCTCCTTATGGCTTACAGTACTTGAGAATTACCAAACGGACGAGCAGGATATTCTATATAATTTAGCACTCACTTCCGAAACTTATCTTGATGAAAGAGCTTTTCTCGAAATGTGTTTAAGCATTGAACCAGCTTTTTACCCGGCAGTTGCACGGTATGTGAGACAAGCTCGCTCTCCAGACAAGGAAATGCTCCTAGACCCTGTAGAAGAGCTTTTGCATAGCAGAGGGCTAGTAAGTCAATTGATGTCGGAGAAGCTTGCTCTTGTGCCTGTGTCATACACTCAGGCGCGTGCAACGTTGAATGCAGCCCTTGCAATTGAACCTCATGATCCACGGATAGATGCAGAGTTACTTCGCTTTGAGCAGGGTCAGGGAAAAGATAGGGTCCGATTACTCTCTGAACTGTGGACTTTACTTGAACGATTTCCTCAAAATGCCGATATCCAGTCTTGGGTAGCCTGGAATTTTGCTCTGTTAAATGAGATAGATCAGTTCTACAGTGTCTTTAGTAAAGATATTTCTGAATGGCATCCGTTTTATAGGGGTATAAAAGAAGCTGTACAGGGTGATTTAGAAAAGGCAGAAAAAGATTTTCAGGAGTGTGCATCTTTCGAAGATATGAATTGTTCAGCTTTAGCTAATATTGCGCAAATTTATTATAAACAAAAAAACTACAGCAAGGCTGTGGAATATTTTTCATTATCTGCTTCAATGGCATCAAGCGATTCTATTGCAAGTAATTTGCACTATAGAGCAGCAAAAATACTTAATTCTCAAAATTCAAATGAACGTGCTGCAAGTATTCTCGGGTTTGCAATTCAACTCGATCCTTACAATTATATGGCTACTCAATTATTAGCAGAAATAGAAGCAAGCCTTTAATGTATAACATGCGTTTGCAAAAAAATTCGCAAACGCAGATGTTTCCTATTCTATAACAGCAATAATATCTGCTGCTTTGACAATGAGATGATCCTCTCCGTCAATCTTGACTGGTGTACCGGCATATTTGTCGTACATTACTTTCTGACCCGGTGTTACCTTGATCTTTTCCTTGTCATCACCGATAGCGACAACAACGGCTGTCTGGGTTTTTTCCTGTGCGGTATCTGGAATTATTATTCCACTTGCTGTTTTAGCTTCAAGTTTGTCTGTTTTAACCAGAACACGATCTGCCAATGGCTTGATTTTCATTAATTTCCTCCTGCAAAGTAAAATATACAAAAAACTAGTTTCGAGGTCAAGAAAAAAAACAGCTCTATGTCGACTCATATTGATACAAAAGAACCTCTTCTTTTAACTATTGGGTCAAAAAGAAACATGTTTAATAAATGTTTTTGTTTATTTAATATAACTATCGTTTAGTATGAAAAATAATATCTTTATATCTCTTTATATTATAAGTATTTAGATACGTTTCTTGCTAATTAATTAACCAATCTATTTATTGGCACAGTTTATGCTTGTTATATAACATATTAAGAGACTATTGGGGGGATTTATGATAAATACAAATATTAAACGTGTTGGCTTCGACGAGAATATTCTTTCAACTTATTTAAAAGAAATTAATAAGATACCACTTCTTACTAGAGAAGAAGAATATGAATATGCTATTGCTGCTGCAGCAGGGGACAAAAAAGCTAAAGAAAAACTTGTAAAAGGTAATTTAAGATTTGTAGTTAACGTTTCTAAGAAGTATCAAAACCAAGGCTTACCTCTTATGGATTTGATAAGTGAAGGTAATATAGGTCTCATGAACGCTGTTGAGCGTTTTGACGCTACAAAAGGGTATCATTTTATATCTTATGCAGTTTGGTGGATTAGACAGGCTATATTAAAAGCTGTTTGCGAGAAGTCCAGAATGATTCGTCTTCCTTTGAATAGAGCTAATGAGCTTGTTCAAATTGAAAAAGCACGTAAGGTTGTAGTTAACAATAGAACTGAAGAATCTGAAGTGCGAGAAATTGCTGAACTATTAAATATGACTGAAGATCATGTTCGGGAGATAGTGAATATTTCTCGAGACATGGTTTCTCTTGACGCTCCTGTTTTTTCAGACAGAGATTCAAGTAGTCTTGGTGACTTTATTGAAGATGATTATTACGAGCAACCTGAAGATCTTGTTATAGAGTCAAACCTGAAATCTGATATAGATGATATTTTGGCCACTTTGACAGATAAAGAAGCTGAAGTAATTCGATATCGTTTTGGCTTGAACGGATATAGACCTATGTCCTTAAAAGAAATAGGTGATGTCTTTAATCTTACGAAAGAACGTATTCGCCAGATTGAAAAGAAAGCTATTAGAAGACTTCAACATCCGACTCGAATGAATCGTCTAGAAGCGTACGTAGCATAGTTCGACTAGAGTTTACTAAACTTTTATCATATAAAATGCCGCATGATACATGCGGCAATTTTTGATATGGATGGACTTCTTTTTTAATAAGTAAAAAATCTAAAACGATAGTGATTTTTTTAGGGCATCAATTTTAAATGTAAAGTATATGCGGGTGTTTGGAAGAATACTTTTAGCATCCATATTTTCTAGGCTTGAAAGAATTCCCAACGCTATTCGCATACGTCCTTGTTCTATTTCTACTTCGCCACCAAAATCCCACCAAGGATCCACTGATAGATTCAAAAGTATGTTATTGTCCGGTGTATTCATGCCTTTTGTATTGAACCCTGATGAAATAAGTTTTTCTACAAAAATACGCGTATTTAATTCTGATGGAAAAACTATTGCTGTTTGCACGAGAGTTCTCCCTGGGTAAGTACAGTCAAGATTTTGGCCTTTTTTTGAGACAAGAGTGAGTGGAACAGGCATGTTTTCAGGATAATTGAACC
>DATFIA010000310.1:0-5223 GCA_035270545.1 Treponemataceae bacterium
GCGCGTCCCCGCTAGCTGCCTCGTATTTTACCGCTGCAATTAACCCATCCCTAATAAGCACAGAACCAGGGCGAAGACTTTCTTTATCTGCAATTTGTACATTTCCAATAAGAGTTTCCATGTGGGAAGGATAGTAAAGGAGCAAAGAAGACTAATCAATAAGGAATCGCAATGAATAGCCCTTTTATGTTATACTTTTTTCAAATTTCACAGGAGTTCCAATGAACTATTTAGTAATATATGCGCACCCAAATATGAACAGCCTTAACCACAGTGTCCTTGAAGAAACACTCAAACTGTTGAACTCAAAAGAAAATGCAGAAGTGCAAGTCATAGATTTATACGGGGAAAACTTTGATCCTCGTTTATCTTTTGACGCCTCCCACCCTCGCCGCGATATGAAAACCAGAGAAGAAACAGAAAAATATCGCAATTCTATATTGTGGGCGAACCATATAGTTTTTATATATCCCATTTGGTGGGGACGAGCACCTGCGATTTTGCTCGGGTTTATAGATAAAGTCTTTGTTTCAGGCTTTGCTTACCACCAGCCACCCAAAGCGCTTTTACCCCAGGGATTACTAAACGATAAAACAGCCACCATTATTACAACGCAAAAAGGACCTGCTTTTCTTACCCGACTTTTCTATAACGATACCCATAGAAAATTAATGAAACGCCAAGTACTTCAGTTTTGTGGAATAAAAAAAGTTCGGTTTATAGAAATTGGTCAGTCAGAAACAATGACGCCTAAGAGATTCGGCATAATTCAAAAAAAACTCTACAGCTTTTTTTCAAAAAAAGAGTTTGTGTAGGTCTTACACGTATTATACGTTAAAAAAAACTGAAAAAAGAGTATACTATATACAACAATAACTTAGATTAGGAGAAGCTTATGAAAAAAAATTACTTACTCGCACTACTCGTAGTATCCATCATTCTGCTCGCGGCATCCTGTGCAAGTGCGCCAGCAGAAAAACAGAACCCAGCAAATGATTTGTCCCTCTTTCGCACTGCTGCTGGAGAATCACGAGAAAAAGCACTTCAAATGAAAGCAAACGTTGCAGTACCTCAGCTTTTTAAAGAAGCAGACAGCGCATTAACACAAGCAAAAGAACAAGAAACAGCTAAGGACACCGACGCTGCTCTAGCCTCGTATAAGAATGCTGGTGAATTATTTACAAAAGCCTACAATGAAGCAAAAAGCAAAAAGGATGCTGCATTAAAAGCTCTTGGAACTACAGAAATAGAAAGAAAATCAGCTGAAGACGCTATTAAAGCTATGGAAGAAGAAGAAAAAGGTGGCCAAGAATGAGTAAAAAACTATTAGCCTTCATATTCGCTGCCATTTTTTGCATAGCTGCAATAAGCGCTCAAAACCTTACAGATAACAAGCATCAGAAAGCTGGCCAAGAATACGAAAAACAAGCTCGCGAAGCAATGGATGCAGGAAACTACGATGATGCAAATAAGTATGCTGAACTTTCCTCTGAAGAATACCGGAAAAGCCATGACTACGCCAACGATCTTAAATTAAAATTCCGTGCTGCTAATGCTATCAATTTAGCGCAAAGCACAATTACAGACGTAAGTAATGTTAAAACAACCGCAGATTTTTACGCAAAAGAAATAGCCGCAGCAAAAGTCAGTCTTGCCGAAGCGAGAAAACTCTACAAAGCCGAAAACTGGGAGGAAAGTCGTGCTAAGGCAAATGAGGCACTCGCCCTTTTAAAAGATATACGCCGAGTTGAAACAGAACCAAAACAAAAAGTAAGCTCTAATACAGTTCTGCCACGCTATTACATCGTAATGAGCAGACCATCTAACACCGACTGTTTCTGGAATATATCTGGCATGGACGGTATCTACGGCGACCCAACCTTATGGAAAAATCTCTGGACCGGAAACCGTGAAGCCATGAAAGACTCAAACAACCCAAATCTTATTTACCCCGGAATGGTAATTGAGATTCCATCTCTTAAAGGAGAAGTTCGGGAAGGCAACTACGATCCTAAAAAGAATTACTCAGCTATCAAAAAATAAATCTTTCAATAGTTTTTGGCAGAACTTTATAGTGTTGCAAACAACAATGAATTGTTCTGCCAAAACTCCATTCAACAACAAGGAATCCCAATGGCAACATTTCTAGATTTAGTAAAAAAAAGATCCAGTGTTCGCTCTTACGACTCACGCACAGTCGAGCAAGAAAAGCTCGAAAACTGCATAGAAGCGGCACGCCTTGCTCCCTCTGCCTGTAACGCCCAACCTTGGAAATTCACCATAGTACGCGATACATCTACCATTCAAAAAATAGCGGCAGCATGCTTACTACCTGGCTCTTCAATGAACACCTTTGTAAAAGACGCGCCAATTATTATTGCGGTTACCGGAGAATCACCAAATATAACTTCAACCCTTGGCTCATTCATTAAAAGAAAAAAGCTATTCCTTATAGATATAGGAATAGCCGCAGAACATTTTTGCCTCCAAGCAGCAGACCAAGAACTCGGCACCTGCATGCTCGGCTGGTTTAACGAGCGAAAAATAAAACGGATTCTCTCCATTCCAAGTAGAAAACGCTTATACATGTTAATAACACTTGGATACCCCAAAACAGCAATAAGTGAAACGCCTCCAGCAAAAAACCGAAAACACCTCGCTGAAATGAGCTGCTTCGAAGAATACCGCTGACAAATACCAAATCTAAAGTGTTCGCGTGAAAATATTGCTTTTTCTCAACAGGCAGTTTTTATTGGCAAGCGACCTGAATATACTCTAATCGATTACGCAGAACTTAAATTAAGTATATTTGCCGCCCACTCTCCCCATGATTCGAATTAAGTAACGTATAAGGCACATCTGCAAGAGAAGAAACTTTTAGAAAAAGTTTCCCCTCTCGCGCTCTTCCTTTCAAAAAGGCTTATAGCTTAATCTATAATATTTAATTTTACGATTATATTAATTCAAGAATTTTTCCATTCGCACCCCGGAAAGAGCGATTCGGATATTCGCGAGAACCTCTTAAATTATCCCTACCTGCATCTTTAACGTATGCTGCTAACTCAAAACTCGCTTTTTCAGCAGCTCTTACCCCATCTCTTACATGGCCAACAGAATTAGAAGGAAAGCCGGTATCAACTGCTATAGAAAAAAGTCTCTACGGAAACATCTCGGTAACACTTTCTGGAGAAAAAAATGCATACGGAATTCAATTGGCAAAAGACTTAAGTAATTCCCAAATCCTCCCCTCACTAACCATTTATTATGCTCGAACAATACCGCTCAAGGAGAAAAAACAATGAAAACCATTCGTAACATATTCCTTTACCAATACAGGAAAATCAAAAATCTGGAGATCGACAGTTTCAATAGCAGTCAAAACTGATGGCGGGGAATACTTTGCAACTGCAGTGAGCGATACTGGAATTTTAAGCGGAGGAAGGGTCTATACAACAATTTCGATTCCATATCTTAGCGATACCGAAACTATACTAGCAGATGGAAGTCGCGTAGTTGATGCGTTTTTTGAATAAGTTTATGCTAAAATTAGAAGTATAGCGTATACTTTTATTAAAGAGGAGCTTCTGCCATGGATCACAATAGTACCGACTTGCTCACACAAATAAGACTGGGAGAAGATTCTGTTCTTGAACTTAAAAATGTAGAATTTACTGGCAATAAAGTGAGCGGTCCGCATAAAGACGGTATGGCCGATGAATTGGCCGCCATGGCAAATACTGCATCCGGCACTATAATTCTGGGAGTCGACGACAAAACAAAATATATTTCTGGAATCCCTTTAGAAAAACTAGATACACTTGAACTCTGGATTCGATCCATTTGCAACGACTCCATAGATCCGCCTCTTAATTGCATCATCAGAAAACAAACTATTACAGATCAAAATGGTGACGATAAAATTATTCTGCGCCTCGATGTTCCCCGGAGTCTCTTCGTTCATAAAAGTCCAAATGGCTATTTTCACCGAATTGGCAGTTCAAAACGTGAAATGAAACCGGATATCCTTGCTCGCATGTTTCAACAACGAAGTCAGGCTCGACTTATTCGTTTCGACGAGCAGACAGTTCCTGGCACAACTGCAGCAGATTTAAACCCTGTGTTGTGGAATCAATTTAGAACAGTTCTTTCTCCAAAAGCAGATTCTGAGTTTCTCGAAAAAATGAAGTTGGTTTCTATTGACGATTCAGGGGAAAAACGAGCTACTGTCGCGGGTCTTTTACTGGCGTGTGACTCACCAGAAGAATTTCTTTCCTCTGCCTTTATTCAGGCGGTGTGTTATCGCGGAACTGAGCGGAATGCAGCATATCAATTAGATACCAAAAATATTACGGGGCCGCTCAATGTACAGATTAGAGATGCCTGTAACTTTGTGGAGCGCAACATGCGGGTATTTGCGATCAAAGCTCCAAACAGAATTGAAACTCCACAGTTTTCCATAAACGCAGTGTTCGAGGCTGTCGTTAATGCGGTTGCTCATCGCGATTATTCCATTTACGGCTCTAAAATACGCTTACATCTGTTTTCTGACCGGCTGGAAATTTTTTCTCCCGGCTCTATTCCAAACACCATGACTATAGAAAGTATTTCTCAGAGGCAGTCTGCTCGCAACGAATTAATTACTTCCCTGCTGGCTCGCTGCCCTATGAACGTGGAAGCGACAGGTAGCAAGCGGAGCTACATTATGGACAAGCGCGGTGAAGGGGTTCCCATCATTATTACAGAGAGTGAAGAACTCTCTGGCAAGCGACCTGAATATGTTTTAATAGATGACGCTGAACTCAAATTAACCATATTCGCCGCGCCCTCTCCCCATGGTTCGGATTAAGGAGCTAGAAGATAAATCTGCAAGAGAAGAAACTTTTAGAAAAAGTTTCCCCTCCTGCGCTCTTCCTTTCAAAAAATGCTAATTACCTTTTATGTACGTTTCTTTTTCATACCATGAGATTGCTTTTATCAATATTTTTTTGTTCAGAAAAATGGAGGCTTTCTCCTTTCATATCGCGGTACAAATAGTCAGTGAGAGTATATATAAATACCATATCAATAATAATTAATGTGTTGAAATTCACCCAATCTGGGAAAAAAATTGATATTGGTGTAAAAATACTCATTAGTAAAAAAAGGAATCCTTTTCTTACTTTTGTTGATCGGTTCCATTTTTTATTAAAAAAACTAATTTTTGCTTTTTTAGCGGTGATAATC
>DATFIA010000311.1:0-3572 GCA_035270545.1 Treponemataceae bacterium
AATAATGCTAATTGTTGGCGTTGCCGAAAATTTTTGATTGGTTCAGTTGTTCGGGCTGGAAAAATGGTTGTAGTTCGGAGAAAAATCCGAATTTCGACGGAAAACTGCTAAAAACCCCGAAATGACAGTTCCTATCAACTCTATAATACTAGGTAATAGCCACGTTGAAAAGGCATCCTGATTCTGCTACTGTACAAGACATGCAAATAGCAATAATTATCTTTGAAATAATTGGAAGTCTTGGCCTCCTCCTCTATGGCATGAAACTGATGAGCGACGGTATACAAAAAAGCGCCGGCGATGGTTTACACAAAATTCTAAATTTTATGACCGGAAACAGATTTATGGCTGTATTTACCGGTGTATTAGTTACTGCCATTGTACAATCTTCAAGTGCAACTACGGTTATGACCGTATCTTTTGTAAATGCCGGCTTACTCACTCTCACACAATCTATAGGCCTAATTTTTGGCGCAAATATAGGAACCACAGTTACCGCGTGGATTGTCTCTCTTGTAGGATTCAAATTTAAATTAGCTCTCTTTGCCATCCCAGCTTTTGGTATTGGTTATTTTATTACCCAGTCGAAAAAACTCAAACAAGGTGGCTTGGGCGAAGCAATTATGGGCTTCGGGCTCCTTTTTCTTGGACTGGATCTTCTTTCCAAATCAATTCCAGACGTTTCTGCAGAACAACTCACTTTTATCACGTTCTTCACGGACAAAGGTGCGCTAGGTCTAATCGCTGGGGTTGTAGCTGGAATGCTCATCACCATTATTCTTCATTCATCAAGTGCGGCCACCGCCGTCATTCTTACCATGGCGCATAACGGACTCCTTACATGGGAGTTTTCTGCCGCAATGGTTCTAGGTAGTAATATAGGAACAACTATAGATGCCGTTCTTGCAGCTATAGGAACCAAGTTAAATGCACGCAGAGCTGCTACCGTTCATGTTCTTTTTAATGTGACAGGTACCATTATAGCGATGATCTTTTTCTCTCCTTTTTTGAAATTAATTGAGTTTATAGTTCCCGGGGCTATGAACGCTGACTCAATTACCATGAATCTGGCAATGCTTCATACTATTTTCAATATAACGAACACCCTCATATTCTTACCATTTGTGAATCAGATAAGTAGACTCGTTGAATTCTTAATAAAACCAAGTGACCACGAACCTCTGCCAGCGTACAAGCTGGACTTTCAAACAGCCGGAATTAGGGAAAATGCAGAAGCCTATGTATTCCGGGCAGAAAAAGAAATTATTACGATGTCTGGAGTCGTACAACAAATGTTCAGTTCATTATCTATCCTAATTGATGATAAAAGTCCAGAAACACTCGCAGAAATTTGCCCCCGCCTCGCTGATCAAGAAGATTATGCAGACCAGATGCAAGAAGAACTTACTAAATTTTTAGTTAAAACCTCTCAATTGCCTCTTTCCCCAAAAGCAATTCACAACGTCCGACAAATGATTCAAATTGTCGATGATCTTGAAAGCATGACAGATGAAATTTTTACGATTGGTATGCTTTTTCAGCGAAGTACACATAAAAAGATGAAAATCAGAGATGATGATATCGAGCGATTAAAGCCATATATTGCTTTGGCAGAACGCTTCATTCAATTCGTTCACGTTCATTTGAATAAACCTTTGTCTCCATCAGATCTTGAACTTGCCCATAATATGGAAGATCAAATAGATCTCTTCCGTAAAAATTTAAAAAAGGTTGCTCGAAAACGTCTTGAGCAAGGCGCTGATGTTCGAGGCGAACTTTTATATATCGATATTGTTCGAAACATAGAAAAACTTGGAGATCACGCCTTTAGTATTTCAGAAGCATTGGCTGCAACGAAATAACACAGTTTCGTGAGTACTCATAATTCGCGATACAATTGAGTAGCCTCACCATGACCTGGAAGAACAAGAGTCTGAGGCGGAAGCCGGGCTAACCGCGAAAGACTTCTTTCAAGTTCGCTCTGATTTCCTCCAGGACCATCTGTTCTACCCACTCCGGCTGCAAAAAGAGTGTCTCCGGAAATCAAAACAGAACGTTTTTCATTCCAATAACAAACGCACCCAGGGCTATGTCCCGGTGTATACAATACTTTCCAGTCTTCAATTATGGTTCCATCTAAAAGTGTGATTATTTGATTATCTTCGATCATAATATCTGCAGAAGGGAGCTCTGAGCCATAACGATCGACCATCCACCGTGCGCCCAGCATCTCAAAAAACTCTCTATGCTGCTCTAATGCTCCCTTTCCGAGCCACTTTGAATCTTTTTCATGAATTGACACAGGAACACCGGGAAAGGCAGCACACAAGGATGGAATAGCAGAAATATGATCAAAATGTCCATGAGTAAGAAAAAAAAGGATTGGAGTAAGCTTACGCTGTACAAGATGTGCTATAATTGAAGAAGAATCTCCACCAGGGTCTACAACAATGACTCTTCGAGAATCAAGAGGAATACACCAGGTATTGACCGACAGCGGGCCGGTCACTAATCGTGAAATATCAGTTTCGCTGTTCATAATATAAAGAGTATACACCGGGAGTAATGCGTATGATACCCAGAATTATATTAATTTGTTTTGTGGCTATCCTCTTTTATGTTGTTTTTCCAGCCCTAAGCCGTTGGATAGAAAAGCACATATATCAAAAAACTCTGAAGCGTTTCACCAATGAAAAGACTGTTTCTGGCACTCTATGGACATTAAAAGAAAATAGATTGTGCTTAAAAACAAAAGATGAAATAGAACAAGAAGTACCAATTATCCCACAAAAAACTCGTTTTTATCTAATGAATGACACGAAAGCTTTTTCTCAGATTCCATGGTCAACCGTTTTTCTTGTTCAAACCGGAACACCTGTGTATTGGGCAGAAGCTCAAAACCGATGGCAAAAAAATCAATGTTTATTTTATTCCCCTGCTATCTCTGATTCAATTCAAGTGCACTTAGAAAATGCTCAGGCAGAATATCAGGTAAAAAATTCTGCGAAAAAATGGTTTGTTGCTGCTGGAGCTTTCATAGAATTTATATTGCTCCTAGAAAGCATACAAACCGCGAATTTTAACAGCGCAAGCATAGCGGCTTTAATTGCAATATTTGGAAAGGCCTTGCCCTACTGTCCACCAGGTCTTTTTCTTACTCTAGGGGCACATTATATCGAAAAAAAAAGCGAAGAGACAAAAAAAAACCGACAACACAAGGTTATCGGTTTTTTGCTCGCCTCATTAGGCGTCGCCATCAATATCGTCGTTCTTTTCATCATTATCCGAGACATAGGATTCTCCGGAATTTGAAGCTTCATAATTTGAATTTTCAGATGAGTGATCTTCTTCTCTCTTTCGAGAATAACTCACCGCAAGTTTACGTCCACGATATTCAAGGTCATTTAAAATTTCAATGATTTTTTCAGCATCTTATCATAATTTTTCAATTTAAGATAAATCTCTGACAATATTGCTTCTTTTTTCCTCTTTGCACCAACTTTACGGAATTCAATACTTGTTGCATGATCCAATAACTCATATACAAGGCTTGTTTGATTAAGATTTGCAAT
>DATFIA010000312.1:0-3334 GCA_035270545.1 Treponemataceae bacterium
TGTCTAAAGATGCTATTATTAATACTTTCAGCTGATGTCTGGTATCAAATGGAAGTATGATGTAATTTATATATTAATAATAGCATATAATGCCACTTAAGTCAATAAATTTGACAAAAAGTGTGTTATATTGTGTTACAGTTCAGCCTTGAGTAAGTGAATGAATGTAAATTTTGAAATGGTTAATGCTATATCCCCCTATTTATGTGCAAATTGCTGAAATTAATTTTGGTTTTTTCTTAATTGAATAGATTGTCCACGTGAAAATCAGCTAATATAAGTAGTTTGTTCATGCAGTTTCATTTTTTGAATTAAATGTGGATAAAGGTTTCAAACAGGTCAATTTAAAGTTTTTTTGGTTCGGTTAATCCATTTTTATTTGATTTTTTGAGGAGTTATCCACCGTCATTTTGACGAATTACAAATACCTTCAAATTCGCTTTTTACCACGTTATTTGATATACTTTTTATATTAAATAGCACAGATCGGGGGCGTATTAATGGCAGGTAATTACGAAAAAAGCATGTATAATCAATTAATGGAAGTAATAGCGCGCCTTGATGCTGTGGAAAAGGATCTAAGTGTTGAAAAAGTCGAACACAAAGAAGATGTTGATAGATTAAACTTAAAAATAGATAGCCTTACCAAAGAAAATACACTTCTTCGCAATGACAATGAACGCCTTAAGAGCATTATCAATAATGACAGTTCCAATACATCACTTCCACCATCCAAAGACCAGAAAGGCGGCAAGCCGTCCAATACTTTTAATGGTCGAAGCAAAAGTGATAAAAAAGCAGGTGGACAAAAAGGACATTCTGGCACAACCTTGACAAAAAGTGATATTGAAGAGAAACTCAAACAGGGTAACTGCATACATCAGGTAAAAAAACTAGGAGATCCTTCTACTGGAAAGTATATTACAAAATATGTTGTGGATCTTGATGTTAAGCCACTTATTACGGAAATTCGTATCTATGCGGATAAAAACAATCGTTTCACAATACCAGCAGAGTATCGCAGTGATGTTATTTATGGACCAAATGTAAAAGCATTGTCTGTAACATTATACAGTGAAGGCGTTATGTCAAATGACAGAATAGCTGCTTTTTTAAATTCTGCCAGCGAAGACGAACTTAGTCTTTCAGCCGGAAGCGTTTATGGGTTCTGCAAAAAGTTTGCAGCTAAATCTGAAATGTACATAGGACATCTTGAGCAAGAACTGCTTAATCAAGCTGTTGTAGCAACCGATGCCACTACTGTAACAAATAATGGACAACAAAATTACATTCGAAATTTCAGCATAGCAGAAACTGTTATCTATCGTGCTATGAAACGTAAAACAATTGAGGCTATGCATAAAATCAACTTTTTAGAAAATTATACGGGTATCCTTGTACATGATCATGAAACAGCATTGTATCATTTTGGAATCGATCATGCAGAGTGTAATGTCCACATCATTCGATATCTTAGAAAAAATTCGGAGGATACAAAAAATCCATGGTCTGATAAGCTCATTACTCTTCTTTGCAAGATGAACAACGAAAGAAAAGAAGCTATCGGTCAAGGGAAACAGTTTTTTACAGATAAAGAAATCTCGTCCTATGAAAAGAGCTATTTTGAGTGCCTCTTACAGGGGCGAAAAGAGAATAAAAAAACGAAACACAAGTATGCAAAACAGGACGAAGCGACACTATTAAATCGATTGGAAAAGTACAGTCATAATCATCTATTGTTTCTGCGTAATTACGAGGTCCCTTTTGATGACAACATGAGCGAACGTGACCTGAGAAAAGCGAAAAACCGCCAAAAAATGGCTGGTGGATTTCGAAAGGACAGTGGACATGAGATGTATTGTTCCATCTTAACTATCATCGAAACATTAAAACGAAGAAAAATGGCAATGATTGAAAATATCAAAAAAATATTTTTAGGTACACCGGCTATTTTTTAGCCGGTGCATTGGTCGTTAGTTCAGCCGAAGGCTGAACTGTAACAAGTTCTTCAAAAACCTGCGAAACAGCATTGACATACATGATTAACATAAGCTACAATATAAAATAATTTGATTATTTATCTATTCTCGTGCAGTGAATTATGCCTTTCTTTATTATATATACTACACTACGGCAGAGAAAATGATATAGCATTCTAAGGAGGACATTTTTTATGGATTTTTTATTTTCAGGTATTATGGAAATCACCTGGCAAATGTGGGTTATGTATGGCGTAGGTGTTCTTCTGATTTATCTTGCTGTTGCAAAGGGTTTCGAGCCCTCCCTTCTTCTACCGATGGGTCTGGGTGCCATCTTGGTTAATATCCCCCAAACTGGTGTATTAGGTGATACAGGAATCATTCAGTGGCTATTTGAAACAGGAATTGAAGCATCAGAAGCATTACCCATCTTATTATTTATCGGTATCGGTGCCATGATTGACTTTGGTCCGTTACTTTCGAACCCGAAGATGTTTCTATTCGGAGCTGCCGCGCAGTTTGGTATCTTTATGACCATTACCCTCGCTATAATTCTTGGCTTCAGTCTAAACGATGCTGCATCCATCGGTGTCATCGGTGCTGCAGATGGCCCTACTGCAATTTTGGTTTCCCAGATCTTGAACTCAAAATATATGGGTCCAATAGCCGTGGCGGCATATTCCTATATGGCTCTGGTTCCTCTGGTACAGCCCGCTGCTATTAAGCTGGTTACTACAAAGAAGGAACGTCTTATTCGTATGGAGTATAATCCAAAGTCTGTTACAAAGCAGGCTAGGATATGCTTCCCGATTATAGTTACCTTTGTTGCCGGTATCATAGCACCTCAATCAGTAGCGTTGGTCGGATTTCTTATGTTCGGTAACTTAATCAGAGAATGTGGCGTGTTAAATTCTTTATCAGAGACCGCTCAAAATGCTTTTCCCAACATTATCACAATCTTACTAGGTATAACAATTTCCTTTAAAATGACTGCTGCT
This sequence comes from Treponemataceae bacterium, assembly GCA_035270545.1. GTDB lineage: Bacteria > Spirochaetota > Spirochaetia > Treponematales > Treponemataceae > Teretinema. Next base: position 2,978 of record DATFIA010000312.1, read on the forward strand.
GATTTCGTGAATAAGCAGACTATCATGATTATGGGCTTAGGCCTGGTAGCATTCGTATTTGATACCATCGGTGGTGTACTATTTGCTAAATTTCTTAATCTCTTCCTTAAAAATGGTAAGAAGATTAATCCCATGGTAGGTGCAGCTGGAATCTCTGCGTTCCCTATGTCAGCCCGAGTTGTACAGAAGATGGGACTTAAGGAAGACCCTTCTAACCATCTCTTGATGCATGCAATCAGTGCTAATGTATCTGGTCAGATTGGTTCTGTTGTAGCTGGCGGTGTTATCATTAAAATTGTAACTGATATTTTGCAGAATGTACCTAAGTAAGAAAGAGGAGGTTTAATATGAATCAAC
>DATFIA010000313.1:0-3639 GCA_035270545.1 Treponemataceae bacterium
GAAAAAAGGTATACACTTCAAGAATGAGAACAATTGCATTACTTAAAATACCATAGACGAGGTTATAACGAGTCATATTAATAAAAGATGAATAGGCGAATTGTACAAAGGTAAACGAGAGAGTGGTAGCTGCGCCAGAAATTATACAGTTTATAAAGTCGGGGCGCATTCGAGGAATAAAATAATAAACCATGGTAGTAAAAATAAAAATTCCGGCTAAGGGGACAAATCTAAATAACATTTGCAGGATAGAGAGAAGGACTGGGTTTATTAAGTTACTTGCAAGGGAAGATTTAAAAAAAGCTTTCCCCGTAATAATAGCTATAACAATACTCACTATGAGAATTACGAGAATAACCTGTCCCCCAATGAGAAAGAGATTTTCTGTAATTGCGGCACCTTTTTGACGTTTTCTATAAATTTTTCGCAAACCTTTTTGGAAAGATGCAAAAAAACGTCGCGCCATCCAAAAAACTGAAAATCCAATTATTATTTCAAAAAGGCCAATAGATTTAATAGAGATAAGTGATGTGAGTGTTCCATTAAAATCAAAACCAGCTAATTGTTGAATATAGGTTTCAAAAAAATCCAGAATTATTTCTGGTGAGTCATGAAAAACTCGCAAAAGAAGAACAAAGACCATTAAAAGGATAGGAAGAGAGGAAAGAATAAAACTATATGCACCTGAGGCCGCGTATGCATTTAAATCGTTTTCAATAAAAGTACTGGCAGTAATATAGATTCGACGCATTAGGTCCTTAGGCCAATTCCTTTTTTTATGCATAGGTAAAAGTATATCTTGAATCCAATTATTTTGCATTCAGTATCTTTCAAAATATTCAGTGCTACTTGCAATTATGCATAAATATGTAATAAACTAGCATAATATTGCATGGAATAGCGTTGTTCTTTTTTCTAGACTCACAACAGAGTATTTTGAATAAGAACTAGAAGGGTGCCGTATGGTAGGCCTTTGATTATTCCCTGAAGGAGACGCGATATGAAGAAGCTGCGAGGAGCATTTACTGCACTGGTTACCCCTATGAATAACGACGGTTCAGTCGATTACGAGGGATTTAAACGCCTGGTGCGGTTTCAGCTTGAAAGCGGTATCTCGGGAATAGTTCCCTTAGGAACTACTGGCGAAACGCCAACTCTCGATGAAAGCGAAGAAGAAATCCTCATTGATATTGCTATTGCAGAGGCTAAAGGAAAAGTTCCCGTTATTGTAGGAGCGGGAAGTAACAATACTAAAGATGCAGTTAGGTACGTTCAACGTGCTAAAGATAAAGGAGCGGACTATGCTCTTGTGGTTACTCCTTACTATAACAAGCCAACAGATGAAGGTATTTACCGACATTTTGCAGCCTGTTCAGAGGTAGGTCTTCCCATAATTGTATATAATATTGCAGGAAGAACTGGAAAAAATATCTGTACTGCCTTACTTGCCCGTATTGCAGAATTACCAAATATTGTAGGCGTAAAAGAAGCATCTGGTGACATTGGGCAGATGATGGATGTTCTTGCAACCATTGCTGCAAAAAAGCCAAATTTCACTGTTCTCTCCGGAGATGATGCCCTTTGCTTACCTTTGGCAGCACTTGGAGGAGACGGAGTAATTTCTGTAGTGTCCAATATAGAGCCCGCCAGAATTACGGAACTTGCCCTTGCTGCAATTTCAGGTGACCTGGAAAAAGCTCGAAAATTACATTACAAGCTTTTACCAGCATTCAAAGCCGCTTTTATAGAAACAAATCCAGTTCCAATAAAGGCAGCTATGAACATGAAGGGTTTACCGGCCGGAAGCCTCCGCTTGCCTTTGTGCCCACTACAAAAAGAAAACGAAGCCCCACTCCGAGCAGCTATGGAAGCTGCCGGAATACTAAAAAACGAGCTTTAATAAAAGCTCCATATTTTCAGGAGAAATAAGAATGAGTGTTAAAATACCCGTTGGAATACTTGGCGCAACAGGCGCTGTTGGACAAAATTATATCTATTTACTTCAAAACCATCCTTGGTTTGAAGTAACCTATGTAGCAGCGAGTCCTCGCTCTGCGGGAAAAGCATATAAGGAAGTAGTTGGAACTAAGTGGCTCCTTGGCGCTAATGTACCAAGCAATGTTGCAGACCTCGTAATTGAAGATGCCAACATGCCTGAAAAGGCTTTGGGAAAATGCCGTTTTGTGTTTAGTGCTTTAGAGCTTGAATCTAAAGATGCAGTCAAAGACCTTGAAAATGCCTATGCTGGTCTTGGTATTCCTGTAGTATCAAATGCTTCAGCTCACCGCTGGACAGACAATGTTCCCATGCTTATACCCGAAATAAACCCAGATCATTTGAGTGTAATAGAAGCTCAAAAAAAAGCTCATGGCTGGGACAAGGGTTTTGTCGCAGTAAAACCAAATTGCTCATTGCAAAGTTATATGACCCCAATTTGGGCCTTAATGCAGGCTGGCTATGAAGTAAAAAGAATGATAGTCACAACCATGCAAGCAGTTTCAGGCGCTGGATATCCCGGTGTTCCAAGCCTCGACATGATAGACAATGTTGTTCCCTTTATTGGCGGAGAAGAAGAAAAAAGCGAAAATGAACCCTTAAAAATATTTGGAAAAGTTGTAAATGGCGCGATAAGCAATTTTGAAGGTTTGAAAGTTGCAGCTCATTGCAACCGTGTTCCAGTAATTAATGGGCACACAGCCTGTGTAAGTCTTGAATTTGGAGATAAAAAACCAAGCTTAGAAGAAATAGAAACCATTTGGACTAATTTCCGGGGCTTACCACAAGAATTGAATCTTCCCTTTGCACCAGTGCAGCCAATAATTGTGCGCCATGAGGCAAACCGCCCACAACCTCGCAGAGACCGCGACGAAGACAAGGGAATGGCCGTTTCTGTTGGCCGCCTCCGACCTTGCCCTATTTTCGATATCCGCTTTGTTGGACTTTCTCATAATACTGTGCGAGGAGCTGCAGGTGGTGGAATCCTCAATGCAGAACTTCTAAAGGCAAAGGGGTATCTTGTATGAGCGAAAAAACTTTTCCCCTATCCAAAGAAAACCTCAGCGCCCTTTCTATTCAGTATCCAACACCCTTTTATCTTTACGATGAAAAGGCAATTAGAGATCATGCAAAGAAGTTTATGACTGCTTTTTCTTCTCGATTTCCCGGATTCAGGCAGTATTATGCCGTTAAGGCCTGTCCTAACCCCTATATTGTGAAGATACTCGCCGCTGAAGGGCTTGGAGCCGACTGTTCTAGTATGGCAGAACTTATTCTTGCACAAAAGTCAGGGCTTACCGGTGACGATGTGTTTTTCTCCTCGAATAACACCCCCGAATCGGAATATGTCTATGCAAACTTAATGAACGCAATTATCAATTTAGACGATATAACTCATATCGATTTTCTAGAAAAAGCCCTCGGTGCGTTTCCTGAGCGTATTTGTTTTAGATATAATCCAGGACCCTTAAAGGACGGAAATGCCCTTATTGGTAAACCCGAAGAAGCGAAATATGGCTTAACGCGCCCACAAGTAATTGACGCTTATGCAGATGCAGCAAAGCGTGGCTCTACCAGTTTTGGTTTGCATACTATGGTTGCTTCTAACGAACTCGATCCAGATTATTTTGTCGAAACTGCACG